>DASRRM010000217.1:0-28474 GCA_035695715.1 Tepidisphaeraceae bacterium
CGCCCAAGCCCTGGCAGGTGTTTCAGCGGCAGACGGCATTCGTCGGCACGGTGCGCGTCAGCGGGCATGTGAAGGAGAAAGCCGACGTGGTGGAAATCCGCATCAGCGGAAAAACGGTGAATGAAGATCTGCCGGACAAATGGCAGCCAGCGACGCTCGATCCTTCGACGCACCTGTTCAACGCCGAGCTTTCCACGCCGGCGGGCGGCTGGTACACGGTGCAGATTCGCGCCAAATCCGGCGACAAGGAAATTGCCAAAAGTGAAATCACCAACGTCGGCGTCGGCGAAGTTTTCGTCATTGCCGGCCAGTCCAACTCCACCAACTACGGCGAAAAACGCCTCGAGCCCGCCAGCGGAATGGCATCCACCTTCGATGGCAGCACCTGGCGGCCCGCCGCCGACCCGCAGCCGGGCGTACACGACAATTCCAGCGGCGGCAGCCCCTGGGCGCCGTTCGCCGACGCAATGGTCGAGCACTATCACGTCCCCATCGGCATCGCCAGCACCGGCCACGGCGGCACCAGCGTCAACGCGTGGATGCCGGACGGCGAATTATTTCGCCACACCATGGGCCGCATCGAGCAACTCGGTCCGCATGGCTTTCGGGCCGTGCTCTGGCATCAAGGCGAATCCGACGCCGAGCAAATGCCCACCGACGAATATGTCGCCAAGATGGCGACGATCATCGCGGCTTCGCGGCGCTCGGCCGGCTGGGCCTTCCCCTGGTTCGTCGCCCAGGCCACCTATCATCCGAAAGACAAGGTTTACAAATCCATCCGCGATGCCCAGCAACATTTGTGGGATATGGGAATCGCATTGCAAGGTCCCGACACCGACACCCTCACCGGCGACAACCGCGACACCAACGGCGCGGGAATCCACCTCAGCGAAAAAGGCCTGCGGGCACACGGAAAAATGTGGGCGGATAAAGTCAGCGCCTGGCTCGACAAACATTTGCAAGAGGAAGCCCCCGCTAGACCATAGCGAGGTCGTGAATCAGTCACGCCGTCGACGAGCGTTAGCGAGGACGCGGATTCTTTGCGCGGACCGATCCGCGTGCTCGTGAACACTCGCTGATTGCGCTCCGTGCAACAAAGAGTTCAACCACGGATTTCACGGATGCGCACGGATAAGAAAATGCTCCGATTTCCTTCCCCATCCGTGTAATCCGTGAAATCCGTGGTCAAACTCTCTGTTTCATTCGACGGGGGTTTTGGCACAGTCCAACCTGAAACGCACTGCAAAGCGCGCGAACGTTTACGTGGCAAGGGCGGCCCGCCCGTGTCTTTTTCGACGAGAAACACGGCCGAGGCGCTGGCGGGCCGCTCGTGGCACGTTATGAATCCACACGCTCTCGTACACGCCCGCATGAATTTGCCCCGCTCGTACACAGGTCCGCACCACAGACCGTCTTTTCCGCCGCAAACCCAATGGTGTTGGCATTGGCTTTGCCATGAAACGGTTCATGGCGCATGGCATCGCGAAAGCTGCGAAAATCAGTCGCTCACTTTCAAAAGTTAATCACGCTCCCCCGATCGAGCCGGTCGAAGCAGCTCATGCCGCGGGGTTGATTTACGTCGCGGATACGTCTCCCGGATTTGCACGGCGGCACAAAGGCGCGGGGTTCATTTACCTCGATAAACAGGGCAAGCCGCTTCGCGATAGGAAAGCCGTGGCGCGGATCAAGGCGCTGGTGATTCCCCCGGCGTGGCGCGATGTGTGGATTTGTCCATCGCCAAACGGCCATATTCAGGCGACCGGGCATGATGAGCGCGGGCGAAAGCAATACCGCTATCACGAAAAGTTTCGGGCCGTGCGCGATGAAACGAAATATGCGCGCATGATGCAATTCGTCGCGGCGCTGCCCCGAGTTCGCCGGCGCGTTGCCCGGGATATCCGCCGGCGGGGAATGCCGCGCGAAAAAGTTCTGGCCGCGATCGTCCGGCTTCTGGAAACAACGCTCATCCGCGTCGGGAACGAACAGTACGCCGACCAAAACGGCCATTATGGCCTGACCACCCTGCACGATCGCCATGTCGACGTGCATGGCTCAAGCATTCACTTTCACTTCAAAGGCAAGAGCGGCGTGAAGCGCGAGGTTGATCTGGATAACCCGCGCCTCGCCAGGATCATCCGCAAATGCCAGGATCTGCCCGGCGAGGAACTGTTTGGCTATGTGGACGAAGAAGGCCAGACCCACGACGTCACCAGCACCGATGTGAATGCCTATCTTCGCGAAGTTTCCGGCCAGGATTTTACCGCCAAGGATTTTCGCACCTGGGCCGGGACGGTCCTGGCGGCCCAGGCGCTGCACGAGTTTGAAAAGTTCGATTCCCAGGCGCAGGCAAAGAAGAACATCGTCAGCGCCATAGAGACGGTGGCCAAACAACTCGGCAACACGCGCGCTGTCTGCCGAAAGTGTTACATCCACCCGGAGATCCTCAACAGTTACATCGATGGCAGCCTGGCCGAAACGTTTGATCAGCGAGCCGCGCAATTGGAAAAGAAGCTGGGGAAGCTTCCGCCGGAGGAAGCCGCCGTGCTTGTTCTGCTGCAACGGCGTTTGGCCGCGGACAAGAAACGGAATCGGGTTTGACAACGGCGCATCGCACCAAATCTGGCGCGCATGGAATTTGTACCGTGGGCGTAACCCGCTCTCAGCACAATTCCACCGCCATGGCGACGGCCTCTCCTCCGCCGATGCAGAGCGTGACGATTCCAATTTTGCTTCGGCGATCGCGCATGGCGTTCAGCAGCGTGACCAGCGTTCGCGCGCCGCTGGCGCCGATGGGATGGCCCAGCGCCACCGCGCCCCCGTTGACGTTGACCTTCTCGTGCGGAATGGCCAATTCCTTCATGGCGGCCATGGTGACGACGGCAAACGCCTCGTTGATTTCGAACAAGTCGACATCGGCAACTTTCAGCGAAAGCATGCCCAAAAGCCGCTTGACGGCGGCGATGGGGGCGATGGTAAACCATTCCGGCTCGAGCGATGCCGTCGCGTAGCCGAGTATTCTCGCGGCGGGTTTGACGCCAAGTGATTGCATTTTATCGCAAGACAATACAACCACTGCCGCTGCGCCGTCGTTGATGCTGGAGGCATTCCCGGCGGTGATGGTTCCCTCCTTCGCAAACGCCGGACGAAGCTGGCGCAGCTTTTCTTCGTTGAATCGCTTGGGCTGTTCGTCCTCGGCGACCATCACCGTCCCTTTTCCCGCCGGCGCTGAAACCGGCACAATCTCGCGCGCAAAGACACCGCTGGAAACAGCGGCCAACGCGCGCTTGAAGCTCGCGACGGCAAAATCATCCTGCTGCTGGCGGGTGAAGTGGTATTTCTCGGCACACTGGTCGCCGCAGGTTCCCATGATTGCGCCGCTGTATGCATCGGTCAGCCCATCGTGCAGCATCGAGTCAATCAGTTGGCCGTTGCCCATGCGGTAGCCGGTGCGGGCTTTGTCGAGCAGATAGGGCGCCCGGCTCATGCTTTCCATGCCGCCCGCCACGATGGCCGATGCGTCGCCGCATTGAATCGCCTGCGCCGCCAGCATGACGGCTTTGAGTCCCGAGCCGCACACTTTGCCCACGGTGGTCGCGCCGACGGCTGGTGAAAGTCCCGCGCCGATGGACGCCTGGCGGGCGGGGTTTTGCCCCAGGCCCGCCGAAAGCACGTTGCCCATGATGACTTCGTCGACCTGCTCTGCGGCAATTCCCGCGCGCTGCATGGTGGCGCGGATCACCGCGCTTCCCAACGCCATCGCCGGCACTTCGGCCAACGCGCCATTAAACCCGCCGATGGCGGTTCGAACCGGTCCTGCCAGGTAGACATCGTTGAGCATGGTAAATCCTCGTTTCAATCCACAATCCTATTTTAGCACGGCTCGGCGGGCGGGGTTTGAAATAACTGCGCCAGACGGTTGGGGACATTCGCATCTGGCTACCCGTTGCCACTGGGATTAGATTATCCCAATGTCCTTCGCCACCACCCTGCAGGGCATCAGCCCGTTTGGCCCGATATTTGGCAAGGAACTTCGCACCACTGCGCGCCGCAAACGCACTTACTTCCTCCGCGTCGCTTATCTGGCGCTGCTTCTGCTTTTGCTGCTATTGGTCTTTATCAAGACCGCCCACTCCAGCCGCTTCGGCGGCGGGGTTGCGCTGCAAAATCAGGCACGGGCCGAACTCGGCGAGATGTTTTTCGAGTTTTTCAGCATGTTTTCCGTGCTGGTGATGGGCATCCTCGGGCCGGTCCTGACTTCAACCGCCATCGGTTCGGAGCGGTTGCATAAGACACTCCCGGTCCTGCTCATGACCCCCATCACCGCCTGGCAGATTGTTGCCGGCAAACTTTTCAGCCGGCTTCTGGTTTCGCTGACCCTCATCGGATTGAGCCTGCCGGTGTTGGCGCTGGTCCGGCTGTTGGGCGGCGTGGAGCTCGAGCAGATGGTTGGCGTCGTGGGGCTGGCGCTGCTCGCGGCCGTCAGCTCCGCCGCCATCGGGCTTTTCTTTTCCTCGCTGCTCAATCGTGCATATGCCGTCATTTTACTTTCATTTGCGGCGATGTTCTTTTTGTATCTGTTCATCCCGTTTGTGATCGCCATGACATCGCGTTGGCTGTATCCGCATGGTTCGCGCATGGGCGCGTTGCGTCTGGTATTGGCGACCAATCCATATTGGCTGGTGGCTGCGGTAACCGATGCCAGCCTGTGGGGCCGGCGGCAGGGTCCGTTGCCGTGGGGATGGTGTTTTGCATCGCACATCGCGATGACGATGGGATTGATGGTTTGGAGCGCATCAATTTTGCGCCGGCGTGCCCGCCGCGAAGGCCAGGCGCGCGGCGGCGCGGTCGAATCGTACGCCGCCCAATTCATTCCCGAGCAAACGCCACCCGGAAGCTTCGTGGATGACATCGCCGCGGCGCCGGCCGTCGCCGCGCCGCCGGTGATTCCCTATGCATCGCCAGCCACGCGCGCGCATCCGCCGCGGTTGCAGCGCGAGGTGGGCGATAATCCGATCCTCTGGCGGGAAATCCGCCGGCCATTGATGGCCCGCCGCTGGCAGCGCATCACCGCGGTCTGCATCACGGTTGGCCTGCTGGCGATCGTCTACAGTCTATTGAACGCCAATTCCGAGCTTGACGATTCGGACGCCCAAAGTGCCTGGGCGTGCATTTTTAACTTCCTCATCGCAGGAATCGTGCTGGTGATATCCGCAACCGCCATCGCTCAGGAAAAAGAGAGCGACACCTGGACGTTATTGCTCGCCACGCCCGTTTCCGGGCGGACCATTGTCTGGGGAAAGGCGATCGGCATCGCCCGGCGGCTGTTTTGGCCGATGGTGTTGGTCTGCGTTCACTTCCTGCTTTTCGCCGCCAATCGTGTGATTAGCGTCGAGGCGGCGTTCATCACCGTGTGGATCATCATCTCTTTCAACAGCGTCTGGATCGCCACCGGCATTTACTTCTCGCTGCGCTTCAGCAAAACCACCTTTGCGGTAATCGCTAACCTCATGCTGGCGATTGGAGCCTATTTGCTGGTCTTCCTCGCGCTGGGATTGGCGACGGATATTGATTACGTCGGCAATCCCGCTTATCCGGCGCAGATCGATCCGCAATGGGCAAACCTGGGCGCGGTGGCGATTCTCTGCATTGTGTCGGCATGGCTTATTTTTGCCGGTGTGCGGGCGGTTTTTAAAAAGCGCGGGGCGCTGGGTCATTTGATGATCGCCTCACTGGCCTTCTACGCGGGGCTGGCGATTTTTTCGGCGAAGATGGATTGGGTTCCCAGCAGCCGTCTGTATGAACAGGTCGGGTGGTACGAGCCTTATTACTTCCTCAACCAGATTGGCCGCCGGAGCACCACGGATCTGCAATTCTGGCTTCCTTCCTCCCGGGGATTTTCCAATGGCACGACGGGGTGCCTGGTCGCCCTTGTAATCGGCTTGGCCCATCTACTGCTGGCGTGGATCGTGTTGTCGATGACCGCATGGAAATTCAGCGCCCTGGTCGGCCGTGCGCCGCAGACGGTGCGAATGACGCCGGACGATATTCCGCCGGGCGGCCGCCACAGTCCGATATCATCGGCGCTCAGGTAATTCGGCAGATTAACGAACCTTTGGCCCTTCTCCGCCATATTCATCTTTGAACACGGGTTGTGGGCCGGCAATTGAGCCGGAACCTGGAAACTGGCGATGTGTTGTCGGAGGATCTCGCTCATGCCGGAATCACTATTTCAGTCGCTCGATTTAATGCGCCTTCGGAGTGCGATGGACCGCATTCACGAACAGGTTGCCGCCGGCCACGGCCGGATTGAACTGACCCGCTCTGGCTGCGACGACGTATGCGTCATTCTCAGCAAGGCCGAGCTGGAAAGCCTGGAACGGGCTTTGGAAATCCTCTCGGAGACCAGCGAATACAAGGCGATGTGCGACAACCTCACCCGGCTGGCGCTCGACTGCGGCGCATGCGGCCCGGCAACGGATTTGCTCAGCCCATAACAACGCGAATCGCGGCAACTCTTGAAGAAGGTTTGTGGTTGTGATTTGTGCTAACTTGATCGGAGTACCGATCAACGCGGCGGCGTACCGCCACCCACGGGCGGGCCGCCCGTGCCACACTGCAACAGACGCCCCAACCCGGTGTTTGGCCGTCGTCAGCTAAACTCCGCCACCTCCACTACCCTTTTCTCGCGTCTCGCCTTTTCGGCGGCAAACGCCACCGTATGCGTCCGAAGCGACTCGGCGCTATCAGTCAAAACCAGCGCGGGATTATTCTCCCGAATCGCCCAAACCAGCGCATGAATGATCTGATCGTCTCCCCCATCGTGCGTTCCTTCTCCATCCGCCGGAATGTCGATTACTTCGCTCCCCGCATTCGGTCCCCAGAACCGGTGCAATTCCACCCGGCGTTTTTCCACATCGGCGACGATGAACCCACGCGTGCCGTGCACGCGAAGTTTCCGGCCGGCAGGGGCGAACGCCGTCATGGTGAATGTGCCCGTTGCCCCGCCGGCAAATTCCAGCGCCACCACCTGATGATCCACCACATCATTATCCGTCGCATAAACACAGCGGCCATACGGGCTGGTTTTCACGAATTCATCCCGCTGCTGCTGTGTCAGGCGATCGAGCCCGATATATTTTCCCCAGCTTTTTCCCTGCCCGTAAACCTTCAACGCCGAGTAGGGGCAGGCCGCCTCGTGCGGGCATCCATCGCTGCAACGATCCGGCGCGCCCGGCGGTTGATTGGCTCGCGTGAAGTGCGACAGGCCGCCAAATGAGCTGACCCGCCGGCAATCGCCGCCCATCAAATGCATGATAATGTCAATATCATGGCAGCTTTTGGCCAGCAGCATGAACGTGCTGCGCGATTCGTTCCCCCAGTTGCCGCGAACAAAGCTGTGCGCCTGATGCACTGGTTCAACGCCTTCGAGCTGGTCGATGCTCACAACCTGCCCGATTGTCCCGGCATCGATGATTCGCTTCACTTCGCGATATGTCGGATGATGCCGCAGTGAATGGCAGACCGAGACGATGCGATCATTGCGCCGCCGGGCCGCGTCGATCGCCACGCAATCGGCCAAGGTGACCGCCATCGGCTTTTCCAGCAGCATGTGATACCCGAGGTCCAGCGCCGCCACGGCGGCCCCAACGTGCTGCTGGTCCATCAGGGTATTGATCACCGCGTCCGCCAGGCGCGGCCGGGCGAGAAGCTGCTCCCAGGAATCGAACCGAAGAGCCGACGGCACCTGATGCCGATCGCCGACGAGATTTCGCCTGTCGGGTAAAGGCTCGGCCACAGCCGCGACGCGCGCGAGGGTTGGATGCCGGGCGATCCAATCCGCAAACCCCTGCCCGCGCGCTCCGCAGCCAAGGACGGCGAATGGAGTAGCCGCGGCGGGTGTCGGCTGCGGGGAAACGTCTGGTGAAGGGTTAATCGGGTCCATCATAAACCCCCAATTCTTGACCAGGAAATCCGCCGGTGCTCTTCACGCGTCGACCCTAAGTTCAGGCAGGTTGGTAAGATTAGCCACCCATGCTACAACTCCCGAGATAAAATGCCTACAAGGGCAAGCTGCGCGGAGGTCTTTGGCCATGCATTTGATCTATCTTGATGAGTCGGGCAACTCCGGGCTGAATTTGAATAACGCCCAGCAGCCTGTATTTGTGCTTTGCGCACTCGTCGTGGACGAAAGCCGCTGGCAGGGGCTCGACGCGGAACTTCAAGAAACAATCGCCCGGCAATTTCCTACGGGAATACCCAAGGGGTTCGAGGTCCATGGGACAGACCTGCGCAGCGGTCACGGCTTCTTTGAAGGTGTGCCGGTCCCCGAGCGGATCGAATTTAGAAACAAGTGGCTCTCCATCGCGCCTCGTCACGGCGTGAAGATTGTTTATCGCGCGATCGAAAAGCATCGCTATGCGGGATGGCTTCGGCTCTCAATGGGCGGCGGAGTCTTGATCAATCCGCATATCGCCGCATTCCCACTCGTGGCAAAGGTCGTCAACGACTACCTAAAGGAGCTTCGGCCCTCGCAACTTGGCATGTTCATCTTCGACGAAAATCGTGAAATCACCGTCGATGTCGAGAATTCCATCCGCCTTTTACGGGGAAACGCCGGTACAATTCAACTCGGGCAAATCGTCGAAAAAGGATTCTTTATCGACTCTGCAAAGAGCCTCCCGATTCAACTCGCGGATGTCTGTGCGCTGACGTTGCGGAAACATGTGGAAGCGGATCGGAAGTTGGCTCCTTTAAAACCGATCGACGCAGGTGCCTATGACCTTATCGAACCGCTGATCCACCGGGGCGATGAATCGTTCACTGATATCATGGCATGGCTCACAAACGAGGAAAAAAAGAAGCGACCAGGGAAGTGAATCCAGAGTCGGCTGACGCCGGCTCATTCTGGCCGCACCATGATTATCGGCGTTATGTCGTCGAAAATCAACAGCCCGTCATTAGAAATTAGCACCACGGAGTATTTTAATGAAAATGATGAAAGCCCTGATCAAGAAAAAAAGCGAGCCGGGGTTGTGGCTCGATGAGGCGCCGGTTCCGCGCATCGGCATCAACGAGGTGCTGATCGAGGTCTTGCGCACCGGCATTTGCGGGACGGATGTTCATATTTATAACTGGGACGCCTGGGCGCAGAAGACGATTCCGGTGCCGATGGTGGTGGGGCACGAATTTGTCGGGCGAATCGTGGAACTTGGGTCGAATGTCACGGCCTTTCACGTCGGCGATATCGTCAGCGGCGAAGGGCACGTGGTCTGCGGCCAGTGCCGCAATTGCATGGCGGGCAGACGGCATCTTTGCAAGAACACGCAGGGCGTCGGCGTCAATCGGCCGGGGGCGTTTGCCGAGTATCTTTCACTCCCGATGACCAATGTCTGGCTGCACGACTCGGCCGACGGCTCGCACATTTCGGGAATCTCCCGCGATGTGCAATCGATCTTCGATCCATTCGGCAATGCCGTTCATACGGCTTTGAGTTTTGACACGCTCGGCGAAGACGTGTTGATCACCGGCGCGGGGCCGATCGGGTGCATGGCTGCGGCCGTCGCCCGGCATGCCGGTGCCCGGCATGTTGTCGTCACCGACGTAAACCCCTGGCGGCTGGAGCTGGCGAAAAATCTCGGGGCAACCGTCGTGGTCGATGCGCGCAAGCAAAAGCTTGCCGACGTGCAAAACGAGCTTCACATGCGCGAAGGGTTTGACGTGGGAATGGAAATGAGCGGCAACCCGTCCGCCTTCCGCGATCTGCTGGGCAACATGTGCCATGGCGGAAAAATCGCCATGCTGGGCATCCCATCGGAGGAAATGGCGATCGACTGGAATACGGTTGTATTTAATATGCTCACCATCAAAGGCATCTACGGCCGCGAGATGTACGAGACGTGGTACAAGATGACGGTGATGCTGCAATCGGGCCTGGACATCACCCCGATCATCACCCATCGGCTTCCCTACAGCGAATTCCAGCAGGGTTTCGATGCGATGCGCTCCGGAAAATCCGGGAAGGTGATTTTGACCTGGAAAGAAGGTTAAGGGGCGTGGTCACTTTAGTGACCATGTTGATTTGCGCAGTAATGACGAATGACGAATCCCCGAATTCCGAATGAATGACGAAGTCCGAATTTGAAGAGAACGCGCTGAAGCAAAAACCGATCGAACGATGTAGCCCACGGCGCCTACAAAGGAAAAGCACGGGCGGGCCGCCCGTGCCACGGAAATAACTCATGCCCTACGCTCAATTCAAAAATCACCTGAAACATCAGCTCGAAGAAATCACCGCGGCCGGTCTTTCCAAGGCCGAGCGGATCATCACCACGCCGCAGAAACCTCACCTGGCAACCTCGGCACGCGGCGAAGTATTGAACCTTTGCGCCAACAATTATCTTGGCCTGGCCGATCATCCCGCCATTATTCAAGCCGCCCGCGACGCGCTGGACCAATGGGGGTATGGCATGGCCAGCGTCCGCTTTATCTGCGGCACACAGCAGATTCACAAGGACCTGGAAAGCGCGCTGAGCCGATTTCTTGGCACCGATGACACCATCCTTTACTCCTCGTGCTTCGACGCCAACGGCGGACTTTTTGAAACGCTCCTTGGCCCGGAGGACGCCATCATTTCCGATGAGCTGAACCACGCCTCCATCATCGACGGCGTGCGCCTATGCAAAGCCACGCGCTACCGTTATCGCAACAACGACATGGCTGACCTCGAAGCGCGCCTGGTCGAAGCCAAAGGCGCACGCTTTCGCATGATCGCCACCGATGGCGTGTTCTCGATGGATGGAATCATCGCCAATCTGCCCGGCATCTGCGACCTGGCCGACAAATATGATGCGCTGGTGATGGTCGACGATTCGCACGCGACCGGCTTCATGGGCAAGACCGGCCGCGGCACCCACGAGCACCACGGCGTCATGAGCCGAATCGATATTCTCACCGGCACCCTGGGAAAAGCCCTCAGCGGCGGGTCGGGCGGATACACCAGCGGCCGGCGCGAAATCATCGACCTTTTACGTCAGCGCTCCCGTCCCTATTTATTTTCCAATTCCCTTCCGCCGCCCGTCGTTGGCGCGGCGCTCAAATCCTTGTCGCTTCTTTCGTCAACAACCGAGTGGCGCGATCGGCTCGAGCAGAACACCAAAACATTCCGCGCTGCCATGACCGCCGCGGGATTTAACATTGTGCCGGGCGTTCATCCAATCGTGCCGATCATGCTCGGCGAAGCGCCGTTGGCGGTGCGAATGGCCGAGCGGCTGCTGGAGCTGGGGATTTACGTGATTCCATTTTCGTTTCCGGTGGTGCCCAAGGGAAAGGCGCGCATCCGCGTGCAAATATCCGCTGCCCATACGGCGGAAGATCTGCAATTCGCGGTTGGAGCTTTTGCGAAGGTGAAGGGGGAGATCGGGTGATGTCCCACCCTCAATGCCGCTGATGAGCTTCAGCGAGGGCCGCGGACTTTTTTTTTGAAAAAGATTTCCTGGGACGAAGAAGCGCGATAATTCCCCGTATCACGGGCGTCTCGCCCGTGTCCCCTTTGAATTAAGACACGGGCGAGACGCCCGTTATACGGGAAATCGCCGCGCCGCTTTGGGCGCGTGTTTTGGTTGCGGCCGGAGGCCGCGCTGAGGAGTCGCTCAGGATGACTGTCGCGCGAATGCCCCACCAACCTGAGAAACGCTACAAGAGGTTGACCACGGATTTCACGGATGTGCGCGGATAAGAAAACGCTGTGATTTCCTTCTCATCCGTGTATACGCAAGGACGTAACGCATAACGAGCCGCGCACGAAGGGTACTCCCGGAGTCAGCGCTTTCGTCGGACCCGCTTACTTCGGGAGTACCCTCCGTGCGCGGCTCTTTCGTCTGCGGATTACGCCCGCGCTCAAACTGAAAAACGCTCAAAGAACATGGGCGAGCCGCCCATGCCACGTTAAACTGCAGCGGCATGACACGCGATGACATTATTCATTTCACCGCCCGGCTTACTTCCGCCGGGTACGATCCCGATCGCGCTGGTTCTCGCGCCATGCTTCTTTCCCACGCGGCTTCGATTCTGAGGCAGCGGACGAATGACGTGGACGATGCGATTGCTTTTCTGGTCCCTGGCCGCATCGAATTCCTCGGAAAGCACACCGACTATGCCGGCGGACGAAGCCTTCTTTGCGCGGTGGAGCGCGGGTTTGGAATCGTTGCCGTGCCGCGGGAGGACAACACGATTCACATTGCCGATGCGCGCGATGGGCAGCAGATTGAGTTCTCGCTCGGTGGCGATCTTCTCGTCGGGACAGGCCACTGGTCGAATTATCCCATGACCGTCGCCCGCCGGCTGGCGCGGAATTTTCCGGGAAAGCTGCTTGGCGCTGACATCGCATTTTCCAGCGATCTTCCGCCATCGGCCGGCATGAGCAGTTCCAGCGCGCTGATGATCGCCGTTTATCTTGTGCTGGCGAAAATCAACCGGCTCAACGAACAGCCGATCCATCGCGATAACATTCACACGCTCGAAGATCTTGCCGGATATCTTGGCACCATCGAAAACGGCCAGTCCTTCCGCGGCCTCGCCGGCGATCGCGGCGTGGGAACCTTCGGCGGCAGCCAGGACCACACCGCCATCCTCTGCTCGCGCCCCGGCGTGCTGCGCCAATACGCCTTCTGCCCGGTGCGCCATGAATGCGACATCGCACTTCCACCCGATTACGTGTTTGCCATCGCCGCAAGCGGCGTCGTCGCAGAAAAAACCGGCGCTGCGCGGCAGGCGTATAACGCCATCTCGATGTCGGTCTCCGCGATCATGGATCGCTGGCGCGAAACAACCGGCCGAAGCGACGCGACACTGGGCGATGCGATCCGCAGCAGGCCGAGCGCGCTCGCCGCGCTGCGCGAAATGCTAGGCGGCACGGACGTAAACGGAATCTCCCCCAGCCGGCTGATCGACCGCCTCGAGCAATTCGTCGCCGAGAGCGAGCAGATCATCCCGGCCGCGGCGTCGGCGCTACAAAGCGGGCGCATTGACGAGTTGGGAACGCTCGTCGATCGTTCGCAGGATTTGTCGCACCGCTGGTTGGGAAACCAGATACCTGAGACGATTCTTCTCGCCCGCGCCGCCCGGGAATGCGGCGCGGCTGCTGCCTCGGCTTTCGGCGCAGGTTTTGGTGGAAGCGTCTGGGCGCTGGTTAAAAATGCGGATGCTGATGCGTTCCTCGCGCAGTGGCGCGAGTGCTACGTTCGGGAGTTTCCCGAACCCGCACAACACGCAGTTTTCTTTGTCACCTCAGCGGGAAAAGCGGCGCACGAGGTATTGTGATTATTTGCAAACCGATGCGCGGCGCGTACGGCACCTCCACCGCAATCAGTTGTGCTGTTGCAAGAACGCCCACCGCGCTTGCACGGTGGGTTTGAGCCCGGATCATGCGGTGATCGTGTTTCATCCGACATAACCCGGCAGCAACCCACGGTGCAAGCACCGTGGGCTTTGATGTTTCCATCGCAGGCGCGTTCTCGGAGCGCTTTCCACAAATCACCGCTCATACCGATCCGGATCGAGCAGCGAAACATCCATCTCCGTCCGCCCCTCATCGATAATCTGCGCGACGATCTTCCCCGTGATTGGTCCGAGACTCATCCCCATCATCGCGTGCCCCGTCGCGATGCACAGGTTGGAAAACTTCCGCGTTCGCCCGAGGTAGGGCAGCCCATCCGGCGAACACGGACGCAATCCACACCACGGTTCCACCGCCGCGAAATCGGCTTCGCTGAACTGCGGATAATACGCGCACGCCGAGCGGATGATTCCCTCCACGCGCTTGCGATAAATCCGCTGATTCAGCCCCGACATCTCCATCGTTCCGCCGAACCGCACGCGGCCATCCATCGGTGTCATCGCCACCCGCGCCTCGGTCAGAATCGCGCACAGCCGCGGCAAAAGCGGCGGATTCGCCAGCGTCAGGCTGTAACCCTTCCCCGCCTGCATCAGAAGTTTCAGGCCCAGATCGCGCGCCAATTCGCCCGACCACGACCCGGCACACAAAACAAATTCATCAGCCGCGATCTCCGTACCGGCTTTTGTGACAGCCGCCACGATTTTCCTGGCTTCGCGACGCAACTCTTTCACATCGGCATTCCAAATAAAATTCGCCCCAGCATCGGCGAGCCTTTGGCGAAGGCTTTGCATCAGCCGATCCGGCGAAAGATGACAATCCAGCGGGAAATGGACCGACCCGGCGATGTCCATCTTCACGTCCGGCTCCAGCTCTGCCGTCTGCCGGGCATCAAGCACCCGGGCCGGAATACCCAGGCGATTTGCCGTTTCCGCGGCGTCAGATTCTTCATGCAAGCCGCGATTGGTATTGCAAAGCATCAGCAGGCCATTTTTCACCAGGCCAAAATCGTTTCCGCAGGTATCTGATAACTCCTCATAACACTTCCGGCTTGCCAGATTCAGATCGCGCAGCACTGGTGCCGCCCGCTTCACATGCGGCGCGGTGGCAGAACGGTGGAAATGCCACATCCAGCTGAATAGTCCCGCATCCAGCCGCGGCTGGATAGAGAACGGGCTGCGCGGATTGAGCATCATGCGCAGCGCCATGCCCACCATTCCCGGCGCGGCCAGCGGCACAAAATGGCTCGGCACGATCATTCCGGCATTGCCGAAGGAACACCCCTGCGCTTGTGCGCCATCACGATCGACGATGGTGACGCGATGCCCACGACCGACCAGATAATGCGCGCAGCAAAGTCCGATGATGCCGCTGCCGAGGATAAGGACATTTTTTGGCATGATTGAATGATTCGTACGATCGAGGGATTTTTGACGCGAAGAAGCGAAGGTGCGAAGAACGCGAAATAGCTATTTTATTCACTCAAACCGGGCGATTTTGGACGCTTGGTCGTGACACGGCCGTTTCGGCCGTGCCTTTGAATTGAATATTACGGAAACTTCCGAAAACGCCTGGTCCAACCTCGTGTTCCACCGCCATCGCGGGCAAGCCTTCGCGCCAAAACCCTGCGCGGCGTCGGTCTACTCGTTTGCAATCATCCCGCCTCAATTCCCCATCGAAATGGATCACGCTGGTCCAGGATCAGCGTGGTTTCCGCCGTGACAAAAGCCGATCCGGAAATTGACGGAATGATCTGCTCTCCGTCGCGCACATATCGCGCGGCGAAACGCGTGCCCAAAATACCTTCCTGAATCCACGTTTGCCCCTCAGCCAATTTTCCATCGGCGGCCAGGCAGGCAATCTTGGCGCTGGTTCCAGTGCCGCACGGCGAGCGGTCGTACGCCTTTCCCGGACACAACACGAAATTGCGCGAGTGGGCAGTGCCATCACCCGGCGGCGCGAAAAGTTCCACATGATCGACCTCGGGAAAGCCCTGGCTGTTGGCCGCCTGGCGCACGCGCCAGGCGTAATCGGTCAGCGCCTCGACATTCTTCAGCGACAGATTCTGACCGTGATCCTCCACCAGGAAAAACCAGTTGCCGCCCCACGCCACGTCCCCGCGAACTGTCCCAATTCCCGGCACCTGCACGACGGCGGCCCTGGCTTTTCGATACGATGGCACATTGGCCACAGTAACTTCGCCATTGGTCTCCAGCGTCGCGCTGACAATGCCAACCGGAGTTTCGATGCGATGAATTCCAGGTAAAATTCGGCCCAGGTGCGCCAGCGTCACGATCACGCCGATGGTGCCGTGCCCACACATGCCAAGGTATCCGACGTTATTAAAAAAGATGACGCCGGCCGCGCAGGATTTGTCGGCCGGTTTCACAAGCAGCGCGCCAACCATCACATCCGACCCCCGCGGCTCATTGACGATCGCGGCGCGGAAATGATCGTGCTGCTCGCGAAAGATCGCCAGTTGCTCGGCAGCCGATCCCACGCCTAACGCTAAGCCGCCATTTTCGCCACGTTGTCGCCGCAGGCCCGGCGGAAGCCCGATCACCACGCGCGTCGGTTCCCCGGCGGTATGAGAGTCGATGACGTGGATGCGTTGGGGTTTGGAATTCATGACCATTGTTGGCGAAAAGCGTGTGCTCCGACGGAATCACGGCACCGCGAAACCGCGCACACTGATTTTAGAGCACTTTTCACGTTGGGGTGCGTCTGCCCACCCGTCATCCTGAGGTACTCCCCAATGTGGGGTGCGCCCACAACCCAAAAGATAACTGCTTTACGTAGGGCGGGCACTGCCCGCCGAGCTGTGATTCCGGGGAGACGTCAGCGGCGGGCAGTGCCCGCCCTACGTTTCAGCGTCCCGAAATCTTGTCAGGAAAATAAAATTTTCGTGCATATCTTTGAAGGATATTGCCGGTACGCGAAGACGGGCCAGATCCTTCGGAGTACCTCAGCTCAGGATGACGGGTGGGCAGACGCACCAATCTGAAAAACGTTCTGCTGCGAACATCAATCACTTCGCCTTCGGCCGCTTGCGGATTCCTTCGTGGATGATCGCCAAAACCTGCTCGCGCTCGGCTCCTTCCAGCGGCAGGCGCGGCGCGCGCACCCATTCCGAACCCAGCCCGCATTCCTGAATCGCCAGCTTGATGTAATGCACGAATTTCACATGCACGTCCAGATGCAGCAGTGGCGTATACCAGCGATAAAGCGTCAGTGCCTCATCCCAGCGCTTGGCCATCATTAATTCCCACAGCCGCTGGTTTTCCTCGGGAAACGCCAGGCCAAGCCCGGCCACCCATCCCTTGGCGCCAAGCATCACGCTTTCCAGAATCAAATCATCCACGCCGCAGAAAATCGTGTAACGATCGCCGACGGCATTGAACAAATCGGTGATTCGGCGCACGTTCCCTGACGATTCCTTCAACGCCACCAGTGTTTTCTCATTGGCCAATTCCGCGAACATCTCCGGCGTGATATCAACCCCATACGCCACCGGGTTGTTGTAAACCAAAATCGGTAATCCGCTCGACCGCGCCACGGCCCGAAAATGCGAAACGGTTTCGCGTGGGTCGGATTTGTAAACCATCGCCGGCAGCACCATCAATCCATCGGCCCCCAGTTTTTCCATGTCGCGGGCATAAGCGCAGCATGCGGCGGTGCTGCACTCGGCCACGCCACTAAGCACCGGCACGCGCCCCTTGCTGACGCGGAGGGCCAATTCGATGACCTTTCGTTTTTCCTCCGGCAAGAGCGCCACGTTTTCGCCGAGCGAGCCGAGCATCACCAATCCAGTGACGCCCGACGCGATAAGCGCTTCCAGATGTTTGGCGGTGGCGTCAAGATCGAGGGATTGGTCCTTCTTAAACTGGGTGGTGACAGCGGGAAAAACGCCGGTCCAATTGGTTTTCATGGCTTCCAGCATAGCAAAACTTCAAACGAGGTACATCCGTGGTATAATCCAAGGCGCGTACTGGAAGACATATGCCCCTTCTCGATCATTTTCATCCTCCGCTAAGCCGAACCCACCCGTGGCGCGGATTTCATGGGGCGTGGGCGGCGGCGATGGCGAGATTGCTCAACGCCGGGGTTCTCCCGGCGGGATACTATGCCGTCCCGTTCCTCGACCGCGATGGGCCGATGGAAATTGACGTCGCGGCTTTGCGCGACAACGCCATTTCGCCATCATCGGCTGTCGCGCCCGAACGCCCGATGTGGAGTCCGGATATACAGCAGACGACGGTGGCGATCGAATGGCCGGAAGCTGACGATATTCGCGTCGAGATTTTCAGCGACGAGGGCGACCCGCGACTGGCAGCCGCAATCGAACTGGTGAGCCCGCGCAATAAGGATCGGCCCAAGGCGCGCGAGGCGTTCGCCGCCAAATGTGCCGAACATCTCCGCCACGGGCGGGGATTGGTTGTGATCGACACCGTCACAACGCGGCGGGCCGACCTGCGGGCCGAACTGCTCATCGTTCTGGGCGATAATCTCCCGCCGGAACGACTTGAATCCGCCACGCTCGTCGCGATTTCGTATCAGCCAGTGGCGGGCCAAAGCGGCGATGGTCAACTGCTGTCGTGGCCTGCCGAGTTGCAGATCGGTCAACGGCTGCCGACGCTTCCGTTATGGCTCGCGCCCGACTTGGCCGTGCCGCTCGATCTCGAAGCCAGCCACGCCGCTGCATGCAATGACCTGCGCATCGCAGCGTGGCCGCGCCCGGCGTGAAGGATGCGGAAATGGAGCATAGTAGGGTCCGCACTGCGGACCAGTCCGTCGCCCGGTGATCGCACCTTATTCTCCGAACGCCGCTTCCATCGCCCCGACGTTCATCCCATCGAAATCCGGCTCTCGCGGCCTGCTTCCATCGCAACTACAACACCACTGCGGCTGATAGATTTCTTTCGTCGCCAAGCGATGGAATGTGGACCACTTCCAGGCATGTGGGCACGCGACGTATTTGTGCTTGACCGGATTGAAATGAATATAGTTCATGTGCCGCTCGTAATCGTGCGCATCGGCAATTGTGTGCTCCCAGAACCGCCGTTGCCACACGCCGCGTCGTCGGTTGGTTGCCCGGGAATCGCTGACGGCGCCTTCCCATCCGCCCGCGGTCACCCATGACTGGGTGAACGCTTTCTTGATGCGCCCCCATCGGCTGGAATAATCCGAGTCGCCCGGTGGCAGCGTCCACATCGCGTGGAAATGATCGGGGAGCAGAACCATCGCATCGGTAATGAATGGAAATTGCGCGCGGCATTGCTCGATCGCGTCGCGCAGCAGCCGACGGGCAAGATCGTCACAGAGAAAACGGGCGCGGCGATACGTGACCAGCGTGAAGAAGAACGTGCCGCCGGGTCGAAATGCGCGGCGATAATTGGGCATGGCCCCATTGTATCCGAAGGCCGCGCGGGCGTGGAAGAAATCGTTGCCGCGATGGCAAAGAACTGGTCCGCAGTGCGGACCCTACGGGATTCTTTAAATCATGACCACGAATGATCGGCCCGCCGCATCCGGGGCATTGACCGGGCAAAGTAGGGTCCGCACCGCGGACCATTTCGCCGCCGGGTGAAGTCCTTCATTCCCCGAATGCCGCTTCCATTCTCTCGACGTTCATCCCATCGAAATGCGGTTGCCGGCTCGGAATGGGCGGCGATAATTGGGCATCCTGCATTGCATCCAAAGACCGATCGAACGTGGAAAAAGGCGTTGCCGCGATGGCAGGGAATTGGTCCGCAGTGCGGACCCTACGAGACTATTGCGACGGCTGAGTCGATGTTGGCAAAAATACTTTCGGCCCTGGCGAAACGCGCTCGTAAATCGCCTGCACTTTTTTCCCACGCTCCTTGAATTTTGCGAGCGCGTCACTCGCGGTAGCATATTTTCCCGCCGTCAGTTCCGCGGTAATTTCCCTTGTCTGGCGAATTCCCATTTCGTATGCCTCAGTTGCTTTTAACTCCTCTTTGAGCAGAGGACCGGGGTCGGAAAGTTCAATCATCCACTTTCCGTTCGATCTTCGGGCATGCAATACGTCCCCTTTCTGGCTTGGGTCGCGTATCGTTGCCGTGTTCGCGTCTACACGAATCTCCATCTTCTGAAGATCACCAAGAAATAAGTCGCCCATCCTTTGCATTCCTTTCGCCATCTCAGCGGGCGGTAGGGGATTGTGTCGATAGCTTGCGATGTTAAATATTTTGGGACCGTCATCGCCAAATCTCATTTTGAGGGCGCGGTAAAGCGCTTCGCGCGACCTGGCGATCTTGGAATGAATCTGAATAAACCTCCGCGTGTTTTCCGTCGTTCCAAAGCACATCTGGTCAGGCGGCGGGCAAAATTGCATATACCACGTCGTGACATGGACGAGGATCAGCGTCTTTTCGACCGTGGATTGATCTTCCCAGGGATCGGCCTTAATAACAGCCGGTGCAATTGCCGGGGCGATTTTAGACTGCGTGTTCGCAGCGCAGCCCGCGCAAATCATCAGTAAAGCCGGAGCGACGAAGGAGAGCCTGAATGAAATCATGTAAATGAAGTGTCCGTGTCCGCAATAAAGTTCAATGCCGGCCAATTACTTCGCTACTTCGTCAATTTCCGATACTTAATCCGATGCGGCTGATCCGCCGCGATTCCCAATCTGGCGTGTCGGTCGGCTTCGTAGGCCGTGTAGTTGCCGTCGAACCAGGTGACGGTGCTGTCACCCTCGAATGCCAGAATATGCGTGGCGATGCGGTCGAGGAACCAGCGGTCGTGGCTGATGATGACGGCGCAGCCGGCGAAGTTTTCCAACGCCTCTTCCAACGCGCGCATCGTGTTCACGTCGAGGTCATTGGTCGGCTCGTCGAGCAAAATGACATTGGTGCCTTGCTTGAGCATGCGGGCCAGGTGCACGCGATTGCGCTCGCCGCCGGACAGGACGGCCAGTTTTTTTTGCTGATCGGTGCCGGTGAAGCCGAATCGCGAAACCCATGCCCGGCTGTTCACCTGCACCGGCCCAAGCTTGATCAATTCCTGCCCGTCGGAAATCGCCTGCCAGACGTTGTCATCATCCTTCAAGCTATCGCGGCTCTGTTCCATGTAGGCGAGCTTCACGCTGTCGCCGACCTTAAAGCTGCCGGCGTCGGGCTTGTCCTGGGCGGTGATGAGACGGAAGAGCGTGGTTTTTCCCGCGCCGTTTGGGCCGATGATTCCCACGATGCCGCCCGGCGGCAGGGAGAAGGACAGATTGGAAAACAGCAGCTTTTCGCCGAAGCCTTTGCTGATGGCCTGCGCCTCGACGACCAGGCGGCCAAGCCGGGGGCCGGGCGGAATGTAGATTTCCACCTGGGTTTCTTTTTCGCGCGGGTCTTCGTTGAGCATCGCCTCGTAGCGCTGCACGCGGGCTTTGTTTTTGGCCATCCGCGCCTTGGGCGATTGCCGCACCCATTCCAATTCATGGGCCAATGCCTTCTGGCGGGCGCTTTCGGTTTTCTCCTCGATGCTCAGGCGCGTCTTTTTCTGCTCGAGCCAGGCGGAATAATTTCCCTTCCACGGGATTCCGACGCCGCGATCCAGCTCTAAAATCCATCCCGCCACGTTATCCAAAAAATAACGATCGTGGGTTACCGCGATCACCGTTCCCTCATACCGCTTCAAATGCTGCTCCAGCCAACTGACCGACTCGGCGTCAAGGTGATTCGTCGGCTCATCCAGAATCAGCACATCCGGCTTCTGCAACAGCAACCGGCACAGCGCCACCCGCCGCCGCTCGCCGCCGGACAACACCTTGCACAGCGTATCGGCCGGCGGACACCTAAGTGCGTCCATCGCCATCTCAAGCTGCTGGTCAATATCCCACGCGCCGATATGGTCGAGCTGCTCCTGCACTTTCCCCTGCTTTTCCAGGAGCTTACTCATCGCCTCATCGTCCATCGGCTCGGCAAATTTCTCGTTGATCGCCTCATATTCCTTCAGAAGGTCGAACGTTTTCTTCGCCCCTTGCTCGACCACCTGGCGAACCGTCATGTTGTCATCAAGCTGCGGCTCCTGCTGCAAATAGCCGACCGTATAGCCGGGTTGCAGAACGCATTGGCCTTCGAAATTCTTGTCCACCCCGGCCAGTATTTTCAGAAGCGTGGATTTGCCCGAGCCGTTCAGGCCCAATACGCCGATCTTCGCGCCGTAGAAATAGGAAAGGTAGATTTCCTTGAGAACGACCTTGGTGTCATAGCGTTTGGAAACGCCGATCATGGAGTATATGATTTTGTTGGGTTCGCTGGGGGCAGCCATGGAATTAGTTCTCGGTCACATTGTTAAATAAGAACGAACGGCGGGGAATGGTAGCAGATGGGCAGCAAGGTTCCACAGAGCCTCAAAACTCCGGTCGATTGTTCGTCATGCTTCCCAGACGTGGCAGCAAAGCAATTGTCGGTGAGAGAATCCCGTCCCTTTTATTATCCCGGCATGTCGTTACCGCCGCTCGTAGGTCTGGCCTTCAACGCGGCGGACTTTTCCCTTAAGGCTGAGGAATGTCAATTCCTGCAGGATGACATGGATTTCAAGGCCTGTCCGTTCAACGATCAATTCGACATGGGTCGGCCCGCCGGTGACGGCTTCCAGAATCGTTCGCTGCCTAACGGTCAGCCCGTCAAAGGGCAAAGTCGGCTGGTTTGCCACAACCGCAGCCTCCCCAGGCGGCAAAGCGCTTGCAGGCGGCGCGGATTCGACAAACAATCCCGCCTCCACCGCGTCAGCTGGAAGGGGGCCGAGGCCTTCTTGAATCTCCTCCAGCCTCGTCACCAGCGTCGCCCCATCGCGAATCAGCAGGTGCGGCCCGGCAGACAGCGGATTATCCACCCGCCCCGGCAGTGCAAACACCGGCCGGCCGTGATCGTCACAGGCCTGGCGGGCGGTGATCAGCGCGCCGCTGCGGACGTCGGCTTCGATGATCAACACGCCGCGGGATAAGCCGCTGACGATGCGATTTCGGCGGGGGAAGTTTTCCCGCGCTGGAGAAGTTCCCAGCGGAAACTCACTCAGCACCGCGCCATACGCCGCCACCTGCTCGAAGAGCTCCTTGTTCTCCGGCGGGTAAGGCACATCAACGCCGCTGCCAAGCACGGCAATGGTTCGGCCCTGCGGATGAGACATGGCGCCGCGATGTGCCGCCGAATCAATTCCCCTGGCCCCGCCGGAAATAACCGTGAACCCGGCCCCGGCCAAAAGCGCGCCGAAGCGCTCGGCTTGTTCGCGGCCGTAAAATGAGCACTTGCGGCTGCCCACGATCGCCATGCCGTTCAAGTCGCGGTCTTCCAAAGTTCCCCGGCAATACAGCACGTTGGGCGGATCGGGAATGCTGCGCAGCATCAGCGGATAGGACGCATCATCCGGGCAATAAATCTTCACGCCGACCGCCGCGGCGCGGGCCATCTCATTTTGGGCGTCTGCTGCGGCGCTTCGCAGCGCGGTGGCGATTTTACGTGATTTTGCGATGCCGATGCCTTCGATCGTCGCCAATAAGTCCGCCGACGCGGCGCAGGCAAGCTGGGCGCTTCCCGTGGCTTCGATGATCCGCCGGGCAAGAATTGGGCCAATGCCTTGCGTGAGCGAGAGTTGCAGCCAATGTTGAAGCGGCATTTATAACTTAGGCGGTTGCGAAAAGAGCGTTGACAGCATCAGCGGAGCGGCTTACATAGGAAGTGCGGGATTATTTCTACACTGAATTGGAAGTCAAGAATTCGGACTCATTAGCGATCCGAAGTTCGGGGATTTTCGATCCATATGCAGAGGAGAGAAAACGTGGAGATGCTTCTGTTTCCTGGGCATTGCGGGTCCAAATTGCGCCTATCACGAATCAAAGTTGCCGCTGGGGCGGCGTTGGTTTCGTTTGCGCTGATTTCGCCGCCGACATTTGGCGGCACCCAATATTGGGATCCGCTTGAGAATAGTCCCGTTACCGGCTCGGATGGATCGGGCATATGGGATGCTGCCTCGATGAACTGGGGCGATGGCGTCTCGGCCGACGGACAGTGGGTGGCGGGTAATGTCGCGGTCTTCGGTGCGACTTCGGCCGGCACCGGCGGAACCGTCAGCCTCAATGCCGACCAATCGGCCGGCGGCCTCACCTTCAATATGCAGGCGCCAGGAAGTGCCTACACCCTCGGCGGATCAAACAGCCTGACGCTTGCCGACGGGTCGGCCATCACGCTGAATAACACCTCTGCCACCACGAATATCAACGTGACGGTCAATCCGTCGACCGGCGGCGGTTTCTCAATCGCCGGCGCAGGCAGCCTGGCGTTCAACTCTTCCATCAACAGCAGCACCACAATTACCATGAACGGAACCGGCACGCTGACGCTTGCCGGCACCGCCGACAATGCCGGTTTGGGCCTCGTCGCCAATAGCGGAACTGTCATCCTGGGAAAGATCAACAGCATCGGCACCGGCGGCGCCAATGTTCACGCGATCGGCGGCGGCGGTTTGACTGTCGCGGGGGCGCTGGTGCAACTGGGCGGGTCGGGCGGCGACCAAATCTACGACGGCGCCAACGTCAATATCACCAGCGGCACGTTGGACATGAACGGCATGAATGAAACCGTCGCCGCCGTCCTCGTTTCCGGCACCGGCGTCGGCGGCAATGGGGCACTGATCAACTCTGTCGCCGGCACGACCTCCACGCTGACCTCGAGCAGCATCAACTATGGCGGCGGAAATGGGTTTCCCTTCACCGCCGGTGGCGCGGGGAATCTGGTCCTGGGAAATATCAGCAACGCCGCGGCAGGCGGCAGCACGATCACCAAGATTGGCACGGGAATGCTGACGCTGACGGGCTCGGCCGACAATTATGCCGTCGCCGCGATCGTCAATGCCGGAACTCTGGTCCTCGGTCTCAACAGCAACAGCGGCGCGCATGCCATCGGCGGCGGCCTCACCATCAACGGCGCTGGCGCCGTCGCTCAACTCAGCAGCGCCACCGGCCAGACCGGCGGAGACCAAATCTTCAATGGCGCCACCGTCACCGTCACCACCGGCACCTTCGACCTCAATGGCCAGTCCGAATCAATCAATACGCTCAATGGCTCCAGCGGCGGATTCGTGACGAATACCAATCCCGGAACCGTGAGCACTCTCACGATTGTCGGCGGGGCAGCCGGGAATTATGCCGGCGTCATTCAGGACGGCGCGGGCCAGGTCGCTTTGGTTAAAACCGGCGGTAGCACCCTCACGCTCAGCGGTTCAAATACCTACACCGGCGGCACGACCATCAACGGCGGAACCATCCAGATCTCCACCGAGGCTCAACTCGGCCCTGTCCCTTTAACCCCAACTGTCAATATCACCCTCAACGGCGGCGAATTATTTAACAACAATTCCGTCGTCACCCTCAGCGCCAACCGTACCATCTCCCTGGGCACGGGCGGCGGGTTTATCGAGGCGGGTTGGGCGCCTGATCCCTTCACCATCAATGGACTCGTCACCGGCGTGGGAGGATTAGGCGTAGCCTGGGATGGCGGCCCGGTCGTCTTGAATGCCGTCAATAATTATCAAGGCGACACCACCATCGGCACCACCGCCAACATCGACTATGGGCCGGGCAGCGCCTTGGTGAGGCTTGGCATCGACAACGCGCTTCCTTATGGACCCAGCGCCGGGAATCTGGTGTTCGGCGTAAATCCAGCCACGCCGTCGGCCTCGGCCACCCTCGACCTGTACGGTCACAATGCCCAGATCAACGGATTGACCGGCTCAACCAACGCCGTCATCGACAGCACCAATGGCGCCGGCACTTCCACGCTCACCATCGGCAATAACAATGCCGGGGGCACGTTCGCAGGCGTCATCAAGAACTCCACCGGCACGGTTGCCGTCACCAAAACGGGGACGGGCACGCAAATTCTCTCCGGCGTCAACCAGTATGCCGGGCCGACAACAATCAACGGCGGCACGATTCAAATCGGCGTCGCCAATGCAGTGCCCAGCACCGGCGGCGTTGTGTTGGGCGGGGGAACCTTGAATTCCGGCGGGTTTGCCGACAACCTCGGGCCGCTTTCGATCACCGGCGGCAACTCCACGCTCCAGTTCGGCGCGGCCGGCGACAGCGGCAATATTCTGCAATTCGCCAGCGCGGCAGTCTCTGGCGGCGGCACGCTGGCCGTGACCAACTGGGACGGCAGCACGTCGGGAAACGGCGCGGATCAGTTCTTCGTCGCCGCCGCCCCCTCCTCCACGTTCCTAAGCAGCGTCAGCTTCATCAACCCCGATCAGACCGCGGGAACTTTTTCGGCAACGTCTGTTCCCGTCGCCGGCGGATTCGAAATCGTGCCGACGGCTGTTCCCGAGCCAACATCCCTGGGAATTGTCGCCATCGGCGCAATCGGGCTGCTAGCCCGCCGGCGTCACGACCGGAAACCCGAATGAATCCAGCGTGATCAAGCATCCGCCTGTGTAGACTCTAAACCGCGCCGCCAGAGCCTGAGGATTTGACGCGAAGGCGCGAAAAAGACGAAGGAATCGAAGCAACGCCTCGCTTACGATTTTCTTAGCGATCTTCGTTCTCTTCGTGCCTTCGCGTCAAGATTCATGCGGTTCTGCTAAGCGCAAACTTTCCACCGCCCGGGACACCATTTCCTCCGGCACATCATCGCGCACCACCACATGCCCGATCCGGTCCGGCAAAACAAACCGCACTTTTCCGCCTTTCACCTTCTTGTCGAAAATCATCGCATCGACAATCGCCTTGGTCGGGAGTTTCAGGCCGCTTACCGGCAAGCCCGCCTTTTCGGCCAGCGCCACAATCCGCCGGCGGGAAACATCATCCAGCATTCCCAAATCGGTTGCCATTCTTGCCGCGGCGACCATTCCCAGCGCCACGCATTCGCCGTGCGAGTAGGAATAATGCGAGATCGTCTCGATGGCATGCCCGAATGTGTGGCCGAAATTGAGGTGGGCGCGCTCGGCCTTTTCATAGGGGTCGGCTTCCACGACTTTCGCCTTGATCGCCACGTTATGGGCAACGAGCGTCGCCAGATAATCGATATCGCGCGCCGCGGCCCGGGCTATATCGCGTTCGAGGGCGGCAAAGCCGATGCTGTCGCGGATGATTTCGTGCTTGATGCACTCGGCCAGCCCGCCGTGCAATTCCCGCTCCGGAAGCGTCTGCAAAACATCCGGATCGACCAGCACGGCGATCGGCTGATGAAATGCCCCGATCAGATTCTTGCCGGTGGGGTGGTTGATTCCCGTCTTTCCGCCCACGCTGGCATCCACCATTGCCAGCAGAGTGGTGGGAATCTGCACGAAGGGCACGCCGCGTAAAAGGGTGGCCGCCACGAAGCCCGCCATGTCGCCGATCATCCCGCCGCCGAGTGCCAGCACCGGCGTGGTGCGTTCGATCTTCGCTGCCAGAAATGCATCGTAGACCGGGGAAATCTGCGACAGGGTCTTATGATCTTCGCCGGCGGGGATGGTGGCGATCGCCAACTCGATTCCGGCCGCGGCCAGCGATGCGCGCAGTCGCTCGGCATAGGCCGGCCCGACGTTTGAATCGGTCACCACGGCGGCCTTTTTTGATTTGGAGAGTTGTGAGAGATGCGTGCCAACATCGGCAAGCAATCCTCGCCGGATGGTGATATCGTATCGCGTGCCTTCCACATTCGCCGGAACAACTGCCGATGGAGTCATGGGATGGATTGTACCGGCGGATGGAAAATCGGAAACACAATCGCAATCGACACTCGTTTCCGCAAAATGAGCCGCGCACGAAGGGAACTCCCGAAGTAAGCGGTATTCGGCGATTAGCGTTTTTCAGGTTCATGTGGCGAGCAATCGTCATCCTGAGCTCAGGATGACAGTCGCGCGGCCGCGCCACCAACTTGAAAACCGCGATAATTCCGCTTTACCGCGGCGCGATTTGACGATCACCTCCGCTTACTCCGCGAGTACCCTGCGTGGGCGGCTCTTTTCACGGCGCAGAACATGCGAAATAAATTTGCCCGATCTGACCTCCCGTAGGGTCCGCACCGCGGACCGTCTTTTTCGTCGCTACTAACGTAATGGTCCGCGGTGCGGACCCTACATGAATCGCGCAAGGCCATTTAGATAAAATAGGATATAATCCAATTGCATGCAGATTCGGTTACCTCGCTCGACGCGAGGCGGCTCTGCCGCCAGGAGGCCTAATAAATATGTTTCCCTTTCCACCTTACGACGAACTTCGCGAGATCATCCAGCTCGCTAAAAAAGAAGATTTGCGAAATGACGATGTCACCAGCCGGTTGATGATTCCGCAGGATGCCATCGGAATCGGCACGCTGATACAAAAGGAGGTTGGCGTTGCGTGCGGATTGCCCATCGTCGAAATGATTTGCCGGACGTATGACGAGCGGCTGCGCGTGGAATTGATCCCCGGGTTTCACCTGGAGATCATCGAAGGGCGGTTCAGCGATTCGCAGCGCACGCCTCTGCTGCGCATTCGCGGGCCGTTGCGATCGTTGCTCTCGGCTGAGCGCATCATCCTGAATTTCCTGCAGCGGATGAGCGGCGTGGCGACGTTTACCCATCGCTTCGTCCGGCGCACGGCCGGTACCGGGGCGAAAATCTACGATACCCGAAAGACCATTCCCGGCTTTCGCCTGCTCGACAAATACGCCGTCCGGTGCGGCGGGGGGTTTAGTTATCGCCTCGGGCTGTTTGACGGGTTGCTGGTGAAGGACAACCACATCGCCGCCGTCCCTTTGCGCGATTTGCAGAACTACCTCAGCAAGGTGGTCGCGCAAAGCCGAGGCGAGGATCCATCGCGGCTGATCGAGATCGAAGTGGATAATCTGGAGCAAATGCAGGAGGTGCTGAAAGTCGACGGCGTGCAGGTGATCCTGCTCGATAACATGGATTGCCCGAAAATGGAAATGGCCGTCGACCTGCGCAACAAAGCCGGGAAAAAAGGCGTGGTCGAACTGGAAGCGTCCGGCGGGGTCAATCTGGAAACGATCCGCCCGATCGCGCAGACGGGGGTGGAGCGCATTTCGATTGGTGCGATGACGCATTCGGCGCCGGCGCTGGATATCAGCTTGGAGATCGAAGGCTAACTACTGT
>DASRRM010000218.1:0-7470 GCA_035695715.1 Tepidisphaeraceae bacterium
TTTCCCTCCCATCCGTTTATATCCGTGAAATCCGTGGTCAAACCTCTTCCGCATTCACAGCCACCGGGTCGCGGGCACAGATCACGTCATCCCTCCATCCCTCCCGTTCGTCTTCCCCTTCCATCTCCGCTATAATCTCAACTCGCTAAACGAAACGACTGTGCCCCATTCCCCTGATTCAATCTCCCCCGACCTTCCGGTAATCGATCCCGATCTGCCCGTTGACGGAGAAACTGTTGCCGCCGAGGACGAATCGGATGTCGAGCATTATCGCTTTCGGCTGAGCAAAACGCTCACCCGCCGAATCGATCAATATCTGGTCGATCGCGTTCCATATCTTTCCCGCAACAACGTGCAGCGACTTATCGAAGAGGGGTTGGTTCGCGTCAATGGCCGATCGGTCAAATCGAGCTACAAGCCGCGGCAGGGGGATGAGATCGACATGGTCGCTCCTCCCAAGCCGGTGAATGAACTGATTCCCGAGGACATTCCGCTGGACGTGGTATTCGAGGACGAGCATCTGCTCGCGCTGAATAAACAGACCGACCTGATCGTTCATCCCGCCCGCGGAAAATGGACCGGCACCTTGGTCAACGGGCTGGTGCATTACGGGAAAAGATGGAGCCAGGTCAACGGCAACTGGCGGCCGGGCATCTTGCATCGCCTCGACCGCAACACCACCGGCATCATGCTCGTCGCCAAGAGCGACGAGGCACATTGGCGCGTCGCCCGGCAGTTTGAAAACCGCACCATCCAGAAAACCTACATGGCCGTGGTGCATGGCGTGCCGGAGTTTCTGGGGGATGTGATCGATCTTCCCATCGGCCAGGACCGCTACGTCCGGGAAAAACAGGCCGTGCGCAAGGTAGAGAACGGCGGCCGGCCAGCCGTCACCAAATATGAGGTGATGGAGATCTTCGATCAGCCCGCCGACGCCACGCTTCAACATGGGGAACATGCCGCGGATAAACGGCATCCGGCCCCGCCGGCCCGGTTTGCCCTCGTCAAATTAACCCCTAAAACCGGCAGAACCCACCAATTGCGCGTACATATGGCCGCCATCGGACATCCGATGGTCGGCGACACCATCTATGGCGGGCGGGTTTTCGAGCTGGGCGATTTTCGATTCGTACGCCAGGCCCTGCATGCTTATGAAATTACCTTTGTGCATCCCGGCACATTTGACCCGATGACGCTCAATGCCCCGCTTCCGCCGGACATTTCCGAGCTGTTGCGAATTTTTCGCCTTGGCGGTTCACGTTTGGACGGGGCGGGGGTATAATCTTTGAACTTGTCCCGGCTCGCGCTCGTCATAACCCACGGGCCGCCTGGGGCCCGAAAGCCATCGCAATCGTCGAGTTGAAAGGAACGTGTCATGCATTTACCTGGAATGGGTAGCTGGATTGTTATCGCCATCCTCGGCGTGTTGTTCTTTGGCAAGCGACTTCCCGAGGTCGGCAAAAGCGTTGCCGGTGCTATCGTTAATTTCAAGAAGGGCCTGAAGGAAGCACAGGAGGAAATTGAACGGACCGGCGAAACGCCCGCGCGTCCGGCAATCACCTCCAGCGAAACCCCCGCCGCCCTTCCTACCGACGCCAAGTTTGATCCCTACACCGGCCAGCCGATCGAAAAACCCAAGTTCGACCCGTACACCGGCAAGCCGATCGTCGAAGAAGCCCATAGCGACACACATGAGACGGTGGCGTAAAGGAAGCGGCGCGAGAATCTGAAATTGAATGACTAACAGACGGGTGAAGCCTTGGGCCTCACCCGTTTTGCGTTGGGGATGATCGTTTCGGCTTTTACTCCCCAATTGCAATAACTTTTCCCGCAACCGCTTCGCGTGCGACCCATCCGTTAATCTTTCCAATATTATTTCCGATGAGCAATCGGTCGCTTGTCGCTTCCTTGACGATGTGAAGCAGAAAATTGCTCTTCCAGGCCACCAACACAACATCATCCAATTGCACGTCGACTGGCTTGACCGGTGCGAGGGTTACCAGTTGCCCGCTTTCAATCCGCCCGCGCATTGATCCGCCGCTCGGTCGGACTTGCACCGATCGGCCCGCTTTCAGTTCTGAAATTGCGTCATTGACCCAGCCCATGTGCCGTATCCTTTAACCTCTATTTCGCTTCTTTCACCAGGGTTACCACACCGTCATTCGGCCAATCGCACTTCAAGGCGTTGGCCAATTCCTCGGCATCGGCTGCTGTACGCACGCAAATGGTGACGTCATCGATCGGCAGGTGTGGCGAGCCGATCAATGGCGCAATCCCTTCGGCGAACTGTTTCATCGACATCCGGCCGTATCCGGTTGCCAGCGCCGCCAGCGCCACGCGCTTGGCGCTGAGATTGGCGGACATCTCCATCGCAGTGAGTACAGCCGAGCGAATCAGCGCCGGCGAAGATTGGTAAAAGGCGTCCACCGCCACCGCGTGCAGCACCGCCCGATAGGGTGCGCCGCACGGCGATGTCGCGACCACCATTCCCGGAGATATAAATCGCCGGTTCCGCTCGGCCAGCCACCGGTGCAATTCCCGTTGCATTGCGTCGCCATATCGAAGCAGTAGTGCGCCGCCAACACCACCCGACAGGTTGAGGTAGACATTCGCCGAGCAAACCAGGACATCGGCCGGCTTGTCGAGGATGTCGCCATGGGTCAGTTTCCAACGAGTTATGCCCGCTCCTGCCATCCATATTCCTTCGTTCGCGATGTCCGCGGCGGCGGCGATTGCGTTCCAGAGATACTCGTTTCTCAAGATATCATCCCGGGCGGCGCGGATCGCCTGGTTTATCCGCGAAATCTTACCCACTGGCCGTTTCTGTTGACATGCGCCTACAATTCTGTAAAACCAAAGGTCCGATTTTGCATGGTGGCCATAGCTCAGTTGGTAGAGCGCCAGGTTGTGGTCCTGGACGTCGCGGGTTCGAGTCCCGTTGGTCACCCGTCTTGTGGAAACGCTGAACGAGGAATGCTGAACGCTGAACGGTCAGCGGCAGTTTCTTCGTTCGGCGTTTTCCTTTTTCGCTCCCAGCGTTCCTCGTTCATTGTTCCTCGTTCCTCGCTTCCCCCATGCTCACAAAACGCATCATCCCCTGCCTCGACGTTGACAAAGGCCGGGTGGTCAAGGGGGTGAAATTCTTTGACCACGTCGATGCCGGCGATCCCGTTCAGCAGGCACGCCGATATCAGGATCAGGGCGCCGACGAACTGGTCTTCTACGACATCACCGCAAGCCACGAGGGGCGCGAAATCATGGCGGACCTGGTTCGCCATGTCGTCGAGCAGGTGTTCATGCCGCTGACGGTGGGCGGCGGAATCCGCACGCTGGACGACGCCACCCGGCTCATTCAAGCCGGCGCGGAAAAAGTCAGCGTCAACTCCGCCGCCGTGAAAAACCCGAAACTGCTGGCGGAAATCTCCCGGAAGTTCGGCCGCTGCGCAACGGTGCTCGGCCTGGACGCCAATCGCGTGATGAAAGATGGCGTGGAGCATTGGGAAGTATTCGTGTCCGGCGGGCGCGTGGGGACGGGAATTGCCGTGATGGATTGGGTAAAGCAGGCCGAGCGATTGGGCGCCGGGGAAATCGTCTTGAACGTGATGAACGCCGACGGCATGACCACCGGCTACGACCTGGAAATGACCGCGGCCGTAAGCGACGCGGTAAAGATCCCCGTGGTCGCCAGCGGCGGCGCGGGCTCGCCTCAGCACATTCTCGATGTCCTGCAAGCCGGCCACGCCGACGCCGCCCTGGCGGCAAGCATTTTCCATTTCAACAAGTACACGGTTGGGGATGTGAAGCAATTTCTCGCCGAGGCGGGGGTCGCAGTACGGTTGGTTTGAATGGAGAGAGTTCTTCGGGAAAATGAGCCATGCGCTGTGACCGGTGTAAGGCAGAGTCGCCGCTCGAAGAGCAGTTCGCCCGCCAGCGCAGAAGCATGCGGCGGGCCGCCCTTCTTTGTCCGGCCTGCCTCCGGCGCGAGCAGTGCTGGAACTCGAATGCCGCTTTTATTGTCTCGGCAATCATGCTGGTTCCGGTGCTCGTTGACTGGAGCGGATGGATCATCCACCAACGAGACTACGTTGCGCCTGCACTGCCTGACTTTGCGCAGTGGGCCCTGTTTTATCTGCTGATGTGCGCCAGCATCATCCCGCACGAACTGGCGCACGCGGCGGCCGGCTGGCTCGCGGGAATTGAGGTGTGGTCCATCACGCTGGGGCGCGGCCGGCGCATCGCTTCGTTCAAATTCAGACAGTTTGTTTTCGAACTTCGTAGCGGGCCCAACATCGGCTACGTAACGCATTGCGTGCCGGACTATCCGGGAAGGCGCTGGCGGGAATTTGTGCTTATCGCTGCCGGGCCGCTGGCAAACCTGGTCCTCCTGATTCTCTCCCTGATCCTAGCGAATACGAATGGTCCGGTTTCCCCGGCCCATGGCAGCCGCCACGGCTTCCCATGGATCGTGCTGGCAGCGGCAAATGCTCTGCTGCTGATTATTTCGCTGTTCGGAAAGAATCTCACGCTCCCTTCCGGGAAAACAACCTGCGACGGCCGCAAGCTTGCCAGGCTGCTGTCGACGCCGCGGCCGGATGCACAAACGCGTCGCTATCAGAACCTCACCTCGCGCGCAGGCAGGCTGCTCGTTCGGGAGGAATACGCCGGGGCACTTGCGCTCCTACGGCCACTGCTGATCGAGCGTCCGGCCGATGTCTACCCTCGAGGACTGGCTGCTACAGCGATGCTCGGCATGCAGAACCTTACAGGCGCACGCGCGGTATTTCGGCAGCTTCTCGACGAATACCAGCCGCGCGATGCCACCCGGGCCTGGATTGCCAACTGCCTGGCATGGACCGATCTGGTGCTGGACGATCCGCAATTTCTGGACGAAGCCGTCCGCCAAACCGCCGAGGCGTTTGCATTGATGCCATGGGAGCCATCGGTGCAAAGCACGCGAGGCTATGCGCTGGTGATCACGGGAAACCTGGACGAGGGAGAACGATTACTTCGCAAAGCGCTCGCGGGCGCTGAGCTTCCAAACCAGCGGGCTGCGGTTTTGTGCGCTCTGGCGATCGCGCGGATTCATCGCGGGCAGATCGACGCCGCCAGACCAATCCTGACCAAGGTGCGCCAACTCTATCGAACGTGCGAGTTGCTCGCAAAAGCGGAGCGCCTGATTTCGGAACAGCAATCGGTCGGCTGTCACGGCCCGCAGGCAAGCACATCGTAACCTCGATCCACATCGACACATGGATCGATCAGAATGGCCCGCCATTCGCGTATTCTCCTTCCCGCCGGAAGGCGGACTGCTCGCAAGGAGAATCAATATGGTCACCCTTCTTCCCCGGATGTGTCCGGCTGCAAATAGCTTTGGCGAAGGCGGATTCATCGAAGCGCTGGAAGACCGAATGCTCCTGTCTGCCGCCCCGGTGACGATCCCCACCAGGGCCATCGGCCCCACCTTCTCCGGCACGGTTCACCTTCGGTATCACGCGGCGGTAGGAATCCGCGCGCACGCCAGCGCAGCGCCGGTAACGCTTCAGTTCAGTTCATTGTCCAATGGCGTGCTGGACGGAACCATCTCCGCCGATTCGCAAGGCGAGGTGAGCTTTAGCGGCCCGGCTAAACGCCGATCATTCGACGGGGTTTTTGCTGACGGAACCATTGCCGGGGCGTTGGCCCCACGCGCAACCAGCGTTCATGGCACCCTTCGAGAAACCGTCAATGGCGAGCTGATCACCGGACGTTTTGCCGCAAACGACCAGACCGTCATGGCCAAATCGTCGAAACGGTCCGCCGCCCAGACCACAGCCTTAAACTTCCAAGCCGGGGCAGGCACAACCGTCAATGCCGTCAGCGCCTCCAACGGCATCTCGTCCGCCGCGGCCACCACCACGTCTTTTAACTCCGCCGCTCCCACGCAACCCGTTTCGCTGCCGGCATTGGAGACGTCCTTCGTGACGTCCGATGATCTCAACACCACGACAACGGCCGGCGGCGTGTCGAGCGCCGCCGAATCCCTCGGCAGCGTCATCTCCTCGACGCCCTCCATGGTCGGCACCGAAACCGCCACCCCCGGCGCCACGCAAACCCTCAGCGGCGGCACCGGGAATTCCATCGAAACCTTCTCCAGCAGCAGCGGCATCGTCTCCATCACCAACTCCGGAAATAATTACAGCTCATCCAGCGGCATCGTATCGATCACCGCGCCGCCGTCGTACAGCCAGTCGAGCGGCATTGCACCGATGAGCGGGCTGGGGATCTAAATGCCGATCGCATCAAACCATTTACTTTCGGTCTCGCGCCCTTAACATCGTCGCCATGAACGTGAAACTCCTGGATCTGACCGCGCAGTATCTCCCCATTCGCAATGAAATTCGCCGGGCCATTGATGAAGTGTGCGATTCGCAGGCACTGATTCTGGGGCCGCATGTCGAGCGCTTTGAGAAAAAGCTCGCCGATTATTGCCAGACCAAACACGCCATCGGCGTCAGCAGTGGTACCGATGCGCTGCTTTGCTCGCTGATGGCCCTGGGCATCAAGGCGGGGGATGAAGTGATCTGTCCTTCGTTTACTTTTTTCGCCACCGCCGGGTGCATCGCCCGCCTTGGGGCGGTTCCCGTCTTCGTCGACATCGACCCGGCAACATTCAACATCGATCCGGCCGAAATCGAAGCGAAAATCACCGCCAAGACACGGGCGATCATGCCGGTGCATCTGTTCGGCCAATGCGCGAAGATGGAGGCGATCAACGAAGTCGCCGACCGGCACGGCCTGAAGGTGATCGAAGATGCCGCCCAGGCGATTGGCGCTAAACGCGGCGGCAAGCCGAGCTGCTCGCTGGGATTTGCCGGGTGTTTGAGTTTTTACCCGACGAAGAACCTGGGCGCGTTTGGCGATGCCGGGGCCATCTGCACCAATGACGATGACTTTGCCAACACCTGCCGGCTTTTGCGCGTGCATGGCTCGGGACATACCTATCACCACACGCACATCGGCGGGATGTTCCGACTTGCGGCGATTCAGGCCGCCGTGCTGGACGTGAAGCTGAAGTACCTCAACGGCTGGCACGAAAGCCGCAGGCTGCACGCGAAGATTTACGATGAGATGCTCAAGGGAAGCAAAGCCATCACGCCGCACATCGAAGATGGCAATTACAGCATTTACAACCAGTATGTGATCCGCGTGCCGGACCGCGATACGGTGAAGCAAAAGCTTGCCGACCGCGGCATCGGCTCGGCGGTCTATTACCCCCTGCCGCTGCACGAGCAGGAATGCTTCAAATACCTTGGCTACACCCACGGCGACCTGCCTGAAACCGAAAAGGCATGCGGCGAAGTTTTGGCGCTGCCGGTGTATCCGGAATTAATGGAAGAGCAGGTGAGGCATGTGGGGGAGGAGTTGTTGAAGATTTTGGCGTGACGGGTTTTGATGGAGACGAGAAGCATGGGATACGATCTTCACGTAACT
>DASRRM010000219.1:0-21852 GCA_035695715.1 Tepidisphaeraceae bacterium
TCTCAAGATCGCGGGGTAGAGCAGCCTGGTAGCTCGTCGGGCTCATAACCCGGAGGTCGGAGGTTCGAATCCTCCCCCCGCTACTTAATCGGCCTTGGCACTATCGCCAAGGCCGATTTTGTTGGACAACCTTGCTACGAACCCCGATCATCCAGAATTACCACCCGTCAGCGTGTCGAAGTAATAGAAACTTCGAGCCGGCAAAGAGGGCATCCGGACAAACCTTTCATTTTCGCGGTTACCGCTCGGCAGGTCCCCGTGCTACGCTTTACACTGCGCCGCTGCTGCCCCTCCCTTCGCACTTTAAGTAGGCGAACAGACCAGGATGCCAGACTTTGAAACCCCGTAAGAAAAACTTCGTGGTCTCTCCATCACCGCGTGCCGGAGATCCCCCGCGCGAAACAATGGTACCCGTCATCGGCGTCGGTGCTTCCGCCGGCGGGCTGGAAGCCTACACACAACTGCTCACGCACCTGCGGGTTGATACCGGCATGGGTTTCGTGCTGGTGCAACATCTCGACCCCAACCACGAAAGCGCACTGACCAGTCTCTTGGCCCGATCCACCGCCATGCCAGTGCATGAGGTGAAAGATAACCTACGCGTCGTTGCGAATCACGTGTATGTGATCCCGCCTAATGCGAGCCTGTCGATCGTCGCGGGCGTGCTAAAGCTATCGGCGCGTGGCCGCAATCGTAGCGCCCACCGTCCGATCGATTCGTTTTTCGAATCGCTCGCTCAGGATCAGCGCGAGAGGGCCATCGGCATCGTCCTTTCGGGCACTGCCACAGACGGCACCCTGGGATTGGAAGCCATCAAAGCCGAGGGCGGAATCACTTTTGCCCAGGACGGCTCGGCGAAATACGATTCGATGCCGCGCAGCGCCATCGCCACGGGCGTCGTCGATTATGTTCTCTCGCCAGCGAACATTGCCGAGGAACTGGCGCGAATTGCAAAACATCCATACCTCGCCAGCATTAACGGCAAGTTTGCTTCGACGCTTGATTCGGAGTCCGAACGAGAATCGGACCAGGAGGATTCTCCCCATGCGCCCCTGGCGTCGGGCGGGCATGGTACGCCACCGACCGGGTCAGAAAAGGCCAGGGCAGAAGTCGCAGCCGCCTCCGATCCGTCAGGTCCCGAAGAAGAGGGCTTCAAGAGAATCCTCCTTCTTCTGCGCAAACACTGCGGCGTCGATTTTTCATTATACAAGTCCAGTACCATCCGCCGGCGCATCGCCCGTCGAATGGTCCTGGGCCGTCAGGACACATTCGAACAGTATGCGGCCAGTCTCAAAGGCAATGCTCCGGAACTGGACGCGCTGTATTCCGATGTGCTCATCAGTGTCACAAGCTTTTTTCGAAACCCCGAGTCGTTTGACGTGCTCCAGCAAAAGGTCTTCCCCGAACTATTGAAGCAGCGCCGCGGGCGTGATGAACCCGTTCGCGCCTGGACGCTGGGGTGTTCCACCGGACAGGAAGCATATTCCATTGCCATCGCCTTTGCGGAGTTTACCGACAAGATTGACCGCGCCCCCAAATTGCAAATCTTCGCCACCGATCTCAATGAGGCGTTGCTCGATAAGGCAAGGCATGGCTTGTACTCCAAGACGCTGGCGCAGGATGTTTCGGCTGCGCGACTCCGCCGGTTTTTCGTTGAGGAAGAAGGCGGATTTCGAATCAATAAGGCGCTTCGCGAGCAGGTGGTCTTTGCGCGGCAGAATGTCCTGAGCGATCCTCCTTTTTCGCGCATGGATCTGATTAGTTGCCGCAACCTGCTTATTTATCTCGAAGCAGGCTTGCAGCGCAGAATCATGCCGGCATTCCACTACGCGCTACGGCCGGGGGGATTTTTATTTCTCGGGGCCAGCGAATCGATCGGTCCGTTCACCGATCTGTTTGCACCCGTAGACAAAAAGCACAGGATATTTTCGAAGAAGGCCGCTCCGACACCGCAGTTTCGCATGCCACTGCCCTCTGGGCGCGCGTCGGACCGCGCTGCCGGCCCGCTGCTCGTCGCACGAGCCCCAGTCGATCTGCCTGAGAATATGCGAGGCGAATTTGATGCTCAGCGCGAAGCCAATCGCATCATGGTCAATCAGTTCGCTCCGCCCGGCGTGCTGGTCAATGCGGACTTACAAGTCCTCAAGTTCAACGGGCCAACCAGCGAATTTCTACAGCCACCTACTGGCAAAGCCAGCTTCAACGTTCTGAAAATGGCGAGGGAAGGCCTGATGCTGCCGCTCCGCGCGGCGATCAACAAAGCCACGCGCGAAAACAAACCGGTCGTGCGCGAGAATGTGCGCGTCCCGCAGAACGGCGGGCCTCCTCGCAGTATCAATATCCAGGTCATACCGCTCAAAAATCTCAAGGAGCGATGGTACCTGATCCTGTTCGAATCTTCCGAAGCCAGGAGCGCTCGCCCCGCTCCTGGCACACCGCCGGCAAGGCCGCTGACGAAGAGGGAAGAATCAAGGCGGGTTGCCGAAGCCGAACGCGAGGTGGCCGAGACGCGCGACTATCTGCAATCCATTCAGGAGCAAAACGAGGCGGTAAACGAGGAACTTCAGGCTTCCAACGAGGAGGTTCAGTCCGCCAATGAAGAGTTGCAGAGCATCAATGAGGAGTTGGAGACAAGCAAGGAGGAATTGGAGTCCAGCAACGAAGAGCTGACCACGGTCAACGAGGAGATGGCCAATCGAAACACGGAATTGGCCCGCCTGAACGCCGATCTTAACAATCTCCAGCTTAGCATGCAGACGGCCATTGTCGTCCTTGGCCGCGATCTGACGATCCGCCGTTTTACGCCGCCGGCCGAACGGATATTCAATTTGCTTCCAACGGATGTGGGTCGAAGCCTGGGCGGCGTGCGGCACAATCTCAAGTTCAACGACCTGGAGCGCCTTCTGGGGGAAGTCATCGACGCCGTCCGTCCGCGCGACCGCGAAGTGCAGGACCAGGAGGGTCGCTGGTATGCGTTGCGGGCTCGCCCGTATTTGACACTCGACAACAAGGTCGATGGCGTCGTCTTGATGCTCATGGACGTTGACGAGTTAAAGCGCAGCGAACTGGAAACCAGGCGGGCGCGTGATTTCGCGGAAGCGACGCTTCGCACCGCACCTGTTCCGCTGGTCGTCCTCCGTCCCGATCTGCGGGTGGATATGGCCAGCGAAGCGTTTTACCAGACATTCCGTGTCTCGCCTTCGGCGACCGAAGGGCGACTGATCTACGAACTGGGAAACGGTCAGTGGAATATCCCCAAGCTCCGCGAGCTGCTGGAAGATGTTCTGCCGCAGAATAGTTCATTCAAAGAATTCGAAGTCACGCATGCGTTTGACACACTGGGGCGCCGGCACATGCTGCTCAATGCCCGGCGTATGGCGACCGAGGAAGGCCGGCCCCTTCGGATCGTGTTGGTCATCGAAGACGACACCGAGCGTTTGGCCGCGCAGGCCGACCTGCGTGCATCGGAGCGTCGCTTCCGCCGCCTTTTTGAAGCGGCGCATGACGGTGTGCTGCTGATCGATCCAGTTTCGCGGCAAATTACCGACGTTAATCCGTACATGCTCAACCTTTTAGGTTACACCCGTGAAGAGTTGATCGGCCAAGGGCTGTATGAAGCCGGCCTGATTCAGGCCGAAGAAGTAGGCCGGCGTTTTTATGAAGCTTTGGAAACGAACCAATCCATCCGCTATGAGGATTTGCCGCTGAAAACCAAAGCCGGCGGGGAACTCGAAGTAGAGGTGGTGGCCAACATTTACGCGGAAGACGGCCATGAAGTCATTCAGTGCAACGTACGCGACATTTCAGAGCGCAAAGCGCAGGAAGCCGCCATGCGGCGGGCAAACGAGCGGTTCCGGTTTCTCGCTGAAGCCATGCCGCAGAAGATATTCACTGCCACCGCAGGCGGCGAAGTCGATTACTTCAACCGCCGGTGGATGGAGTTCACCGGGCTTTCTTTTGATCAGATCAAAGGCTGGGGCTGGACTCAATTCGTTCATCCCGATGACTTGGACGAGAACGTTCGGCGGTGGAAGCGCGCGTTGGATACGGGCGAGCCCTTCGAGCTGGAGCATCGCTTTCGCCGTCACGACGGAGTCTATCGCTGGCACTTGAGCCGCGCTCACATCATGCTCAGTGGCGAAGGCGACAACGCCAGGTGGGTTGGATCCAGCACGGACATTGACGATGTGAAGAAAGCGGAGGAAAGGCTGCGAGCGACCGAATCGCGTTTCCGCAGACTGTTCGAATCGGTGCCGGCGGCAGTGTTTGCTTGTGACAGCAACGGCGTGATTCAGGATTACAACCGGCGCGCGCAAGAATATTGGGGTCGCGCTCCGGTTCGCGGCGATCCCGCAGAACGATACTCCGGATCGTTTAAGCAAAGTCTGCCCGATGGCACGCCGTTGGCAAATGAGCGGACCGTCGTAGCCGACGTTTTGCGCGACGGGATACCGCGTGAAAACGTCGAGGTTCTCATTGAGCGTCCAGACCGCTCGCGATTGCCGGTAATCGTCAGTTGCTTTCCCCTTACCTCCGGTGCGGGGGAGATCATCGGAGCCATTACCTGCTTCAGCGACATCACTCAGGTCAAGCGTTTCGAACGCGAGCGCGAGGCTCTGCTGGCCAACGAACAGGCATCGCGAATGGAGGCCGAAGCGGCTAATCGTTCCAAGGATATCTTCCTGGCCACGCTCAGCCACGAGATGCGCACCCCGCTTAACGCAATCGTTGGCTGGATGAGTATTCTGCAAAGTAAAGACCGGACTGAAGAGGACGTCCAGGAGGGGCTAAAGATTATTGACCGCAATACCAAAGCCCAGGTGCAACTGATCGAGGACGTGCTTGATGTCTCGCGCATAGTCAGCGGAAAGCTTCGCCTGGAAATCAAGCCCTGCGATCTTTCGGCAACGATCAACGGAGCGTTAGACACCGTTCGGGCGGCGGCGGCCGCAAAGGAAATCCAACTCACGGCCGACCTGGACCCCATTGCCAGCGCCGCGTATTGTGACAGCGCCCGTATGCAGCAGGTGGTATGGAATCTGCTATCCAACGCCATCAAATTCACACCGAAAGGCGGCACGGTTCGGGCCACGCTTGCGCGAGCGCATTCAACGACTTGCATCACCGTCAGCGATACAGGAAGCGGGATTAAGCCGGAGTTTTTGCCTTACGTCTTCGACCGTTTCCGGCAAGCAGACGGGAGCTCGCGGCGGAAAGTGGGTGGCCTGGGATTGGGTCTTTCCATCGTCAAGCATCTGATGGAACTCCATGGCGGGTCGGTCAGCGCTGCAAGCGAAGGGGAAGGCCACGGCGCGACGTTTATCGTGCAGCTTCCCATTCGCGCCGTTCGTGTGGATGAGATTGGGGAGAAGGATGAACGACGAATCGGCGTGGACGGGACCGCGCAGGATGCTGCAGGGTCTATGCCGAGCGAGTTCGGTTTGTCCGCCCATACTTCGACCATCCGGCTTGACGGACTGAACGTGCTTGCGGTTGATGATGAGGCTGATGCGCGGCGTCTCCTCGCCAAGGTGTTAGAGCAAGCGGGCGCTAACGTCACGACAGCAGATAGCGCTGCCGGCGCGCTGCGGCAGCTCTTCACCAAAAAACCTGACGTGCTGGTAAGTGACTTGGGAATGCCTGAAATGGATGGGTTGGATCTAATCCGGCAGGTTCGCGCCCAGGGACATACGAAGAAGGATCTTCCAGCAGTGGCGTTGACAGCATTCGCTCATAAGGACGATGCGCGGCGAGCACTGCTGGCGGGCTTTCAGGTACACGTCCCCAAACCGGTCGATCCTCATGACCTGATCGCCGTCATCGCGAGCCTCGCGGGCCACACGGATTAGCTGTCGCGCAACTTCACGGAACTGCAAGTGAAAGTGCAGGACTCGTAGCTGGTCCGCAAAGAGCTTCAATGGATGCATTACCGCCTGACGCTGGCAAAGAGAAAGTCCACTCGAAAATTCTGGAGTGTCTCATCTGCTGTTTGGGTGAAGTTGCCGAATTGAAAGCCGAGGCGAACATCTTGGACGGTACTGCTCCGATTCGCGGACGTGCTGCGACTGATTTTTTTGCGATCGTGAATTCTCTTAAGCGAATACAAATGGAAGGCGAGACAGCGATGAGTGATGAGAAGCCGAATGTCTTGTTCCTCTGCACTGGAAACTCGTGCCGAAGCCAGATGGCTGAGGGCTTCGCTCGGCGGTTGCTCGCTGACCAAATCAATGCGTTCTCGGCGGGTGTTGAACCGCACGGCATGAATCCGCGAGCGATGAAAGTGATGTCGGAAGCGGGCGTGGATATCAGCCAGCAGCACTCCAAGCACTTGGATGAACTCAAAGACGTGTCGTTCAGCCATGTTGTGACCGTGTGCGGCCAGGCCCACGAAGCGTGCCCGCTATTTCCCGGCAAGACGCAGGTGATTCACGTCGGGTTTGACGATCCGCCGCGGCTGGCGAAAGACGCGAAAACCGAGGAGGAGGCGCTGGGCCACTATCGCCGCGTTCGCGACGAGATTCGCGGCTTCATCGAACGGCTCGGCGACTACATTCCACTGCACAACAGAGCGTGACTCGTAAGCGCGAAGCAACCCATCGTGTTATTATTTTGTCCACCGGTACCCTGGGCAATCGGCCAAGGGTATTCTCGTTTTTGCGGATCGGTCTTCCGCCTTTGGGAGCTTCGAATGCGATTTTGCGTGATTTATGGGTTTTTGATTTGTGCGGCAATCACTTTGGCGGCGGATGGGCAAACCGAGGCGGGCAAGGCCGTCATCGACTTCGCCGATCCGGCTGTGCTGCGGCAGATTGCTCCGAGCTCGGCGCAGGTTACGGTTGCACGCGCTGAGGGCGTTGATGTAACCATTGCCCCGGGAAAAGAATCCTATCCCGGTATTGCGATCAAGCCTGTTGGGGGAAAGACATGGGATTTGTCGGCGTTTGGGGATGTGGTGGCGGCGGTTGCCAACACGGGTAAGACGCCGATCAATCTTTCGCTGCGGGTTGATAACGAAGGGCCGTGGCAGGATCAGCCATGGAGCACGGAAAGCATTTCGCTTAAGCCGGGCGAATCGGGGCGGATCAAGGTGATTTTCGGATATTCATATGGGCACAAGCCGGCGTTTGCGCTCAAGAGCGGCGCGGTCACACAGATGCTGCTGTTCGCGGGGAAATCGGGACAGGAGCAATCGTTTCGCATCAAATCGATCGTTGCCGCCGGCGTCGCGGGAGAAAAGCCGCCGGTCGATCCGCAATCGGTGCGTGTTGAGCCCGAAGCCGGATACCTCGTGGGCGGCAAAGTGGTTTTGGATGCGGAGAAGCAGCTTGCCGTCACCGGCGGGGTGAAGGCGGAAAACGTTGCCGGGTCGAATGCCCTGGCGATCGACGTCCCGGCGGGAACCAAGGGTGAATCGTCGCTGGCGATCAAGCCGAAAGTCGGCCGGTGGGATTTGCGCTTCGGGTCGGAAGTTCACATCGCGCTGAAAAATACCGGCGCCGAGCCAATTGCGCCGGCGGCGCGCATTGAAAGCAACGGCGGGCCGACCGATACCATCACTCTTTCCGCGCCGCTCGCAAGCGGCGCACAAGGCGAACTGGTCATTCCCTTCGCGCCGAAAGTGGTCTGGCAGGGCATCCCCGACAGCGGCAACCGCACCAGTTGGAATGGCCAGCCAAATACCGGAACGCGCTTTACCAGCGACACGGCTTCAAGCGTTGTCATCCTTTTGCCGGGCGGCCAAAAAGATCAATCGCTCATTGTCGAATCCATCCGCCTCGAAGCGCCGCCGGCGCAAATTCCCGACTGGCTCGGCAAGCGGCCGCCGGTCGCCGGGGACTGGGTGAAGACGTTCGATGATGAATTCGACGGCAATGCAATCGACGCGACGAAATGGAATGTGGTCGGGAAAAATTGGTATGACCACCAAAGCCGATTCGTCAAGGAGAACACGATTATCGGCGACGGCGTCGCCCGGCTTCATTTTGAGAAACGCCTGGGAAACTGGGCCAGCGAGGCCGATGGGAAGCAAACGCCCTACGCCACCGGATTCCTCGACACCTTCGGCAAATGGACGCAGCGCTATGGCTACTTTGAGGCGCGAATGAAACTACCGCGCGCTCCGGGGTTGTGGCCGGCGTTTTGGATGATGCCTGACCGCGGCGCAGCCAGCAAAACCGATCGCGGCAGCACCGCCAATGGCGGAATGGAATTCGACGTCATGGAGCACCTCACGCGCTGGGGACCAGGCCGATATAACATCGCCATGCACTGGGACGGCTACGGGAAAGACCATAAGCAGACCGGCACATCGAATATTTATGTTCAACCCGACGCCCAGGGCTACATCACCGCCGGTTTGCTCTGGACGCCCGGGTTGGCGGTTTATTATTGCAACGGCCGGGAGGTGCTTCGCTGGAAAGACCCGCGCATCGCCAGCGTGCCGTGCGACCTGATGTTCACGTTGCCGATGGGCGGCTGGGACAACAATGCGCTGGACGACAAAAAGCTGCCGGACGATTTCGTGATTGATTATGTGCGCTGCTGGCAGCGGAAGGATCTCGTCGAAAAGGCGGCGGCTTCAGGCCGCTGAGCATCGCATGGAACGTGCGATAAAAAACATCAGAAGCAAGTCCCACATTCCGGACATTGCCCGGGCGTTGCGCGCAAATCATAGCCACATTGGGGACACCGCGCCGGGGCCGAAACATTCAGCAGTTTTCGCAACGTTCGGCGGATGATCAGGTCTTCGGCCCCCGCTTCAATCAGCAGCCGGGCAGCCGCACCCCCTTCGCGCAGGATCGCAAGCAGCAAATGACATGGTTCAACGGTCCGGCTTCCAAGCGCCCTGGCCTCCTCATCGCACGTCAACAAGATCGACTCCATCCGCCCCGACAGGCGCGGCGTGCTGGCACGATGCGCTTTTTTGGTCCCCGCTAGCATGAGGGCCCGGGATCGGGCTTGTTTTGGCTCAATTTTCAACTCTTCCAGAGCCCGCCAGAAAATTGCATTCCGGGAAAATAATGCCGCCAGCAGGTGTTCCGGCTCGACGCGTTTTGCCCCAGCCCGCGCGGCCAACCGGCCGGCGACCTTCGCAACGCCAAGGGTGGCGCGGGAATAATTCGGCAGAGACATCCGCTTTATAGTAGGGCGAATCTTGTTTTCCTGACAAGATTTTAACCACGGAGTCGCAGTCGCAGTCGACGTCATCGCATGTGCGCAAATGATTTTAGAGCGTTTTTCAGATTGGTGTTGTGGCCAGTCGTCATCCTGAGGTACTCCGAAGGATCCGGCTCGCCTTTGCATATGGGCTAGATCCTTCGGAGTACCTCAGGATGACGGTCACGGAGACGCGCCACCAACATGAAAAGCGCTATAAGGCCTTGAGCGACGAAATAAATCTCCGTCATTTCTCCCCAGCGCGGCGGGATTTGGTGCGGCACGGCAACCGTGCCTGCAGCGGGATCACTATTTGTCCATGTAAAACGGAATATTCCAATGCATAACGATGATGCGCCGGTCGGAAAAATTTTCACTCGCCGTCAGACTCTTTGCGCCACGGCGCGGGCTGGCGTTGGCCTGGGCATTGCCGGGCTGATGAGCCGGTCGCTTTGGGCGGACTCGGCGGCAACGCAGCCGGCTTTGCCGCTGGTTGCCAGTCCAAGCCTCACCGAAGGGCCGTTCTTCGTCGATGAAAAACTCAACCGCTCTGACCTGACCACCGGCACTGATCGGGCATCGGTGGTGAAAGGGCTGCCGTTATATTTAGGTTTCACCATTTACAAACTGGCGGGAAAAATTCTGACGCCGATGAAGGATGCCCAGGTGGACGTATGGCATGCCGACGCGATCGGCGTGTATTCCGATGAATCCAACGGGATGAATCACGAAGACACCGCCAAACAAACCTGGCTGCGCGGGTATCAGATGACCGACGGCGACGGCGTGGTGAAGTTCAAGACGATCGTGACGGGCTGGTATCCCGGCCGCACGCCGCACATTCATTTCAAGATTCGCCAGACCACGCAGGCGGCCGGCAGCGCCAGCGCCAAACCAACGACGGCTGAGTTCACGTCGCAGCTCTTCTTCAAGGATGACGATCTGGACACGATCTTTGCCAAAGAGCCTTACGCATCCCGCGGCAAACGCCGGGGCCGCAACGCGGACGATGGCATCTACAGCGAGCGCGAAGCGGATGGAACGATTGCCGGCGTGGCGCTGACGCTTGATCTGAAGAAAAGCGACAAGGGAGATGGCCTGGCCGCGACGTTCCCGGTGATCCTGACCGACGCCAGCCTGGCCGCCCATGAGCGGCGTGGTCCGGGCGGGCGTCGCGGTCCGGGCGGTCCTGGTGGCCCGGGCGATTTCGGTGGGCCGGGCGGCCCCGGGGATCGTCCGCGCGGCCGGGGTCCGGGAGGTCCTGGCGGCCCGGGAGGTCGTCCACCGGGACCACCTCCGGGCGACTTTGACGGGCCGCGGCAGTGATGGCAGCGACCTTGCAATCGGAAACTTCGGTGACCGGGCGGAATCCGGAATCCGGGCCCTCGCCTCCGGCTCGTTCCCGGCGTGAAATGTTTTCACGAACGTTCCGCTCCGCAATTCGGGTGGTAGTGAGTTGACCACTACCGCAATTCCTCATCGTAGCCGAGGCTGGAAGGCCACGGACTGTCCCCTTTGCGCATACCATCCCTTCACGCGCATGGTTTTCTGCGCGGAAAATACGTTCGAATTTTCACGCGAGGATCCCACCCCTACGGCTGCTTGTCTCCCTGAAACTTCCACACATACTCGCCTGCAAGAATGTCATCCAGCGTGACGGTCTTGATTTCGCCTGCCTTGACATACGCGCCGACGGTTTTCCCCTCCTGGCTTTGAAAGCCAAATTTGTCGCCCGGGTGCAAATAGGCGTCGAGTAGTGGCTGTTTCACGTCGTCGCCGGGGAAAAGCGCATACAGGCCCTTTTCCGAAACCACCGACATGGCGGGGATGGTCGGGCTGTCGCGCTCGTAGGTGACGATTGGCTTATTGGTGTGAGAGCCGCACCCGCTGGCAACGAGGCAGAGGGCAAGAAGCAAACCCGCCGCGCGGAAAAGTCTGGGCATGAATGGTCTCCGTGGTTTTCGACCCGCCGGGGAAGTGTAACGAAGACGACAATGTGCTGTGAAGAGGCCGGCGTCGAATTTTCGCGATTTGCTACCCTCCGCCAACATGACCGGTGCTGGCATATTCGACGGTTATCGTTCCAGCAGTCCCGCCGCGCGGCGCGAAATCGCCGATTACGGTCATCTTTCGCGGCTTGAGAACTTCCACCAGGTCGTCCAGAATCTGGTTTGTCACCGCCTCGTAGAAAATCCCCTTATTTCGGAAGGAAAAGTAATAGAGCTTTAGGCTCTTCATTTCCACGCAGAGCCGATCCGGCACATAGCGAACGGTGATGGTGGCAAAATCGGGCTGGCCGGTGACCGGGCAAAGGCTGGTGAATTCCGGGAACACGAACTGGATTTGGTAATCGCGCGAAGACTTGGGATTCTCGAACGCCTCCAAAATGGTGCGCTGATTTTCCAGTTGGGCATTGCTGAGGATCGATCTGCCGCCCAGTTGTGTCAGAGGATCAGTCATTGCGATGAGATTATAGCTTCAAATCAACAAAGCACGTTGGCGCCGGTGGTTTCAGCGTCGACAAAGGCAATGGGAATGTCCCGAAGCGGTTGGAGGAGGGAAAAAGTCATCCTTGATAAATGCGTAAGCGTACTATCGATCGTGAGACGCGTCCTGCGCTGATGAAGTGATTATACGCTCGTGAAAGCAGGCAGGTCGTCTGCGTGGATGGCAAATCCGGGCCGGCGCTGCGCTTGACCCGGCCTGAAGGTGAGAAAAAGTATCGCGTCTACGAGTGGGGTGAGTTCGGTTTTTCACCCAGCTCAAACTGACTCAAGCGACTTCACACCTCGGTTCCCAAGATCGTGGCCTCGAACACCATCGATCCATCGACGAGTCCCTGAACTTTGCAGGAAATGCGCCGGTGCCGTTCCCAGATTTTCAGTCCAACGATATACAGCCGGCATCCGGGCGATACCGGGGCGCGGAAGCGGATTTCATCGGCCCCGCCGAAGCCGATAAAGCCTTTCCAGCCCACAAATTTGCGCGTATAGAAGCTGGCAAGCTGGGCCCCGGCTTCGATCATCAGCACGCCGGGCAGCAAAGGCCGCCCGGGGATATGCCCGGCAACCCAAAATTCGTCGGCGCGAACGTCCTTGTACCCGATGATTTTCCCCTCGGCGGGCTCTGCATAGACGATGGCGTTGAGATGCTCCATGTCGCCCCGCTGCGGATTGGCGGCGCGGATCTCGTTCTGATCGAAAACGACCTTGTTCAGATCGATCGCCGAGATGTCATAAAGGAGTTGGGGAGGCATGGGCAAACAAGCCACGAGAAGAACGACGTGAACGTCGATCCGCAGGCAAAAAAGACTGGAGATGGCGAAAAACCCGGCGAAAAACCCTTTGCGACGTGCCGAAAAACCGGCACGGCCGCGCTCGGATTTCGCTCTTGAGCCGATCAGGCCTCGGTCGGGGCGGCCGGTGCCGCGCCGGTTTCCGGCTCGTCGCGGCCTTCCAGGACCTTCTTGCGAACTTCCTGGGCCGCTGCCTTGATGTCCTGCATCATTTTCCGAACCCGGGTGCCGGCGGCTTTGTTTCCGCCTTCAGCCTTTTGTACATCGGGTTCAGCTTCAGCAACAATCTTCTTCAGATTCTCAAATTCCGTCATAGATGCCTCCCTTGGCAGTGTTAAGGGCGAAAACTGTACTTGTACGGGGGATGGGTGTCAATTGGGGAGCTTGGAATTGAAGGCTTGGGGTGTGGCCGTCTTTCCTGGCAACCCGTAGGATGGGCGTACTCGCCCATCATCTTTCGCGGGTGGCAAATGGTGGGCGAGTACGCGCGAGTACGCCCACCCTACGGTTACCACGAAAAACCGCCACACCCGGCCGGATCGTCTGATATTCGTCATTCGGATTTCGTCATTTGTCATTCCGCGGAGCGGCTCAACCTTCGCGAATGTATTTCCGGAACGCCTCAAACAGCTTCCGAGAAATCGGCCCGACTTCGCCGGTATGCACCGCCCGGCCGTCGATTTTTGTGACGGGGATCACCTCGGCGGCGGTGCCGGTCAGGAAGCATTCATCGGCCACGTATAAGTCATGGCGCTGCAAGGTTTTTTCGATGGCGGGAATGTCCAGGTGCTTGCAGAGGTTGAGAATCACCTGCCGGGTGACGCCTTCGAGGATTCCATCGGACGTGGTAGGCGTGTAGACGGTTCCATGTTTGACGATGAAGATATTGTCGCCGGTGCACTCGGCGACGTTGCCTTCCTGGTTCAGCATGATGGCCTCGGGCACGCCGGCATCGGTTGCCTCGATCTTGGCGAGAATGTTGTTGAGGTAATTCAGGCTCTTGACGCGCGGGGAGATGGCATTGGGATGATTGCGGATCACCGAAGCGGTGATGACCGCCATTCCCTTTTCGTACATTTCCTTTGGGTACATCTCGATGGTGTCGGCGATGACAAAGGCCGTGGGGGTTGGGCATTTGCTGGGGCTAAGGCCCAAATATCCCACGCCGCGCGTCACCACCAGCCGCACGTAGCAGTCTTTGAAGCCGTTGGCTTTGACGGTGTCATCGATGGCGGTTTTCAGCACTTCAGTACTGAACGGCACCTTAAGCCGAATGGCCTTGGCCGAATCGAATAATCGCTCGGCATGCGCCTGCCATTCGAAGATTTGGCCGTTGTAGATGCGGATGCCCTCAAAAACGCCATCGCCGTAGAGAAGGCCATGGTCGTAGACACTGATTTTGGCGTCGGCCTTATCCACGAGGCGGCCGTCGATCCAGACTTTGAAGGACATGGGAGGCTCCGATCTAATACCAAATTGAGCATTTTCCGTGCGAATTACCTTCACGCCGGGTCAAGCGGCGCTCACAACGCGCTTTTTCAAAACAGGCGCTGTCGCCGCGCCGGCGCGGATTTGCGAAGCGCTATGCAAACCCGAGGCAGCGCGGCGGTGTAATTTGTTCACTCTGACACACCGGCCGGATGAATATGTCCCGAACGGGCAATCGTCATCCTGAGGTACTCCGAAGGATCTGGCCCGCCTCCGCGTAACGGCAAGATGCTTCGGAGTACCTCAGCATGACAAATGCGCCTGATCGCGCAATGTCATTAGGCTCTCAAACAATGCCTAATGATAATCCAGCATTCCCGTTTTGTCTGGCGTCGGGGCTTCACCGGGCTTTTCCAGTTTGCCGTTTCGCAAAACCAATACCCGGTCGGCTTCGCTTGCCAGCGAGCGGTCATGGGTGACCATGACGATGGTCTGCCCTTTTTCCTGATGCAGTTTTTCCAAAACGCCCATGATCTGCCGGCCCGTTTCGTAATCGAGATTTCCGGTTGGCTCATCCGCGAAAAGGACCTTCGGACCGTTCATCAAGGCCCGGGCAATGGCCACGCGCTGGCGTTCGCCGCCGGAGAGTTGGTTGGGCTTATGGGTAAGGCGATTATCCAGGCCGAGATCGGTGAGGATTGCGGTGGCGCGCGCCTTGATTTCTGCTTTATTCAGCCGAAACGAGAACCACGATTGCTCGACCATGGTTGCCATCATCGCGTTTTCCAGGACATTCAATTCCGGGAGCAGGTGATAGAATTGGAAGACGAATCCAAATTCGGTGTTTCGCAACTGGCAGACCGGGCGCTCGGCAATGTATCCGGCAACGACAAGGTAGATAAAAAACGCGATCACTATGCATGTGCCAACCGCCAGCCCAATCGAGAAGGAGCCGATTGCGATGGCAGACATCCATCCCATTGCCAGCACAAGCACGGCGACTGCGCTCCCCAAGATCCTGCGTTCCCACTTCAGACCGTAGCTGGCGCCGACCCAAAGAAGCGGGATGATCGCATCGGTATATCGAAGAACTTTGCTGGTTCCCAAAACCCCCGAAACCTCAGCCGCAAATAGGATGACGGCAATGATGGCAATGCAAATCCTCATCCTGAACTTTTGCGGGACCAACAACACCCTCCGAAATGGTGTTGGGAAAAGCATGCCCGGCGGATTGGCGGCGTATTCCTTGCCGCGAAATTGCAGCGTTCCGGCGTCGGCGGCGTCCAGGCCGCACAGAATGTGCAGCAACGTGCTCTTTCCCGAGCCGGATCGCCCTTCAATCGCAACGAACTCCCCTTTTCGCAAGCTTAGGTCGACATGTTTCAAAATTACCAAGGGCGTATCGCCCATCTGGTACGACTTGCGAATCGCCTGCGCGCGAAGGATCACGGCTGGGTCGGATTTATCTTCGTTCGCCTGCGGTGTTGGAGCCACTTTTGACATCTCAGCCATTTTCATCCGGGTAAATCCGGGTCAGAACTATATTCGCAGGAAAGGTTTATTCCCACCGCAAAGAATCGACCGGATTAAGCCTGCCCGCGCGAATCGCCGGGATCAACGCCCCCAGCACGCTCGCGAGAATGGCGATGGGAATGATCCATGCAATGTCGCTGCCGCTCATTTCGTTGGGGATTTTGTCGAACACATACACCTGCGGATTCCAGATCTGCACGTGTAGCAAGCGGCCGAGAAGCGCATGAAGGGCGTTGATGTTATGGACGACGAGATAGCTGAGAATAAGCCCCAATCCCGCGCCGATGACGCCGATGACCAGCCCATACCCCAGGAAAATTCCCGCCACGCCGGCCGAGGTTGCCCCGACGCTTTTGATGATACCGATGTCGCGGGTTTTCTCGACGACGATCATGTAGAAGATGCAGAAGATCAGAAAAATTGCCACCACGCACATGATCCCGAACAGCACCACGGTCAACAGCTTTTCATTTTCGATGGCGCTGATAAAAACCCGCTGGGTGCTTTGCCAGGTTTCGACCTTCGGCATGTCGATTTCGCTGGAAACGTACGGGTTTGCCCGAATCTCCTCGATCAGCACGCGATGCACGACGTCCTCAATATGCTTCCGCGCCGCCTGCAGTTGCGGTTCATCGTTCGGATCGATGCCCGGCTTCATCTTGATATGGATGTCGGTGGCGCGGGCGGGTTCGACGGCGGCTTTTCCGTCAGGCGTGGTGAACGGCTGGGCCGTCAATCCTAAATCCGCCTGCAACACGTCGAACGAGACATAAACGAAGCTGCTGTCGTATTGCCACACGCCCAGATGGCTGTCGTCGACGATGAAAAAGTTGCGCGTGACCTGATGCTCGGCGGAAATATGATCGGACGAAAGGTCGAGGACCGTCAGGCTGGTGGGCTGCTGCCATTCGAGCTGTCCGGGCCGTTCCCATTCCCCATTGTGATTTCGCTGGATTCCAATGACGCCAGTGCCAACGATCAGCCCGTTAAACTTCCCCGTCCCATTCTCATAATGGGCAAAGGGAACTTGTGCCGCCAGCGCGTCGATCGCCTTTTGGAATGCCGGGTCTTTTGAAAGAGATTTCAGGGCGACTTTCACGATCGCCAGGTCGTCCCCGCGATAAATCAATTCGTGACGAAGCGCATCGTAGCGCAGCCGATTTTTCAGCTCTTTCGGAAACGTGTCGGGAGTGGCAATCGCTCCCGGCGGCAATGTCTTCCCTTGCGGCGCTGTCGCATATTTCAGCCCCGGCGGCAACGAAGCCAGCGGCGTTCTGACCTCATCCAGCAGATCAAACGATGGCGGATCGCGCTCGGCGCGCCGCAGCCGATCCAACTCGGCCTGGCTCGGCTTTGGCGCATTGGGATTAACCGGATGCAATGCTTCGTCCAGCGCGATGCCACTCTGAAGGTAGAGCGATTGGCCGAATTTATCGACCTTGTCGATCTCGGCAATCTTCATCCCCATCACGCGAACGGGAATCGGCCCGGTGCCATGATTAAACAGCCCGGCCGTTTCGATCGAAGGAACCGCCGCCTCCACCTGGCATTGCGGGTCTTTCTTAATCGCATCAATGATCTCCTCGTAATAGGGAAATCCCTTGAGCGTGCCGGCACGAATGACAATATCGCCGCTGAGGCCGCGAAACGAGCTCTTAAACATATTCAGCCAGCCGCCCATCACGCTGATGACGACCAGTACCATGAGCGTGCAAAGCGCAACCGCCAGCAATGAAACCCAGGCAATTCGGCGTTTGAAAAGATATTTGAGGATGAGGTGGATTTTGTACAAGAGATCGATCCATCAGTTGGAAAGAAGCAGCATCGTCACTCCGACGCTGCCCCAGCTTCAGATTCTGCCTGAACCGGAATGACCATACCACTTTCAGCGCCGAACCTCCAACGGCGCGCCCGATCTAACGTCGAGGACTGTCCGCTCAACGCCGATTCTGAGGTACTCCGAAGAGCCGGGTTTTACCGGGATGACCCGGCTTCCGGAGTATCTCATACGCACGCCGCATGATGCTGTCCGTTTCGTACGCAGGGCGGAACGAGCCGCGCACGGAGGGTACTCCCGGAGTAAGCGGTTTCGGGACCGCTTACTGCGGGAGTACCCTTCGTGCGCGGCTCGTTGGTTGCCTCGGACCGGACATTCTTAAGCGGCCGCTGTTTCAAAACCAGCGTCTTGGGGTCACGGAATTGGAGGTCTATACATTGAGCTAAAAACAAACCACATCCGCATCACGGAGTTTGCGGCCGCAGGTGGAGCAGGAAATCGCGACACCTCTTGGCCTGCTGATTGTTCGGGTCGAGCTGCAGCACCCGGTTGGCGTGTTCCATCGCGTGTTCGGAGTCGTGCTGGTTCATGTAAAGTTGCATGAGCGCGACCTGGACATTCACATTGTTCGGGTCGATTTGCAGGGCGACGTTGGCGTGCTCCATCGCGTGCTGGGAGTCGTGGCGGTCGATGTAAAGTTGCATCAAATCGAGTTGGCCGGAAATGTCGCCTCCATCAAGATGGACGGCAAGGTCGACCTCCTTGAATACCTCAGGATCGTCCTTACCGCGCGTGGTTCGCAGTAGCACGCCAAGATTTAAATGGGCCTGCGCAAGGCGGGGATTAATTGCGATCGCCCGGCGCAAAAGCTTTTCCGCTTCGGGATAGTTGGCGGCTTTGCCTGACTCTGCCAGCGCGCCGCCGTATGAATTGAGCGCCTCGGCCTTCATCGGTGCTAATTCCGCCGCCTTGGAAAAGGCCTTGATTGCATCACCCAGGTCGCCGGTCTTGTGGTAGATCGAGCCGAGCGTCAGGTAACCATCCGGACTGTTCGGCGACAATTCGACCGCACGCTCGGCCAGATCGCGGGCGCGCTGCATCCGGGTGGCCATTTCGCCCGGTGATTCGCCGGGCACAGGCTCGGCCATCTCCCCGGCGAGATAATTGTACGCCAGCGCGCTGTTCGGATTCACCACCAGGGCGTTGGCGAAAAGTGTTTTGTTATCGTGCCAGACGAACGCCTGAGCGAAACTGCGAATGCCCAGCACGCCGATCGCCACCGTCAGAACGATGACCAGGATGCGCCGGCGATTTTCGTTTTCACCGACGCGCGCAAGCAGCGCCGCGATGCCCGCCGCCAATACCAATGCCGGGCCGAGCATCGCAACGTAAACATACCGGTCGGCAACCGTTGCATATTGCTGAAACGAGAACGGCACGATTCCCGAAACCGGCAACACTGCCGCAACAAATATCCCCAGCGCCGCCAGCAGCCACGGCAACCTCCGGCGGAAGATCAGCGCCGCGACCAGCACCGCGGTGGGTGCGATCCACGTGAAATAGAGCCACCCGTGTTGAATGACCACCAGCGGCGCGCGGTGGTAATGCACGCCGAGCCAGACGGGGAAGATCAGTTTGTAGAGATAAAACGCCAACGTGTCGGCGGCGATCAGCGGGCGCAGGAGAACATGCCCGCCGTCGGCGGGTGCGATCACGGTTTGGAACTTGATCGACAGCCCCACCGCCACCGCAGCGAGTGCGAACATCGGAAGCAGCGTGACCGTTGCCTTCTTCCACGATTTGCCGATCAGCAATACATCGATCACCCAAGCCAGGGCCGGCACCGTCACCGCCGACGGCTTGGCCAAAACGGCAAGGATGAAAAGGAGCAACGAAGCGGCATAATGCCAGCGCGGATGTTTGCATTCGATAATATTGGCCCGCGCCTGGGCGAAGGCGATGTATTGCCACAGCGCCGCCAGAGATAGCGCGCCGCAGAGGACGTCTTTCATGCCGGTGACCCAGGCGACCGGCTCGACCTGCAGCGGATGGAGGGCGAAGAGCAGCGCCCCCGCCGCCGCCGGCCACTTTTTCCCCACCAGCCGCCGCAGGATTGCATACGCCAGCAAAACCGCCATGACATGAACGAGAATATTGGCGGCATGAAAAATCTGCGGATCGAGCTGATTTCCCCTGGAATCGCGGGTTGGCAGCATCGCCCACGCCGACAGAATTCCCCACACCGTATAAGTGAGCGGCACATACAAATCCAAAAACGGCCCCTTCCAAAACCCCATCACGCTGGAAAGCGTCGGCGGATTGAACGACGCATTTTTCCAGACATTCAGGTTGTCATCCCAGGAAAGAAATCCATTGAAGAACGCCGGCGCGAATGTCAGGATCGTGAGCAACGCCAGCAGGGCATAAATGAGGCCATCGCGCTCATGCCAGGCGTGCCGATGGGAAGGCGACTTGCCGGTGCGTTTTTCGCGTTTGGATTGTCGCGTCGCCATCAAGAGTCTCTGGGATCAGCTTAGAATCGCGGTCAGGGGTCCGAGCGTTGCTAAAATATACGATAGTCTGGACGTTATGGAAAATCATCCTCCAGTGCGGAGCGCGCCTGGCGTGCGTAACAGCATCGGCGGGGCAAATTCTTCAACCGTATCATGGGCGTCTCGCCCATGTTTTGCTGTGATCAACAATGAAACGCAATGGGGTACCATTCCCATGGGCGAGATGCCCATGATACGTGAAGACCAAGCCGCCGAACTTGTCGCGCACCCGCAAGCGTGGCCCCATCGAAGGGAGAGCCCATGACCGTCGATGATATTCTGCAGGCATTTCCCGATCAGGCTCCCTACCCCGGGCCGATCACCGGATGTCCGCCGGAAATCTTTGACATCGCCGGCGACTTTGGCGGGAAGTCGTGGAAGGAAATCGATTCGGCGATGTGCGACAAGCACGACGACGCGTTCAACATGCTCGATCCAAAACCGCTGTGTTATTTTCTTCCGGCATTTCTCGCCGCGGCGTTGGATAAGCCGCACTCGATGACCGCCGACTCCCTGGTTTACTTCGTCTGCCGCTGGAAGACCTTCGCAAAATTCGCAAAGCTCCTCGATTCCCGGCAGATATCGGTTGTCCTCGGTGTCGTTGAATCCATCATGAATGCCGATAATGGCTGTTTTGCCGAACAAACCGAAGTCATCCTTAAAACCCGAGCGCGTTATCTTGGACATACGTAGTTCTCGCGGGTCGCATCCATTGCGCCATACGGTATAATGCAGATATGGAGAGCGAACTTCTTGCACGAATCACCATCGATCCCGGCCAATGCGGGGGCAAGCCATGCATTCGCGGTAAACGGCTCCGGGTGACGGATGTTCTGGAATTGCTTGCCGTTGGCGCGTCGCACGAGGAGATCTTGCGCGACTACGCCTTCCTCGAGCCTGACGACATCTCTGCGGCAATCCTTTACGCCGCTCGTCAAACGGATCACATCGTCCTAAGGTCCGTATGAAGCTGCTTGTTGACAATCAACTTCCGCGCCAGCTTTCCATCCATCTACGAAACCTGGGCCATGACTGCGATCACGTACTCGATCGTGGTTGGGATGAAGCGTCAGATTCGGAATTATAGAATCGCGCCGACGGCGAAGACCGGGTCATGGTGAGTAAAGACGAAGATTTTATCATTCTCGCCTCGCGCCCGCGCGATGCAGGCCGGCTAATCTGGGTGCGCGTCGGCAACTGCCGAAACGCAGCCCTTATTGCGGCTTTCGACCGGATTCACGACGAATTGGTTCGCGCCATCGATTCCGGGCAACGGATCGTCGAAATTCGATAGCGATATCTTCCCACCCATGATCTAATCGCGCGTTCACCAATACGAAATCAGCCCCTTCTCCCACTCCGGGGCATTCCGCATATAATCCAACCCGTTCGGAGAAACCAAGGAGTCCATGGCCGCCAAATATGCGATCGGTATCGACCTCGGCACCACCAACAGCGTGCTGGCCTATGCGCCGCTCGGCGATGATGCGCCGGCGGTGTCGCTTCTGCCCATTCCGCAGCTTGCCGCGGCGGCCACGGTCGAAGCGCGCGAGGTGCTGCCGTCGTTTCTTTATCTGGGCACCGATCAGGAAGCCGCGGCGGGAGCGCTCGATTTGCCCTGGGAGAAAGGAAAGACCGACGCCGTCGGGGCGATGGCGGTGAAACAGGCGGCGGATGTGCCAATGCGAACAGTGGCGGCGGCGAAGTCGTGGCTGACGTACAGCCGGGTTGATCGCCATCAGCCGATTTTGCCCTGGAACGCTCCGGCGGATGTGGCGAAAGTTTCGCCGGTGGAAGCGTCGCGGAAATATCTGGCGCACCTGGTGGCGGCATGGACGGCGGCGTTTCCCGATGCGCCCATCGCCGAGCAGCAGGTCGTGCTGACCGTGCCCGCCTCCTTCGACGCCAGCGCGCGGGAACTGACCCGCGAGGCGGCGCTGCTGGCGGGATTGCCGCATGATCTGGTGCTTCTCGAAGAGCCGCAGGCGGCGCTGTACGCCTGGCTGGCCGATCGCGGCGATGCGTGGCGCAAGGAATTGAAGGTTGGCGATACGCTCCTGGTCTGCGACGTGGGCGGCGGGACGACCGATTTCACGCTCATCGGCGTCACC
>DASRRM010000220.1:0-37575 GCA_035695715.1 Tepidisphaeraceae bacterium
CCACACACCTTAATCCGCCGCTTCGCGGATGGGGCGGGTCTTGGTGCGGAGGACGCCTTCCTCCAGGACGCTGCGGATCTTCGCCAGCGCCTTGTTCTGGATCTGGCGGACGCGCTCCTTGGTCACGCCGATGATCTGCCCCACCTCTTCCAGGGTCAGCGGGCTGTCCTGCTCCTGCTCCCAGTTGAAGCGGCGGCGGATCACGGTGGCCTCGACATCCGACAACTCGGCAAGATTTCGGCTGACGATCGCCTTCAGCTCGTCGATGCAGTCTTCTTCAACCGCACCGCGACGGCGATCCTGCCAGTCGCTCTTTTCCATGTCCGGCTCGAATTCCACCGGGAAACGCATCTTGTGCCGGCTCGACTTCAATGCGGTTCGGCTGAACGCCTTGAGAATCGCCCGGCAGGCATACGTCGAAAACTTGAAGCCGCGATCGACATTGAATTTCTCCACGGCCCGGATGAGGGCCATGTTTCCTTCACTGACGACCTCGGCAAAATCGACATCGCCCAGCCGCGTGCGCTTGGCCATCGCCAGCACCAATGCGAGATTGGTGCGGACGAGGTATTCGCGGAAGTGCTCGAATCGGCGGTGCCATTCGACCACTTCATCGGCGCGCTTGCGGGTGAGCCCGTTTTTCTTGATCAGCCGCTGCAGCTTGCTAAGCTTCAGCTTCGAGTAGTTGAAACGAAGGAACATCAGCCGCTCTTCGTCGGCTTTCATCAACTGCGGAGCTCCCTGGATGGCTTCGTCCAACGCCTCATCGCGCGTGGGCTGATACCAACTGGTCATCGGAAGGGCCGGCTCCTTGTCAAACGTGAAAAGCTGCTTCTCGATATCCTTCTGGTGGTAGATCGGACTATCCATGAAGGCATAGGATTCGAGCAGGAGGACTTCGACCTTCTGTCGCAGGGCGCGCGGAATTGTCGTTCCTTGCGACGTGCTGCGACCCGAAACTTGTAACATCGTGGCCATCTGTGGCCTCACTTTCTGGCTCGCTGATCAGCAACAACTGCCTCAGCCATACCCATTCTACGACACATTCTTCGGCCTATAATACTTACGAACGAGAATTAAAGTTGTTCAGGCTGTAAACCCTTGTGATCAACCGTGTTATAAATATCGCTGGCGTTTTGAAGGCTCAGCGGGCGCACTGGACATTTGCAGTGGTCAGACCGCACTATCCCTTATGATGACCTCGCTACGGGTTGCCGGATTGATCAAAGGCTCTTTCGGGGAACATCAGTGCTTACTCCTGACAAGACACGGCAAGGACGATACCATTAGTCCCCTAACGAAAATTATCTGAAATTTATAAGAGGTGAACCAATGCGGCGGCTGATCCTGGGAGGAACCTTTAACCCCATTCACCACGGCCACTTAATATGCAGCCGCTCCGTTGCCGAAACCCTGGGTTATGACCGCGTAACCCTCGTCCCCGCTGCTTCCCCGCCTCATAAGCTACAGCCTGCCACGCTGGCAGATTCCGCACACCGATTGGCAATGACTCGCGCCGCCGTGGCAGGCGAGGCCCTGTTCAACGTTGACGATCTGGAGCTTGCCCGCACCGGCCCCAGCTATACTTTCGACACCGCCAGGCAACTATTCGATCGCGGCGAAGGCCCAGTGGACTGGCTGATTGGGGCCGACATGCTCATGTATCTGCCCAATTGGCATCGTGCCGTGGAGCTGCTGAGCGAGGTGAAGTTCATCATTATGGCCCGTCCCGGCTGGTCGCTCGATTGGAAATCGCTGCCACCGGCCTTTCGCCAATTGGAAAGCCATGTCGTCCAGGCACCGTCCGTCGACATCCGCGCCACGGACATCCGTCTGCGTGTGTCACAAGGCAAGCCCATCCGCTTCCTCACCCCCGATTCCGTTTGTAAATATATATGTGAAAATTCCTTATATAAAAATGAATGAAGGGAATTGTAGGACCAGAAGCCCCTGAGGTTACCGCCGTCAAGCAGCCGGGCGCAACATTATGCAACATTTTACGCAAAAAGTGTTGCGCAACACCTCGTTGTGTCCCAGTGGGTGTGGCCGTCCTTCTAGGCAACCCTACATTGAGCAACCGATTGTCAAAAAGACGGCCACACTCGTCCCACTCGATTGCCAAAGAACGCTGCTGTGGGGCACGAACCCCCTCTCCTTCTTCCTCTATTCACAATTATATGCTTACAAATACCTAACAGTCAAGCGGGCGGCGGATTTTTCGGCCGCGCCAAATTGAAATGAGTCGGCAGGCCCGGTTTGGAAGTTCATCCCATCAATTTATACAAGCTGATGGCAGTCATCAGCATTGCCACGCAAAACAGCACCCACTCCACACGCCCAAACCGCTCGCCGGTTTTCCATTTCGGCAAAGGCGGCGGCAATTGCCGCGGACGCTCAGCGGCCCAACACGGAATGTACGGCTTGTTTTCGCTTGTGCTTTTCAAATCTCGCCTTTCGTTCACACGCCTGCTCGCTTGGCCTGTGGTGAGCGAAAAGCTATCATGCCGCCGCGGCCCGCCTAAAGCGAAAAACGCGGTATTTCGTCCGGAATCGCGCTGAACAACGTTAATCTGCGCACTGAACACGACCTTCAACGTCCGTAGCATCACCACCCCATGAAAATCCTCCTCACCACCACCAGCTTCCAGGATACCCCCGGCGCTCATCACGATGTCCTCAAGGCCTCCGGCTTTGAAGTGGTCACCGCACGCGGGCCGCTGAATGAGCAGCAGATGCTCGACCTTATCAAGGCCAACAACGGTTTTGACGGCTTGCTGAACGGCGATGACAAAATCACCGCCAAGGTCATCGACGCGGCGTTGCCGCGGCTTCGCGTCATCGCGAAATATGGCATCGGGCTCGACTCGATCGACGTGAAATATGCCACCAGCAAAAAATTGCCCGTCTTGTTCACGCCGGGCGTCAATGAGACGACCGTGGCCGAGCATGCTTTTGGGCTGATGATCGCGGTGGCGAAGAATTTCAAGTTCCATCTCAAGAGCACCAACGCCGGCGGATGGAAACGCGAAACCGGCCACGAGCTTTTTGGCAAGACCCTGGGAATCTTCGGCCTGGGCCGCATCGGCAAGGAAGTCGTCAAACGCGCCGGCGCGTTCGGCATGACCTGCATCGGGCATGGCCATCACTGGGACGACGATTTTGCCCGCCAACACAATCTGACTCGGCTCAGCGAGCGCGAGGCGGTGCTGAAGCAAGCCGATATTCTCTCGCTGCACACCAATCTCACGCCCGAGACGCGCGGGTTTATCAACAAGGAGCGCATCGCGATGATGAAAGACGGCGCGATGCTCATCAACACCGCCCGCGGCGGCTTGATCGTCGAGGAAGACGTCGCCGAGGCGTGCAAATCCAAAAAGCTCTTCGGCTACGGCACGGACGTGCTGGCGATCGAGCCGATGAAGTCGCCGCACATTTTCCAGGAGATCGACAACATCATCGTCACGCCGCACGTCGGCAGCCGCACATTTGAAAGCGTTCAGCGGCAAGGGCTGCGTGCGGTGAATAACCTGGTGAATTTTCTCACCGGCAAGCCGGATTTTATACAGGCCAATTCCTGGTAACGGGATGCATGAACGGTGTGCCTGGCATCAATCTGTCCCAATTTTCCCACTACTAGATTCCCAAGTCTCCTGCCCCGGTAACGCCGGTTCTGAGGTACTCCGAAGAGCCGGGTCGTTCGCGATAAGAACCCGGCTCTTCGGAGTACCTCAGAACCGGCGTCTTCGGGGACGGACTTGCGGAACGCTCGAGAAGGATTGCACAAATTAGAGCCTTTTTTAGGTTGATCGAGCGGGCGACCGTCATCCTGAGGTACTCCGAAGGATCTTGCTCGCCTTCGTGCACCGGCTAGTAGATCCTTCGGAGTACCTCAGGATGACGGTCGCGCGAACGCGCCAACCACCCTGAGAAACGCTCGGGTCTCGCGCACACCTTAACCCGACGACTTCGTCGTCTTCCACCAAAGCTCCAGCATCAGCAGCGCATAGAGCCTTTGCGAATGATCGACCCGGCCGCTTTCGTGTTCATCAACCAGCCGCTCGACCACGGGGCGATTGAAATGCGCGCTGGCGAAGGAATCGCCGGCGAAGAGATGATCGCGGAGCATGGGCCGCAGCTCGCCGCGGAACCAGTCGCCGATGGGGACGGCAAAGCCCATTTTCCTGCGCTTGAAAACCCAGGCGGGCAGATCATCGGCAAACGCCTCGCGCAGCATGCGCTTGGGGCCACCTTTGAGGAGCTGATCGGTGGTCAACCCGGCGGCGAATTCCACCAGCTCGTGATCCATGAAGGGACTGCGGACTTCCAGGGCGTGAAGCATGGAACAGCGGTCGACTTTGGTGAGGAGATCATCGGGCAAATATCGCATCCGATCACAGGCAAGTGCGGCTTCAACCGCGTCAAGACCAGACTGCAGTTGGATATCATATGCCTCTTTGTCGACCGGAAATGGGAAAACGGTTTCAGGACAAAGTTTCGCAAGCAGGGCGTCGCTGAAGATGCGGAGAAAGCCGTCGTATCTGGTCGAGGATGGATGACCGACAGACTGAATGAATCTACCAAGACGCGTAAAGGGGTGTTTGGGCATTCCTTTGCTGATCGAAAAGAAGAATTTTGAGAGGTGGTGGAACAAAAGGAACGATGCCCGAGATCCGCTCTTCTCGTTGAAGTTCCCGATTGTTGCAAGGATGCTGAACGTCTCGGACCATAGCATGGCTCGATATCGATCATAACCGCCAAATAACTCGTCGCCTCCGTCGCCGGATAAAGCAACCTTGACGTGGGCGCGGGTCTCGCGGGAAAGATAGTGAGTCGGCAGTGATGACGAATCCCCGAACGGCTCGCCGAACATTGCCGCCAACGTTGGCAAATCTTCGACCGCGTTTGGACTGACGGTGAATTCGTGGTGTTCCGTGCCAAGGTGTGCGGCCACCTGACGCGCATACTGCGATTCGTCGTAACGGGGGTCGTCGAACCGAATTGAAAACGTCTTCACCGGTCCAAATTTGCGAGCGATCGCGGCAATGATGCTGGAATCGACGCCGCCTGACAGAAAAACACCCAATGGCACATCACTGACGAGTTGCCGTTCGACAGCCGTACTCAAACGAGTTCGAGTTTCGCGGACTGCGGTTTCATCGTTCACGCGCGCCGGCGCAATTCTGCCAGGGTCGAAGTACCGGGCCAGTGCTTCGTCGCTTGCATTCTGATACCGTGTTCGGTCGCCGGGGCGTAATTGGCAAGTCGAGTCAAACATCCAGGGAGTGAAACCGGCAAGGCAGCCATATCGAAGATAATCACCCAACCAGATCGGATGTATTCTCGGCGGCCCGTCTTTTGGGACGGCATTCAATTCGCTTGCGAAGTAAACAGCGCCATCGGTCGATCGCACATACAACGGCTTTTGCCCCATTCGATCCCGCGCTAAAAACAGGGCTTTCCTCGGCTCATCCCAGATCGCAAACGCAAACATGCCGTTGAAATGCTCGACGGATTTTTCGCCCCATTGGTCGTACGCGACCAGCAAAACTTCCGTGTCGCAGTTGGTGCGCCATTCGTAGCCGGGTTGTAATTTGGCAAGCTCGGCGCGCAGCTCGCGGAAATTGTAAATCTCGCCGTTATAGACGAGCCAGCGGCCGGCTTTGTCGGTGAAAGGCTGATTGGCGCGCGGGTCGGGGTCGAGGATGGCCAATCGGCGGTGGGCCAGGGCGATTTGCGGACGATCAGGCGTGATGGGCGCGTCGGGAGAGAAGTAGACGCCCTGGCCGTCGGGGCCGCGATGGGCGATGCGCGCGGACATCTTCGCCAGGGTTTCGCGTGAGACGCGATACCGTTCGTCCCATGCGATAGCGCCGGCAAATCCGCACATAATAAGTGGCCTCTGAGGAGACCAGATTATAGCCTTTCGGGGAATTTCGCTAATCGTGATTTGCGCGGGTCCACGCAAGGTGATTGAGGGAAATTCGCGGGTCGAGTGGTAAACGAATGACCGCACTTTTACTTTTGACGCCGGGTCTGACACACCCGCCGCATGATGTTGTCCGTTTCGTACGCAGGGTACTCCCGGAGTAAGCGGGCCCGCCGCCGTCCGCTTACTCCGGGAGTATCCTGCGTGCGCGGCTCATTCATCTCCGGATTACGCCCTTGCCTCGGACCGGACATTCTTAAGCGGCGTGTGTATGAGTCCATGTCTCTGTGTCTCAGTGTTCTCTGCGCAAATTCTTCGCGGAAAACAAGATCCGCGAGGATATCCTTGAAGACCCGGATTCTTCCCGCGACCAACCGGGCGTCACCACAATATGACTTTTTTCTAAAATCTTGGCTGGCGCTGCTCGGTTGTCGGGTCGTACCATCGGCCCGGTTTAAGATTGATCTTGCGGAGGCCGGTGCTTTTGCAGGCCAGCAGAAGCTGGTCCTGCAGGCCGGCCAATAGCAGTTGCTTCATCTCGTACAGGTGCGAGGAGGTGTCGACCAGCACCACCAGCGTTCCACGCGAAAGCGATTCCAGGGAGCAATGAGCGCTGAGCGTGTCCGGCACCAACGCCGCCCAGCACTCGGCGACCTTTCCCAGCTTGGTCTGGCGCTTTTCCACCGACTGCTTGAAAAACGCGATCATCGAATCGCCCAACGGCGCGGTTTGCGGCGAGGCGACCTGCTTCACGCGCGAAACCCGCTTCAACTCGGCAAACGCTTTTCTTTCATCGATGAGTCCCATGGCCAATCGCTCCTTCAATCCACGATGACGAAGTTGTGCAGCACCACCAGCGAAGCCGAGACGAGTATAACCGCGGCGATCCCCAGCCAGAAAACTTTTCGGCGTGGGAGAAAGTTCCGCAATGCCCAGAACATCGCCGGCAACGCTGGAATGGTAAAGCGCGGGAAATGCTCAAAGCCCCAGAAGCTGCCGATGGACAGGACGAACAGCGTGTTCCCGGCCAGCCACGGCGCTGCCAGAAGATCGCGGCCGTCGGCGTTTGTCCGGTCGCGAAGGCAGCGGAACAAAACGATCGCCAGGGCGATAAACGTGATGCTCACGTGCAGCCAGATGTAAAAGACGCGGGCGGCGGAGACTTCAGGGCGCAACGATTCGTGAATGAGCGAATGGAAGGGCCATTGGATGAGGTGGCCGTTGTAGGTGTTGGGGGCGTTGGCGTAGACTCTTGCGCCGCGGAAGGCGTCGCCGGTCCAATGGTGCAGAGCGAGGATTCCCAAGGCGACAACGCTGGCGGAGGTGAGGGCGAGGATGATCGGGGCGCGGTAACGGCGCATGAGCGAACGGAGGCGCGGGGAATTCTGGTTCTGGTAACCCGGCACTGGCGCGAGTTTTTTTGTGAAGGAAAGGTCGTGGTCTTCCAAGCGCGGATCACCGGAGCTTCCGCCCGCGGCTATGATGGCGATGGAAGGGGACGATCGGGTTGTGGGGTCAATCGGGCTGGCTTTTGGGACTTCGATCATGCTTCGCAGGAGTTGGCCCAGCACCGCAAAGCAGGCCATCGGACGCACCAGCCCGGCCAATCCCAGAAGTATTCCACCTCCCGCGATTTTTCCACGATTTGCCAGGAGTAATCCAATCAGCGCCAGGGCAAGCATCGGCGCTTCGCTCATGGTCAGGCTCGAGTTGATGAAATATTGCAGTGGCAGACACGCCATCGCCCAGCCGATGCGCCGATCGCGAAAAAGCGCGGCGGCCAGCGCGGCCACAAGACCGGCCGACACCCACGTCACCCCAACGGCCGCGGCATCGATGGGAATGCCAAGGCGATGGACGATGGCGATGAGTGCCGGATAGCCGGGGAAAACGCGCTGGTCGTATTCGGTCAAGTGCGATGAATCGCCAAGCAGTGCGCGGGCATATGCGATGTAGCTTGAGCCATCATCGCGCATGGCCCATTGGTGGAAAGTGTAGTGGTAATGGACGCAAACGATCAGAAACAGAGTCGCGCGAAGGCCGATGGCGAAAAGGATCAATTCGAGAAAATCGCGACGCCTGGTAATCTCAAAGTGACGATCTCGCATCTCCGCATCCACTCACTGCAAATTCACCGGCATGATCACATACAGAAAATTCGGCCCACCCTTAAGCAGTCCCGGCCGGTTGGGGGCGGTCAGCTCCAGCGAGATTTCATCGCTGTCGACCACGCGCAAGGCATCGGTGAGGAAGGTCGGATTAAAGCCGATCTCAACATCGGCGCCTTCGTATTTGCAGGGGAAATTGACGGTGGCTTCCCCACTTTCGGGGGATCGGCTCGTCACCACCAGCCCCTTTTTGTTGAACTGCAGGCGGACGCCTTTGCTTTCTTCGGTGGTCAGCAACGCCGCCCGGCGGACCGCGCCCAGGAAATCGGCAGTGGCCGCGGTCATCTTCTTGTCCACGTCCTTGGGAATCACATCTTCGTATGGCGGAAACTGCCCTTCCACCAGGTTCGTCGTCAGCGTGGCGTTGGAGGTGTGAAACATCACCTGGTTTTCGCGTACCTGCATGCCGATGGCTTCTTCGGGGTCGGCTATCAGCTTATCGAGCAGGTTCAGCGCCTTGGTCGGCACGATGACTTTCACGCCTTCGGGGGCGAGCTTGTCGGAAACCAGATCGCCGCGTGACATGGCCAGCCGCCGGCCGTCGGTGCTGACCAGCGCCAGTTTCTTCCCCTTGATGGCAAAGAGCACGCCGTTGAAGGCATAGCGGGTGGCGTCTTTCTGGGTGGCGAAGATGGTCTGGCCGATGAGTTGCTTGAGAAGCCCGCCGGGAATCTCCAGGTCGGCCTGGCCTTCAAAATCGGGGACGGGTGGAAATTCGCTGGCGTTTTGCGTGAAGATTTTGAAATGCGAATCCTGACCGCGAATGCTGGCGGTTTCGCCGGTGATGTCGATCGACAAGGTGTCATCGACGCTCTCGCGGACGATGTCGCGAATCTTGTCGGCCGGAACCAGGGCCTCGCCCGGCTGCTCGATCTGCACCTGGCTGTCGCTGTAGCGCACGGCAACTTCCAGGTCGGTCGCGGCGATCGTGAGCCGATCATCGGCCGCCGTCAGCTTCACGCATTGCAGCACCGGCTTGGGCGTTCGGGCGGCAACGACATTGCCCGTTACGGTGAGCGCTTCCAGAAGTGCACCCCTGTTGCAGATCACTTTCATTTCAGACACCTTTCGCCCGAGGCTAAAGTTCAAAGCCAATGTGGCACGCGCGGATCGCCGGGACCTGAAGTCCACTTCGTGGCCCCGGCGTGATCATGCCATTTTCGATCCTAATCGAAAGCCCGCTTCGCGTCGTCAACTCACAGCCGGAATTTCTTCTCAAGTTTCACTCTACCATCTCTATTGTATTGATAAAGATTTTAAAGAATAGTCGTAGTGAAGAGGGGTGTCGCAATGTGGATAACTTCGGATAATCCGATGGAAGATTAGATAACGTAAAGGGTTATAAACTGTTTTATCGGACGTGGGGTGTGTACAAGGTGTTGGTATCGCTGATGATTGCGGGCGATGAGATGGCGGGTTGCGCATCGGCGGGAGTTCGCGGGGCCGGGCGGGTGAAGCGCAGAGGTGGATTCAAGACAGGGGCGCATCGGGCAGAATCAAGTTTTCCACAACCCGTTCAAGTAAGGGTGGCGCGGGAGCCGCGCACGAAGGGTACTCCCGGAGTAAGCGGAGTTGATCGTCAATGGGTGCTCGCAATACGCGGAGTTAATGGCCCATTCCAAACATCACATACGCCAGCACGGCCAGCGCCACGCCGATCACCCCGATCAGCAATGCGGCCAGTAAATATTGTTTGCGTTTTTCGCGGCGTTGCTCCTGGCGTGCGGTCTCCAGAACGCGGCGGTAGGCCAGGAGCAGGCGCTCGGGCATCGGCAGATCGAAGCCGACGGCGGCGCGATAGAGCCGGGTGAGCTGCTCGATGGGCCGACGGCCCTCAATGGCAGCGGTCAAAGTTGCACAGGCAGCTTTAAATTCGCGCTCCTTCTGGCGGCGGTCTTCCTCCTCGTCCAGCCAATGCGCCAGCGGGAGAATTTCCCCGCGAAGGTCCGGGGGAACCGTGATCTTCGACTCTTTTACAATCGCGCCCCATTCCTGGAAAACCGCCCGGCATTCTTCGTAAGACAGCGCCGACTCAGCCGCCCGCACACGCGGCAGTAAGGCGCGCAGCCGTGCTGCGGTCGCTGCTTCGCTCAGGCTTGCCGAAGCCTTGGTCAGGATTTCCTTCAAGTCAGCCGGGATAGGCGTGACCCAGGGCCCGGCGTTTAATTCCGCCAGCAGCGTGTGAACCGTGACGATATCCCCCTTGCGCGCCGCGGCCGCCGCGTCGGTGTGAAGCGCCGCCAGACGGGCGCTTTCCAGTTCCTCGGCATCGCGCTTCCAACACGGGCTGGTGGGGTCGGCGGCGATTAATTGCCGCAAAACCGCCAGCCGCTGCGACGGCTCCGCCCGCGCCAACGCCAGATAGCGGTGTTTGGCCAGGAGCTCTTCGAGCGGCTCCTGCTGGCGGACGGCTTCGACGAGATGTTGCGCGGTTTCTGTCGCCAGCCGCGAGGGCTTGGGGAGATTCAATGAGCCACAGGCACGTTCCCATTCGGGCAGCTCGCTGAATTGCAGGCCTGTGATGAATTCCAGCAGTTCCGGCCGTGCGCGGGCATGGGCGACAGCTTCGCCGCGAAGCCCATCGCGGAGAAACTCGGCGCAACGCTTAAGCCGAAGATTCGCCTCGCGGCACATGTCGAGATAGTCGGTTGCGAGGTTGCGGATTTGCGCGCCCGCCGTGGCATTTCCTGAGCCAAGGAATGCGCGGATGCCATCGACGGTGTGCTTGGGGTCTGGCATGAATGTCGAGCCGGATTCTGACGTCCGGCTAGTAGGTGTTGGCGTTGAGCCAGGCGTTAAGGTCATTCGGGGATTGCATGGATAACAGTTCTTCGCCCAGTTCTTCGATTTTATCGAGACTGAGTGTTGCGATACGTTCAAGCAATTCCGAGGAAAGCTCTCCAAGCTTCCGCTGAAGCTGGCGGATAACGAGTTTTCGCTCGCGTTCCAAACCCTCCTGGCGTGCGATTTTAAGACCTACTTCCATTCCCTTTTCCATCGCCGCTTCCGTCCACTCATTCGTTACTGCCATGACATTCTCCTTTTCAGGCGGGTGGTATGGCGTCTCTTCACCCTTCAGCCATGGCTGGCAAGCCAGTCTTCCAAATCGCCTGCTGACTTGATTGAGAAAACGGCATTCGCGAGCGCATCGGTGGCGTCGTTGCTTAGTTTCTCGATTTGCCCAGCGACCTCGAGGGGGATGTCTCCGAGTTGCCGTTGAAGCAACTTGAGTAGCATTTTCTTCTCGCCGAGCGCCATCCCCGCTTCCGTCCACTCATTTGTCATTGCCATGACGTTCTCCTTTTCAGGCGAGTTCAAATTATCCGTTTTCTGTTCATACTCGGCTCGTTCCGCGGCGTTCAGCCGGAGGTAGGAGTCGATGAATTCGCGGATGAGCGCCCGCTGGGCTGCATTTAACGGAATCCTTAACATCATACGCATGCAGGCCAGCTTTACCGAAGCGCGGTCCTTTGCCTCGATGTGCATCTTGGCCATCAGGGCGCTGGCCACGGGGTTCTCGGTTTCGGCGAAATCTTTCCAATTCAGCCGGTTGAGCTGAATCGTGCGGAATTTGAATTTTAGCACGCTCAAATCCGGGAATTCAACGATGTAAACATCCGGCTCGGCCCGGAGCGGCGCATCGTAGGATAAAACCGCGATCGGATAGACCGGCAGGCCATATTCCCCGTCAAGCCGGGCAAAATAGTGAAACATCCGCCGGCCAAACCGGGGTTGCGAGTTATTCTGATCCTCCACGTGAATGATGAAGCAAGCGCCGGTGTCGCGAAATGCGCACTTGGCGACAAGGTCGACCTCGGCCCGGCTTCCACCGGCCAGGTCGGTGAAAATCTCTTTATCAAGAAACTCGATTTTGTCGCGCGACAGATACGCGGCCAGTTCCGGTAGAAACAGCGCAATGAACTCGACGAAGAAGGTCTTCAGAAGTTGTTTGAAGATCTTGTCGTGGTCCATCGAAGCTACCGATCGCTCAGTTGTCCCCGTCTTAGAGCGTTTTTCAGGTTGATCGAGCGGGCAATCGTCATCCTGAGGTACTCCGAAGGATCTGGCTTGCCTTCTCGCACCGGCTAGATCCTTCGGAGTACCTCAGGATGACGGTCGCGCGAACGCGCCACCAACCTAAGAAACGCTCCAGTTAGAGGTGGTGACTGAAGTCACCGCCCCGGCGTATCGGCGCATTGCTTGGATATCCGACGTCTGCGGACTAGGGTTCGTCATTAATTCCGCTTGCGCCATCGCCTTCGTTCGGCTCGGATTTCTCCTCCGAACCCGTGTCTTGCGATGATGCCCCATCCTCCGTATTTGCAGGGTTCGCGGGCGCTTCTCCCTCCACAACTTCGCCCTCGACCTTGGCGGCTTCCTCTGCCGCCACGCAGGCCATCGCCACCAGGCGGTCGCCGTCGTCCAGGCGCATGAGCCGCACGCCCTGGGCGTTGCGGCCGGTTTCGCGGATTTCGCTGACCCGCGTGCGCATCATGATCCCCTGCTCGGTGATGAGCATGACTTCGTCGGTGTCGGCGACCAGCTTCATGCCAACCACGTCGCCGTTGCGCTCGTTGGCGTCGATGTTGATGACGCCACGGGTGCCACGGCCTTTCACGGGATATTCAGCCAGGGGCGTGCGCTTGCCGAAGCCGTTGAGGCAGGCGGTCAGCAGCTTGTGATTGGTGCTGTCGCCGCCGTGAATGATGAGCATCGCGACGACGGCGTCTCCCTCGCGCTTGAAGCGCGCTCCGGTGACGCCGCCGGCCGGTCGGCCCATGGCGCGGACGTCGGATTCTTCAAATCGAATCGCCAAGCCGCTCTTGGTGCCCAGCAGCACATGGTCTTTACCGCTGGTGACGGCGACGTCGATGAGCGAATCGCCTTCCTCCAGGCCGATGGCAATGATGCCATTGGTGCGGATGTTGTCGTAGGCGCTGAGGGCGGTTTTTTTCACGGTGCCCTTGGCGGTGGCGAACATCAGGAAATGCTCGCCCTGCGTGAAATCCTTGATCGCCAGCACATTCGCCACTTTTTCGTTCGGCTGAAACGCCAGCAGATTGGCAACCGACCGCCCCTGGCTGGTTCGGCTTCCTTCGGGCACGTCAAAAACCCGCCGTTCGTATACCCGGCCCTGATTGGTGAAAAACAGCAGGTAATCGTGGGTGTTGGCGACGAACAGATGCTCGACGAAATCGCCTTCCTTCGATTCAGCACCCTTGATTCCCCGTCCGCCGCGGCTTTGGCTGCGATAGTTGTCCGGCGTTTGCCGCTTCACGTAGCCGCCATGGCTGACGGTGACAATGACGTCCTCTTTGGCGATCAGATCTTCCATGCTGACATCGGTCACCGAGCCGGTGATTTCCGTCCGGCGATCATCGCCATATTTTTCCTTCATCTCGTAGACGTCTTCGCGGATGATGTCGAGCAGATACGCGGCATCGCCCAAAATGCGCTCGTATTCTTCGATTTCCTCGGCGGTGGTGTTGTAATCCTCGATCAGTTTTTCCAGTTCCAGCCCGACGAGCTGAATGAGCTGCAACCGGCCGATGTGTTCGGCCTGCGCCCGCGAGACTCGGAATGGCGGCGCAATCCCTCCCGGCTCGATCGCAAAGATTTCCGGATGCCGAAGCGTGATGCGTTCGGGGAATTTCGCCGCCAGAGGCCCGCGCGGATCGATGCGGAAACCCTGCTGCATCAATTTGTCGATCGCTTCCTCGCGCGTCTTGCTCGAGCGAATCAGCCGGATCACTTCATCGATATCGCAAATGGCAAAAATCTGCCCCTCGAGAATATGCTGTTTCTGCTGCGCCCGGCGAAGCAGGAACTTCGTCCGCCGGGTGATCACCTCCTTGCGGTGATCCACGAAATGCTCGATCAATTCCTTCAGCCCCATGGTTCGCGGCTGGCGGTTCACCAGGGCGATGTTGATCATCGGCACCGTGATCTGGCACGAAGTGTATTGGTAAAGCTGGTTAATCACCACATTCGGATCGCCATCGCGCTTCAGGTCCAGCACGATTCGCACGGCATGCTCGCGGCCCGATTCATCGTTGATGGCCGACACGTCCTTGAACTGGTCCTTCTTCGCCCAGTCGCCGACGGCCTCGCAGATTGACTTGCGAATCACGCCATACGGAATTTCGTCGATGACGACGAGGGTTCGGCTCCCCTTGTTTTCCTCAACGTGAATCTTGGCGCGCAGCGTGATGCGGCCGCGGCCAGATTTGTAGCCGTCGATGATTCCATCGCGCCCGCAAATCACGCCGCCGGTCGGAAAATCCGGGCCGGGCACGATTTCCAGCAGCTCCGGCAGCGTCACTTCCGGCTCATTGATCACCTTGATGATCGCATCGCAAATCTCGCGCAGATTATGCGGCAAAAGATTGCACGCCATGCCCACGGCAATGCCGGTCGAGCCGTTCACCAATAGATTTGGGAACCGCCCGGGCAGCACGGTCGGCTCCATGAGCCGCTCGTCGTAGTTGGGCTGAAAATCGACGGTGTCAAGGTTCAGGTCGAGCATCAATTCCTGCTCGACGGAGGTCGGCCGGGCTTCGGTGTATCGCATGGCGGCGGGCGGGTCGCCGTCGGTGCTGCCGAAATTCCCCTGACCATCAATCAGCGGATATCGCAATGACCAGGGCTGCGCCAATCGCACCAACGTCGGATAGACGATCGATTCGCCATGCGGGTGATAATCGCCGGAGGTATTGCCGGCGATCTTGGCGCATTTGAGGTGCTTGGAGCCGGGGCGCAGATTCAGGTCGTTCATGGCGACCAAAATGCGGCGCTGCGATGGCTTAAGCCCATCGCGAACATCGGGCAATGCCCGGTCCATGATGGTGCTCATCGCGTAGGTTAAATAGGAGTCCTGCAACTCCTGTTCGATGGTTAAATCCTCGATGCGTTGCGGAACGGGCGGCGGCGTTGGTTCTGCCATGATATTCCCAAGAAAACAGCCCAAAAACGGCTACATCCGTGAAGATTTCCGGGCCGAAAAGCAAAGGATAAATTATAGCGGAACAGGCGAGGTAAAGCGAACGCGCGCGGGACAGGAAATGAGGGCGGCGGCGCGATCGGATTGACGGCCACTATTACTTTGCAGAGATGAAATGCCCATTCGCAATTGGAGCATGGGCTGCGATGAGGAACGGATTTGCACAAAGCGCACGCCGGTGTCTGAGGTACTCCGAAGACCCGGATTCTTCGCACGATCGATCCGGGTCTTCGGAGTACCTCAGACACCGGCGTGAATGCTACGAACCACTCGAATGGTTCGCGAGGGACAAGAATGTCCCTCACTCACCATTCGAAGCGGACAAGAATGTCCGCTCCACCATTGCTACAATTCGTTCGCCATCATTAAGCGCCATGCCCCGCTGCCCCTCGCGCACGCGGGCATCCTCGCCTTCGGGCGACTCCTCCGCTATAAACCCAACGCGTGAATCGGCGCTTGCGAATTGCATTTCTACTGGCCTTGTCGGCCGCGGCGTTTACCTTTTATTTGAATGGGCCGGACATCGTCACCTCGCATGAGGCGCGCGTGGCGCTGCCGGCGCGCGAGATGGCCGATGCCGGCTGGCCTTGGAAGGCCACGGCAGCACTGGTGCCGCCGGTGACGTTGCGGCCGGGGATTGTCAGGCTTGCACCGGATTGGAATGCGCCGCCAATTCCCGTGAATCCGTGGCTGGTGCCGGTGATGAGTGGGCAGGTGCGCCTGCAAAAGCCGCCGCTGCCATATTGGTGCGCGGCGATTTGCTTTCGCCTCTTCGGCGGCTTCAGCGAGATCACCGTTCGCCTGGTTCCGGCATTGCTCGGCGCGCTGGCCGTGCTGCTTATTTACGATCTGGGACGCGTTTTATACGGACGGCGAATCGGGTGGCTGGCGGGATTGGTTTGGGTTTCCACTTACACGCTGCCGGACGAATATCGTAAGGCGATGGCCGACCCGTACCTGGCATTTTTCACGCTGGCGTGCGTGTGGAGCTGGATTCGCGCCGTCAAGGCGGACAAATCCGCAGGCTTTCTTCTGGCATTTTATGTCTCCTTTGCGATGGCGTTGCTCGCCAAGGGTCCACCGGCGTTTGTCGATATTTTGCTGCCGCTGGTCGTGTTTCACCTTTGCGTGCGCGGCAGAGTTCGTGGGCCAATCCGGGCCCACCTCGCGGGCGTGGCGTTGATGCTGGCGATCGCCCTGCCTTGGCCGATCTATGTTCTGCGGAATGTGCCGCATGCGCTGGAGCTTTGGCGGTATGAATCGGTGGGCGAATTGACGGATAACACCGAAAACGCCCGGCCTGGGTGGTTCTATCTGCCGCAACTATTCTATTTGGCGTTGCCTTGGACGGCGGTCTGGGGATTGGGAATTGCCCGGCAATTGTTCCGCGGGCGCGAGCTGTTCGACGCGTGGATGCGCCGGCGGCTTTTGGCGAAAGACCAGGCCGCGGGACGCGGATTTCCCATCGCGGCGGCTACCGGTCCGCTCGCGCCGATCGAACCGGCGAATCTTCGGCCGCTCATTGCCCGCGCCCAGGCCCGGCACTTTTTTCCGATCATCTGGTACGGCGTGATGGTCGTCTTCTTTTCCTTCGTGCATCTGAAGAAGAATCAGTACCTCTTGCCGATGCTGCCGGCGCAGACGCTGCTCATCGCCCAGGGGTTTGCCGTGATGTTCGCCGGGCTGCATCATCGGAAATTCACCGGGCCGCCAGCATGGCTGGCAACGCTGCAAACCGTCATCGGCATTGCCTTTGCGGCGGCGGTGATTGTGCTGGTGGCTGAATCGAGCCATGCAAATGCAGCCTCGGTCGCGCTGGCGGCCGGGGCTGTTGCGCTGGCGCTGCTGCCGTTTTGGGCGCTGATTATCAGGCGTGAAAAGGCGTGGGCCGTCTTACAGGCAACCGCGTTCGTGGCAATGATCGTGATTTTCGGGCGCGTTTACATCACGCCGAGCGAAGATGCCCGCTCGGCCAAGCCCGTGGCGGCGGAGCTGCTCGCGCTATCGACGCAGCCGGGCCATACCCTGTTGACGATGCGGCTTCCTGAAGAGGTCGCGGTGTATCTGCCGCTGGATGTGCATTTCGATTTCTTCGCCAAGCACGTGCTGATGATCATCGACGACCAGCACGGCGTTCGCGCCCGAGAGCATTCTCATCGGCCTATTCCAGAGCCCAATCTCACCAACGTTGTTCCCGACGGCCAGGTGACGGAAATCCGCAGGGTGCCGCTGAAAACAGCGCCCGGCGATGCGCGGTGGAAGGTCTGGGAAATGACCGTGGAGCGAACCGCGACGATTCGCGCCAATCCCATCAGCCCCCCTGCTTTTGCCGCGGGGCGCTCCCCCACCATTAACTAGCACGTTTCACGTTGCTGGCGTGTCTATGCGACCGTCATCCTGAGGTACTCCGAAGGATCTACTAGCCGGTACGCAAAGGCGAGCCAGATCCTTCGCGGATATGATGCCGAATCTTGCTTTCTTAACAAGAAATCTCGCGCCAAGGCCGCCAAGTTGCCAAGAGCGCCAAGGAAGAAATCAATTAAATTCTGTCTTGGCGTTCTTGGCTCCTTGGCGTTCTTGGCGCGTTGCATTTTTGGTTGCCGACAGCGGCCGCGCTGAGGAGCACCTCGGGGTAACGACCGGTCGCTACACCAATCTGAAAAACGCCAACTGAAAGATGCCTACTTCGCATCCGGCACCGGCGGCGGCGGCGGCGCAGCCGGAAGCGGCGGTATCACGGGAACCGTCGCCGGTGCTGGCGTGGTTGCCGGAGCCGGCGCGGGGGTTGTGGGCGTCGGCGCCGGAGGTGTTGGCGCTGGAGCCGGATGAGCTGGCGCCGGAACTGTCGACGGCGCCGGCGGCGTGTTAGTCACGGGCGGCGTGGCGGGAGTCGCCGGCGTTGTGGGAACCGGCGGCACGATTGCCGGTCTTGTCGGCTTCTCCGGCGCGGCTGGCAGTGTGGCGGCTGTTGCCGGCGCTCCGGATGTCGTCGTTTCCGAAGTCGACGATGTGGTCGTCTCATCGCCGTGCGAGAAGTGGTAGAGCGAGTGTCCCGAATCGTCGAACGTCAACAGCACGCCGATCCATACCTGGGCGGCGATGACCAGGACCAGCAGCAAGCCAAAGAACCCAAGCAGCAGCGATCGCTTCGGCGCAATCCAGGCGAGCAGTCCGCAAATCAGCGCCAGTACGAAAAACGCCGCACCGAGGTAGAAATGCGCCTGATGGCGGGAGAACGGCCATTTTTTGGCGACGATGGAATTGTTTTTAAACGTCGTGAGGTGCGTTGGGTCAAGGAAATTACTTCCTTCGATGACCCAATACCCTGCAACCAGCGTCACCAGCACGACCAACGCCGTCAAAAGCCAGAACCGGCCGGCCGGCACGTCTGCCGCCACCTCGCCGCCGATGGAGGCGTCGGGGTTGAATGAGCGAATGACTGAGATGTCGTCGGTGCCGCGGCGCGGTGTGCCGCCAACCTGGCCGCGAACCGGTGTTCGGCCGCCCGCAGCGGGCCGTCCGGCGGCAATTCCTTCGATAATCAGATCATCATCGATTGCCTCCCCGGCATTCAGCCGCCGCATCGACAGGCCCAGGGCGGCCATGGCAAAGGCAAGGGCAAACCCGGCCAGAATCATATGCTGCTGGAGACTTCCGCCGATATAGTAATCCACCGTTCGGTTGTATTTCGCTTCGCGGATTTCCTTTGGCGTGGAATCGGAATCGAGGCTGGCAACCGGCGGCGCTTCGGGCTGTGGCTCATGGATATGCGTCTTCCCGTCGTTGGTTTTGATGATGGCGACGGCGGTGCCCTGTTGATAGATGGTTTCTCCGCCATGCCACGCGCCTAGGATCATCAGCGCCCAAGCGCCCACCACGCCCAGCAGCAGCGGGAAGTAGAGCCGCCGCCGCCAGCGATCGCTGGATCCAAGGGCCACCACTGCGCAAAACACCGCCAACAGCGAGGCAATCCCCATATAGATGACATGCCAGCGAAGCATCTGATATCGAGCATCAGTAATGCCCTGGTTTTGCTGCACATCGAACAACGCATACATCCCGCTGGTGGCCGCCGGCAGCGTCAACAATGCCCCGGCCACAATCATGAACCGGGCCGCGATGCGCACTCGGCTCCTGCGCCACAGGAAGCTGAACAACTCGAGAAACACGCCCAGAATGAAGACGCCGAGGGGGTAATGGATGAGAATGACGTGGTAATTCGGGTTGATGAAACGTAAGGGCACGGTTTCTCCTTGTTATTCGACAACCAAACCATAACCCGCAAAGACGGCCGGTGCCAGTCTCAGGCTTGGGCCTTGGGGGCGAATCCGATCGCTGAAGCAGTCAAACTGGTGAAGATGGGGGATTGCTCCCGCGAGAAATGAGCCGCGCACGAAGGGTACTCCCGGAGTAAGCGGAGTTGATCGCCCAAACACCGCTTACTTCGGGAGTACCCTACGTGCGCGGCTCCTTTTTTTGCGCAAATGAAAAGAAAAGCAGGGCCGCCCGGGCGCGTTGAACTCATGAACGCCCGGTCATACCCTTTCACTTATGGACTCACTCCGCATCAAAAGCTTCGACGTTCGCAATCGCCTGTTCGTCGGCAGCGGCAAATACGAAAGCTACGAGATCATGCAGCGCGCGCTCGACGCATCAGGCTGCCAGGTGGTGACGGTTGCCGTGCGGCGTGAGCGGCTGGTCGATAAGCAGGGACGCAGCCTGCTGGAATTCCTCGACCTCGATAAATATGTCATTCTCCCCAACACCGCCGGGTGTTTCACGGCGGACGATGCCATCCGCGTTTCACTTCTGGGCCGCGAGCTTCTGGAAAAGCAGGGAAACAAGGGGGCCGGCTGGGTGAAACTGGAAGTGCTCGGCGATAAAAAAACCCTCCTCCCCGACCCCGTTGGCACCTTGGAAGCCACTCGCGAATTGGTGAAGGAAGGCTTCACCGTGCTGGCGTATACCAGCGACGACCCGCGCTCCGCCGTTCGCATTAAAGAAGCCGGGGCGGCATCGGTCATGCCCGCCGGCTCGCCCATCGGCTCAGGGCAAGGCGTGCTCAACCCACTGAATATTTCCCTCTGCCTGGAACTGCTCAAGGAAGGCGACCCCACCTACCCGGTGATCGTCGACGCCGGCGTCGGCACGGCTTCGGATGTCACGATCGCCATGGAACTGGGCGCTGACGGCGTGCTGCTGAACACTGGAATCGCCCACGCCAAAGATCCGGTGAAAATGGCCGCCGCGATGAAGCATGCATTGGAAGCAGGACGATTGGCGTATCAGGCGGGCCGCATTGGAAAGAAACGGTATGCGACGGCGAGTTCGCCGTTTGAAGGCGTAATCAGCTACATTCCCGGCGAGTAAGTCAGCCGCGAAATAAAACTTAGTGTGTTTTTCAAGCTAATGCGGGCTTGCGAGCTGACTTCTGACTATCGCACGCGAAGCCCCGCGGGAATTCTTTGAAGTGTGCACACTTCAGAGAATTCTATTCACGCGCATGCTTGCGCTATGCTACGCCAACTACTCCCATCCGTAGGATGGTCTCAGTAGGATGATAGTCGCCCGGCGACTTTCCGAATTGCCAATTCCGCCCATTCGCTTCACAATCCATTGCATGCACTATAAACCGCGCATTCTCGTGGCCGAGGATGACCCGGCCAGCCAGGATATGCTGGTGCGGCGGCTCACTTCCCGCGGATTTCGCGTGGCCGCGGTTTCCGATGGGCCGGCGTGCCTGCGACGAATCGAAACCGAGCTTCCCGATCTGGTGCTTCTCGACGTGCAGATGCCCGGCATGAACGGGCTGGATGTTCTGCGGCATATTCGCGAGCATTTCACGCATGATGGGCTGCCGGTCATCATGGTGACGGCACTGGGCGAATCGGAGGACATCGTCAATGGGCTGAATGCCGGGGCGAATGATTATGTCGTCAAGCCGGTGAATCTTCCCGTGCTGCTGGCGCGGATGTATGTGAGTTTGAAGATCAAATTCGGGATCGGCCTGCTGATGGAAGCCGAGCGGCAGCGGGTGATCGTCGAGGCGCTGAAGGAAACCTGCCATCAGCTCGCCCAGCCGATGACGGCGATGACCATCACGCTGGACGGGCTGATCCGCCATCCGCCGACCGAGCAAGGCGAGTTGCAGGAGCAGTTGCAGGATGTTTTAAAATGGGCGATCGAAGTCGGCGACGTGATCCACCGCCTGCAGCGCATCGGCACGCCAAAAGCCGTTCCCTATGTGGAACGGCTGGAGATGTTTGATGGCGGAGCGGAGGAAACGAGGAACGATGAACCAGGAACGAGGAACGCGAAATGAAAAACGAGGAACCGGGTAATTCCCAGTTCCTCGTTCTTCGATTCTTCCCTCGTTCCTCGTTCGCAGTTCCTCGTTCTTCATTTCTTTAGAAATTCCACCCCACTCCCAGAATAAACTGCGTATCGTTATGTCCCTTTCCAGGCGCGGGGCGCTGGTCGTATTGTTCCTGGATTTTGAACTCGCCGAACATCTTGTCGGTCAGCGTGGTGCGGATGCCGGCGTCGGCGTCGAAGTAATAATCGTTGATGCTGTCCAGGCCGGGGAAATATTCGACGTCGTGGAAGAGGGTGACCTTGTCGTTGATCTTCTTGTCGACGTGATAGGCCAGGCGGGCGGCGACGGTTTCCTCGGTCCCGCCGCCGTGGGTGTAATCGCGATAGAGCCAGGAGACGCCGCCCTCGGCATGAAGGTGGAAATCGGGCCTGTCGAAGAAGTCATATCCCACGCCGCCGCCCGGCGTCACGCGCAGGCTGATGCCGGCGATCAGGTCGCGCTCCACCTTGCCGTTCACATACGCATAAAGCTTCTTATCAATGTTATTGAAGTAATAGTTGTATTCCGCCCCGATGAACCAGTCGTTCTCCGTTTCCGAAACGTGCGACGTGGTGGTTCCGGCGGCGTTGGTCTGCGTGAAACGCTGGCGGCCATAAAGAAAACCAGCGTCGGCGGTGATGCGATCCTGCTCGGTGCGGCGGGTCAGATGGGCGCTGAGATTGAATGTTTCCGATTCGGTGTTTCCCCGCGCCAGCGCCCCGCCGGCGGTGATGTTGCCGGTCCAATCCTCCTTGAAATTCACCGTCGAAATATCGTTCAGCGCAATATTCTGAGCCGCAAGCGCGCCGCCCGGCGCGACGGCAACCTGCCCGTCCGCTGCCGCGTTCACTTTTTGATCCACCACGGTCTTCCCATCATTTTTCAACCGCAGCGCCACCGGCGCATCGGTGGAGAACGTTTTCACGTTCTTCATTTCGACGGTCACCTTGCCGGCAACGGCGGTGGTGATCGTCATTTTGCCGCCCTCCATCGTATCGATCTTACCGGTGATCCGGTCGCCGTTCTTGAACTGAACTTCGTCCGCGTGAAGCGGGACAGCCAGGGCTGAGGCGAGCAGAGCCGCGGCAATGATGGACCTTCGCATAAGATGTTCCTTCCAAATGGGTGTGAATGAATTCCTCGTTGCACGGCCGCCGCCGAAGAGCAAGTCCGTGCAATTGCCGATGGCATCTCAGGAGATTCGCCAGAGTGTGTCAACTTTTGCCTGATCGCGTGACAAGCGATTTTTTGATCCGAAACGCGGATCGCGATAAAATGGGCAGGATGTAGCGTTTATTCGGCGATTATTATGGGACGTCGGGCAGCGGGGAGTGGTCAGGCGACATGCTGCGCCGGTCGGTCTGCGTGGGGATTCACTAACGCGAACTTCGATGTGCAATTGTAAGGGAAACCGGGGGTGATGCCGTGTGTTGCCGCGAACGACTGACCGCTGCGATCGTCGCGAGCTGCAGGAAGAACGCCATTGCGCTTGTTGCAGCCGCTCCGACGGTTCCGAAATGCGGAATGAAATAAATATTCAGGCACGCATTCGAAACCGCCGCAACCGCGATTGGCACGACCAGCTTGCCCGGCGTGCGCAATGCCATCAGCCGGATTTCAAACAGCGTTGTGATCGCGTAAAAAGTGTAAGCGGCGCCGACCCAGACGAAGATGGCCGGTGCGTCGGCGCGATAGGCCGGAGCCAGCAGCACTCTGGCGATGATCTTACCGAGCAGGCTGATGGCAATTACGCCGGCAACGCATACGCCGGTGGTGAAGAGGATCGATAGCCGAAAGACGCGCTTTGCCCTGGCGGTATCGCCGACACTCTCTGCCTGAAAGATGACGGGCCGGACGAAGCCGGCGGAGAAGCTGGCGACCATCAGGAATGGCCTGCTGGCCAGCCCATAAGCCGCCGCGTAAACGCCGACAACGGCGACGTCGCGAAATTTCGCGAGGATATAGCGATCGCTGACGTTCAGTATCCAGCCAAGAACCGCCATCATTACAAACGCCGCTCCGTACCGGATCACCCGCGTGCGGAACTCACGAGCGGTTTCTTCGCCTCGTGTCTGTTTATCTTCCGCGATCTTTGGATGGAACACGACGCCGAAGATGACAAAGGCAACCGCGCTTCCGGCAACCATCCCGATGAAATAGCTTTCGACTGTCGGAGACAGCTTCAATGCGACAATGGATGCGACGATCACCAGAATTGACTCGACGGAACTCCATAGCGCCGCGGCGGACTGCCGCCTCTCGGCCGACAGGCGGTTTTGGCGTATTGAGCGAGCTGTCTCAACGACGACGCTGAAGGCGAGAACCAGAAGCAAAGTGGGATCGATCGGCGCGCCCGTCACGCCTCTCCACACAAAGTAGACCACAGCGCCGATCAGCGTCATCAGCAGTGTTCCATTCCAGATCAGGGTGGAAATCCGGGCCATGAACCACTTGCCGCGGCCAAGATGCGCGTAATCAGGATGAAATCTTAGTTGTGCGTTTGCGATCGGCGAAACGAAGAAATTGCGGCACAGCGTCAGGATGCCGAGGATCAGCGCTGCCTCGCCGAACACCTCCTTCGGCGCCAATTCCGTTATGAGCCGGATGCCAATCAATCCAGTGACGGCGACCGCAATCTGCCCCGTGAGCACCCACCCGCCTTCGCGCGCAGCCCGAAGCCAGGACTTGCGTGTGAATCCGAACTGCGTCGTCGGCGAGGAATCGGTCATTGGAATGCGAGTCAAAAGGACGCGTCACGCTTGCTCGCCAACGCCGCACCCAGGCATTCGGATAATACCATCTAGAGTGCCTAAATCCACCCTCAGCTAAAGCCATTCAAAAGGCGCAATTACAACAATTGGCAAGGCGGTTGGGATGTTTTGCGGCGAAAATAGGGTATATTACCGCGGTGGATCGGCGGGCTATCAGTCAATCTCGTCTTCTGTTCCTGGACGGGCTGCGCGGGTTTGCGGCCCTGTTCGTGGTCTTCCATCACGCCTACTTCAACTTCTTCTTCGGCCCCGTCGGAGGCGACCGATTTCCAAACCTGCTTCCTCATGGGGTGAAAGCAGTTGCTGACATCCTCACCTTTGGACATCAGGCCGTCGTGGTCTTCATCGTCCTTTCCGGTTACTGCCTGATGCGGCCGGTCGTTCGCAACCTCGGCGTTCTTCACGGCGGATTGAGCGGTTTTGCCAGACGCCGCGCCCGGCGAATTCTTCCGCCTTATTACGCTGCTCTGGTGGTTACGCTACTAATGCTCGCGCTCGTGCCCATACCAGAAGCCTCGCGATACGGGCCGCCTCCACCGGTCTTCACCCGCGGCGTGCTGCTTTCGCACTTGCTCCTCGTGCAAAGCCTCAGTCCGGATTGGTTCGGGAAGATTGATGCACCGACGTGGACCGTCGCAACAGAATGGCTGATCTATTGGGTTTTTGCGACGTTGCTTTTGCCTGTCTGGCGAAAGCTGGGGATTCTCGCCACCGTGGCCCTGGCGGTCATCCTTGGGATCCTTCCCCGGATTTTCCATATCCCCATCGCCTCGGCAGCGCCCTGGTTTCTTGGCTGCTTTGCTTTCGGCATGTTTGGGTCGTGCGTCGAGTCTTACAGCGCTCATTCCGGGAAATCGGCGCTGTCATTCACCACATGGCGGTGGATCAGCGCCGCTCTTTGGTCAGCGTTGATAGGGATCGTGGTGTTGCGTCCGGGTCTGATGCATTCGATCGCCGGCGATTTCTTCGTCGGCATTGCAACGATGTCGCTTATCATTTCATGCGCGCTGGCGTGCGAAGCGGGAAAGCAAACCGCGACGAAGAAATTGCTCGAGTCGCGAACCGGGGCAACCCTGGGAGCCTTTTCGTTCAGCCTTTACCTGCTTCATTGGCCGGTGCTTACCCTCTGCGACGTGGCGCTTCGCGCGCTGCACGTGAGGCCGATGCCGTTCTTTTTGTCGATGATGACGTTCGGCGTCGCATTGGCCGTCGCGGTCGCCTACCTGTTTTATCTGGTGTTTGAACGGCCTTTTACCCGGCAATTCGCAAGACGTCCCGCGCCGCTGGTGCAGGAACTTGCTGCGCCCGCCAGGTGATAAATCCGCCCGCCAGGCGTCAGCAGCCGAACGTAATCAACTCGCGATGCGCGCGGAGCAGTATTTGTTAGGAACTCTTAATTTAATAGCCGAGGGCGGAAGCCCACGGATATCCGCCCCTATTTGAAGCGATCTTTTCGTACGAACCGTCCGTGGGCTTCCGCCCTCGGCTATTAAAGATTCGGAAGCGACGCCCCAAATGCGATGATTCCACAAGAGCTCGCGCGCCCGCACGGTGCCTTTGGAAGCGTCGCGATCAGTTATTAAAAACCCGCCCTGTTTGCAGAGACGCGAGCTATCGCTTCCCCGACTTCTTCTTGCGCCCCTTACGCTCCTCCAAAAGCGATTCCTGATCCTCCGGCGTTTCCTCCACCCCATCCTCCTGCGCCCGGCGCGGAGCAACCGGCGCGGCGGCGATCTTCTCCTCGGCTGGCTCGTCTTCCTCCTCTGCTTCAACCGGCTGCTTTGCCTTTTCTTCCTGCAACACCTGCCACAGCCGCTCTAGCAATGGCTGCACGCCTTGATGGCTTGACCCGGAGATGGCGAAAATCTCCTTCCCCGGAAGGTCTGCCTTGAGATGATCCAGCGCATCGTTGTCGACCGCCAGGTCCACCTTATTGGCCGCGATCACCTCGCGCTTGGCGGCCAACTCGGGGCTGAATGCTTCGAGCTCGCCGCGAATGATGCGATAGTTGGCGGCGGGGTCGGAGCCATCGGATGGAAAAAGGTCGAGCAGATGCACAATGATTTTGGTGCGCTCGACGTGCTTGAGGAACGCCACGCCCAGGCCGGCGCCGTGCTGCGCGCCTTCGATGAGCCCGGGGATGTCGGCCATGACGATCCGCCGATCGCCGCTGAGGATGGCGATGCCAAGCTGGGGATCAAGTGTGGTGAAGGGATAGTCGGCGACCTTGGGCCGGGCGGCGGAAACGGCGCGAAGCAGCGTGCTTTTCCCGGCGTTGGGCATGCCGACGAAGCCGACGTCGGCGATCAGCTTCAGCTCCAGGTGAAGCCGTCGCTCCTGCCCAAGCGTTCCCGGCTCGGCATAACGCGGCACCTGATTCACCGCCGAGCGGAAATGCCAATTCCCCAGCCCGCCTTTTCCCGCCCGCGCGACGACCGAGCGCTTGCCGGGGCGATTTAGGTCGGCGATGCGCATGCCATGGTCGGCATCGTAAATCAGCGTGCCGACGGGAACGGGAACGATAAGGTCTTCCCCATCAAGCCCGGCCATTTTCTTACCCATGCCGCCCTGGCCATTGGGGGCGTTCCAATGATGCTTGCCGGCGAAGTCCATGAGCGTGTCTTTATTGGGGTCGGCAACGAGAATGACACTGCCGCCCCGGCCCCCATCGCCGCCGTCGGGGCCGCCTTTGGGGACATATTTTTCGCGCCGGAACGAGACGCAGCCGGAGCCGCCGTTGCCTGCCTGGACGTGGATGTCTGCTTCGTCTACGAACATAGGAACTCACCCGGCTAATCGAAAGTATAGCCACCGAAATAGATTTCTTTTGGGACACTGCCTTCGTAAACGATCACATAGACGCCCTCTCCGCGCTCCATCTCGTATAATTCGCCGGTGTTCTCGACCTGATCGTGGCTGGGTTTGTCCGTTCCGTAGATCTCCAGGAGCTTTGCGGGCGCCAGTGGCGTGATCGCGCAGATCCCGGGCGTATCCGAAATGTACATCATGTTCAAAATCGCGTCGGTTTCCTCCCCCATATGCATCAGCTCTCGCTCGCATTCGGGTGAGTCCTTCTCACCTTCCAGCAACTTTAGAAAACGTTCCTCTCCCTCCCGACCGAGCACCGAGCGCCGGAGAGCATTAAACGCTGCCGAGACATCCTGGCGGTACGGGGTGAAATAACCCCACGGAGTCGCTCCCATATTCTGTCCTCCCAGATTGAGAGAAACGCGGAGAGAACACGCCACCAAACGGGACTATTCGGCAATGCGCAAACGACGAAATCCGAATGCCGAATCAATGCCGAATGATCGAATGACGAATGATACGTTGCACGAACCCATTCGTCATTGGGTCATTGGGATTTGATTCGGCATTCGGATTTCGTCATTCGTCAGCGCGGACACGGCAGTGCGCTTCAGGCTGTTGCCGCGGCGGCTTCTTCCGTGCGGATATGCACCTTCCGCCCCTGGAATTCCACATGGCCGTCTTTGAGGGCGAAGATGGTGTAATCGCCGCCGAGGCCGACGTTGAATCCGGGGGTGAATTTCGTGCCGCACTGGCGGACGATGATGGAGCCGGCGGTAACAAATTGCCCGCCCCAGGCTTTTACGCCGCGATATTGCGGGTTGCTGTCGCGGCCGTTCTTGGTCGAGCCTTGACCTTTCTTATGTGCCATATTTCACCGTATTTCTGGAAAATCCGAAACAAAACCCAAACGAAAAAGAATCCCGCCAGTTTCGGCGGGACGGGGAACAATAGCGGGTGAGGCGGAAAGTTGCAAGCGGGTTTGCCGCGTTTTTGAGTCAGTGCCTCCGGATTCAGGGGTGCGGTCTGCTTGACGCGAAGGCGCGAAGAAGACGAAGGTCGCGAAGATTTGCGCGCGACCCCAAGGCTTTCCCTTCCTTTTTGCTTTACGACTTTTTTGATTCCCCTTCGCGACCTTCGTCCTCTTCGCCCCTTCGCGTCAAGAATTCGCAGTGCTTCGTAGTGAAACGGATATCAGCAGCAGGCAGCCCGCCAATATCTCGGCATTCTGCCTGCTGCATTCGACAATCCTCTCTTTACTCAAACACGCGCGTGACGATTCCAGAGCCGACGGTTTTTCCGCCCTCGCGGACGGCAAAACGGAGTTGCGCTTCGATCGCCACGGCCGTGTCGAGCTGCACCTTCATTTGCACGGTGTCGCCGGGAAGGACCATTTCCACGCCGGCCGGCAACGACGCTGCGCCGGGGACGTCGGTTGTGCGGAAATAGAACTGCGGACGGTAGCCGTCGAAGAACGGCGTGTGGCGGCCGCCCTCTTCCTTGCCCAGCACATACACCTCGCATTCAAAGTTGCGGTGCGGAACAACCGTTCGCGGCGGGGCCAGCACCTGCCCCCGGCAAACTTCATCCGCGCCGACGCCGCGAAGCAGCAGGCCGACGCTGTCGCCGGCGACGGCCTCTTCGCGCGGCTGGTTGAATGCCTCGACGTCGCTGACCACCGTCGAGCGCGCCGCGCCGTCGATGCTGAAGCCGACGATCTCCATCGCGTCGCCCTTGCGCACGCGGCCGCGTTCCACCCGGCCGGTGACAACCGTCCCGCGGCCTCGGATCGCGTACACGTTTTCCACCGGCATCAGGAATGGCCGATCCATCGCGCGAGCCGGATCGGGAACATAATTGTCCAGAGCCGCGACGAGGGCGTCGATCGGCTGATTGGCGACGGCGTCCGCCGGATCGCGAAGCGCCAGCGAGCCGCTACCGCGGATGACGGGGACTTCATCGCCGGGAAAGCCGTATTTGGTGAGCATTTCGCGCATTTCGAGTTCCACGAGATCGACCAGTTCCGGATCTTCCACCATGTCGATCTTGTTCAGGAAGACAACCACCTTCGGCACGCCAACCTGCCGCGCCAGCAAAATGTGCTCGCGCGTCTGCGGCATCGGGCCGTCGGTGGCGGCAACCACGACGATGGCCGCGTCCATCTGGGCGGCGCCGGTGATCATGTTCTTCACGTAGTCGGCATGTCCCGGACAGTCGACGTGGCCATAATGCCGGGCTGCCGAGACATACTCGGCATGTCCGGTGATGACGGTGATGGTCTTGGTGGCGTCGCGCCGATGTCCGCCGGCGCTGATCTGGTCGTATCCTTTGACGCGCACTTCGCCGGGGAACAAAAAGTCCGATCGTGCGGCCAGGGCGGCAGACAGCGTGGTCTTGCCATGGTCGATGTGACCGATGGTGCCGACGTTGACGTGTACCTTGTTCCGCGCCGCGGTTTCGATGGCCATGGGCCTGCTCATTTCTCCCGCCTGTTTTCAGCAGGCGAGCCGGGTTGAGGGAGAGAATTTGGGGATGTGGTGCGCCCTCATGCCCGGAAGTTTCCGCGCACATCCCAGGTGCCCCGGCCCGACGTTGGGCGGGGCGTTTCTAATTCTCGGAGGGTATCCTCGTAGAAAATGCGGAGAGCTCGCGAAGGCGCGAAGCAGCGAAAACAGACGCGAAGAATCCAAAAAAGATGGATCCTTATTGCGCTCCAGCACCACATCGACGCGGTCAGCTCTTATGTTTTATCTCTGTTCATCTGCGTCAATCTGTGGCGATATCGCATTTGCGTTTGGCTGCACCCCGCCGCGCTGAGAGATCCCTTCGCGTCCATCTTCGCAACTTCGCGCCTTCGCGAGCTCTGCCTTCCCTGCCCGCCTTCGCAAGCTCTGCCTTCCCATGCAATCCGGCGAAATTCGCGGGGCTGGAGTTGAACCAGCGGACATCGCGTTCAAAATGCGAGATTTGTACCGACACAAACTACCCGCGAATTGCCTCGCCACGAGTCGAACGTGGAGTCTTCCGGTTCAGAGCCGGACGTGTTACCGGGTTACACCACAAGGCAAAGTAAATGCAGAATGCAAAGTGCAGAATGCAGAGTGCCGAATTCAATCAACATTGCGCGATGCAGGAATCGAACCTGCGCCTCAACGCTGGCAAGGTCACGTGATGCCACTTCACCAATCGCGCTTGTTTGGTAGGGAGTAAGTAGGCAGCAAGTAGGCAGCAGGCGGTAGGCAGCAGGCGGTAGGCAGAAGCAGAGGACGAGGCGGACTATGGAACGTCCGTTTACTGTGCTCGCCATATTGCCGCCTTTTTCCCAAAATACTATCTATCACTCTCTCCGCCTACTGCCTACTTTCTCCTCCCGCCAACTGCCGGTTACTGGAATCGAACCAGTGACTCATCTTTGGAAGAGACGCGTGATGTCACTTCACCAAACCGGCTTTCGGATTCGCTCTGTCTGCTGCCTACTGCCTACCCTCTACTGCTTACTGCCTAATCACTTCAGCTTCCCCGCCAGGGATCGAACCTGGGTTTCAGACTCCGACTGTCTGCGTGGTGTCCACGCCACTTCGAGGAAGGCCGATGGTGTTACTGATGCGCGCAATGCACCTCCTGACGGGCGGCTGGCGCACGCCGAAAACATGGGGAAAATGCGGGAAATAAAAAAGCCCCGAGGCCTTTGCGGGCGTCGGGGCTTTCGTGGATCACACGTAAAAGCTCGTCACCCGGGGCCGGCGCGCGGTTGGCCCTGTTGCTGGCCTTGCTGCTGGGTCAATCCCTGCGCCAGGCCGTTCGTGCCGGTCGTACCCAGACCCTGCCCGCCAGCGCTGAGCGCCGGGGCAAAGTTTTCGGGGTTGATTGTAGTGAACTTCATGAGTTATTCCGTTTAGGCCAAATCAACGCGATTTGGCTTCCCTATTTGTATCGGAATTTTTCGGAAAGTCAATCGCAAAATTTTCATTTTGAATGGTTTTGCGGTGGAACTATAGATTGATTGATCCTGCAGAATAAGAGTTTCCATAATCCAAGTGTTCGCCTTGTTACATATGCCGCCGTATGTCTTCCCGGCTTGCGTCGTATGCGCTTTTCGTAGGGTGGGCGTACTCGCCCACCATTTCCGGCCCCGCGCCGGAAACGTGGTGGGCGAGTACGTCCACCCTACGAAAACTGAAAACCACAATGCTTGACGCGAAGGCGCGAAGGAACGAAGAAGACGAAGAATTGCCAACTGTCGCACGGTCCAGAATGCCCGAGACTTCGCTGAAATCCTTCAGGAGTTTTCGTCAAGGTTCCAAGGTGGGGCGCGGGTGATCGGTCTCCATGATAGCGCCGGCCGCCGGCGCGGTTTCCGCCATCTCCGCGCGCGTGGTCGTTGAAACCCGCAAGCCAAGCGCCTCAAGTTTCCGGCAAATCTCGGCGGCGCAGGGCGGCGGCCTTTCAATGAGCCGCGACTGACCTTGAAGATGAACCTCGCCGGTCACGCGCTGGGCCTCGTCGGCGGATAGGCCGGGGACGTTCTGCAGAATCGCCACAACCTCAGCCGACGTGTGCTTATCATCATTATGCAAAATGACAATCCGAGGGACTGCCAGCCCGCATTCGGGGCAATGCTCGCGGCTATGGCGCAGATCGTAGCCGCAGGCAACGCATAACCCTTCGCTTAACCTCTTGCGTTCGACGTTTTTTCGACTCGCTTCAACCGAGGCGCGGGTTTGCAGCAGCAGCGCCACGGCGGCGGGCACGAAGCTGGCCAGTTGCAGCATCACTCTGCGTCGCGGATGCACGTCGCGCGACGCGAAGGCGAAGCAGACGAATGTCGCCCAGAACATCAGCGTTTGAATCGTGGCGGGGAAATGCCGCCGAATGTTCGCCAGCCAGGGCTGGCCGGCCCTGCGCGATTGATACAGGCTCGCCGCCGCCATGAGGGCGGCGCCGACGACAATGATGATTGCAAATTGCATCGCGTGGGGCCGGCGGGCGTTATTTGGCGTCCTGGAATTCCTTCAGCCGCTGCTGATAGAGCGGCTTTTTCGGATCGATGTCGATCGCCTTGTGCATCATTTCCAGGGCGCGGGCCTTGTCGCCGCGCGCCAGGTAAACCTCGGCCAGCGTATCGAAATGCCCGGCGATGGTTGGATCCAGTTCGATCGCCTTATTCGCATGCTCAAGAGCTACGTCCAAATCGCGACGGCTTCGCGCCGCCAGCCAGGCCAGGTTGTTGTGCGCTCCAGCCGCTTGCGGATATTCGCGGCACAGTGCCTGCAAACCATCGCGCACCGGCACGTAAAACGCATCGGCCTCTTTGGCGCGCCCGGCCTTGTCCAGAACGCGGACGGCAATCGAGGCGCAGTCGGGGTCCAGGGGCGAATAGGCCAGCCCAAGCTTGCATTCGCGCACTGCCCGCTCGACATCGCCTTTGCGTTCAAATCCCTCGGCGCGCCAGACATGAACCTGGTGGGGAACGACGACGTAGGCGGCTGCGCCGAGAAACGCGGCGGTCGGGCGCACGTTCCAGAGAATCTGTCGCTCTGACATCTCCGCCGCCGCCATCGGGTCGGTGGGGGCAATCGCTGCCGCCCGCTCGGTCGACGCCTGCAAGGCAGTGAGATCGTCAAACGCGCCGATGGTCAGCGCCAGGTCTTCGGCCCGGCGGGCGGGTTGCTCCAGGCCATCCACCTTCATCCCCGACACAAACGCATTATTCGACTCGTTGCTGCACGCGTAGATGCGCATCGCCCGCTCGATCAGCTTTGTGCCCTGTTCCATTTCCCCGGCTTTCTGAAGCGCGTTTCCCTCCAGCGCCAGGTTCAGCGCGTTTTCGGAGCGGGCAGCGCGATCGCGCTCCCACGCCCGATCGTAGGCGTCGGCCGCCCGCGCCCATCGTCCCTTCCCGGCAAGCATGTCGCCCAAAACGTGCAGCGGCTCAGAGCCGGTTGACTTTGCCACATATTTTTCCAGGTGGTCATCGTCCAGACCTTCCTGTGCCGTGAATCGCACGATGTCGCACAGCAGCAGATCGTTGTCGGCATCCGCATTGTCAGAGGGCATCGCGCGGCTGATGATGTCGCGCGCCTCGTCCAGCGGCAGCTTGCCGGTGAACAGTTTTTCCAGCCGGGCCGACAGCGCGGCGGATTTTTCATTGGGATGAAGCTGCCGCACAATGGCCACCCAGCGCTGCGGCTGAAGGGCATTGCCCGGCAGCGTCGCATAAAAAACCCCGTCCGATGCGGTGTTTTCGCCCAGGGTCGCGTACATGTCATCCGCCAGCTTCGTCGCCAGGTCATTACGGCCGGCGGCGTGAAGTCGATACGCCAGTTGCCAGCATTGACTTGACGTTGTCCCCCTCGCCGCCCCGTCCACAAGCTCTTCGAAAATCTTCCCGGCTTGTTCCCTGGCGCCGAAATACTGCAACTCAGCGGCCAACTCGAGCATCGAGCCGAACGCGCGATGGTCGGCGTTTTCGGCGCGGTCGATTGCTTCGGCAAACCGCAACTGCCCGCCCAGCAGCTCGATGCACTGCGCCTCGGCCTGGTCGCCCAGCGCGCCGCCTTGCGATGCCTTGAGCATCGCGCTGATTCCCGCGGCGGGACGATCGTTAAGGAAATAAGCTTTGAGCATCTGCGGCGCGTTCTGTGCCGCGGCAATCACGCGATCGGTTTCCACATCCGCCTTGGCATCCTGCCCGTTCCGCCGATAGTAAATCGCCAGACGGCTGGCCACCGGCACCGACGTATTCCACACGCTGGCAACGCGGGTGAACGCCGCGATGGCGCCGGGCCAGTCGCCGCGCTCTTCGGCGATGGCCGCCTGCACGGTCGGGTCAGCATATTTGACGGCCATCTTTTCCGCGTGGTCCAGGTCGCCGTGCGCCCGATATGCGTAGATCAAAAACCGCCCGGCCGGCACCGCGTCTTTCCCGCCCAGCCGCCCCTCGGCGGCGGCAATTTCCGCGTCCAGCTTTCCGCTGAGTAAAAAATACCCGGCGGCGTTGCGCGGAAGCTGGTCGCTGTCGGTGAACGCCAGCACGCGCATCAGTTCGGGAACGCCATCCTCGTCGCCATCGGCGATCATCGCCCGCGCCCACGAAAGCATGTCGCCGACGGGGCATTGCCGGAAGACCGCCTCGCGCGCCGCCGGGTCTTTTTCCGCCAGCCAAAGCCGGCCCAGGGCGTGGGCCGACAGCGGCGCCATGGCTTGAAGTTCCCCGACGACCTCGACCTTGCGCGCGAGTGTGCCGCCGCGATAACTCAGCAGCAGCTCCATGATTTTGTCCGGCGTGCCGGGGGTGATGCCCAGGGTGATGTCAGTGAGCAGCCGCCTTGCCCGCATGGAGATTTCCGGATCGGGATCCCCAACGGCCCGCTGGAGGATCGGCTCGGCGGATGTGCCGGTTTCCCACAATTTATGTTCCGCCGCATCGCGCACGCGAAAATCGGGATCGCCGAGTTTTTGAACGAGCGCGGTGAGGTCCGACGCGGGCGCCTCGGCCGGGGAAGGCTGCGTGGTCGCCGCCGGCATATTCGCCGGGGCGATGAGGAGCAGTCCGATGATTGGAACGAAAAGGAAATACCCCCGCATATCGCACCTCCGTCGTATTTACTGCATCCGAATCACATCTTCGGGATGACGCGCCGTTTGCAATGGCCCGCCGGATAAACACGCCCGACCTTGCGCTCGTTCAAAGGAACCCGGTTACTTCGACGATTCAATTTCCTTCAAACGTTCCTGAAAAACCGGCACATCCGGCGCAAGCTCGATCGCCTTGCGCATCAATTCCACCGCCGCCGCCTTCTCGCCGCGTGCGACGTGAACCTCAGCAAGCGTGTCGATGAATTCGGCATTAGCCGGTTCCATTTGCGTCGCTTTATTGGCCTGTTCCAGCGCGAGATCCGGATCGCGCCGGCAGCGCGCGGCAAGCCACGCGAGGTTGTTGTGCGCTTTGGCGCTGTCGGGGTAATCTTTGCAGACTGATTGCAGTTGGTCGCGGACCGGCGTGTAAATGTCATTGGCTTCTTTGGTCCTGCCGGCCTTGTCCAAAAGTCGCACGGTTCCGGCGGCGGAATCCGCACCGTAGGGGTAAAACGCCAGCGACAGCTTCCATTCGCGCAGGGCGGCGTCGACGTTGCCCTTGCGCTCCCATCCCATGGCGCGCAGCATGTGAATTCGGTGCGGCACGATCAGGTAGCCGGTCGGGCTCCTGAAAAAGGCGCCCGGACGAAGATTCCACAGGACCTTCCGCTCCAACAATTCAGCGGCTGTCATCGGGTCTTTCGTCGCCAGGGCGTTTGCGCGCTTTTCCGATTCTTGTAAGGCAACGTAATCGTCGAACATGCCAATCCGGGGCGCAAGCTCTTCCTGCCGATGCGCATCGGCTTCCATTCCATGTTCGCGGAGCCCATACACGAAAGGGCTTCTGAAATGATCGCCCGACATCAGGATGCGGTGGGCGCGTTCCACCAGGATTTGCCCTTCGGCAGCATGCCCGGCTTTTTCGAGGGCATGACCTTGCAGCGCCAAAGACAGCGGGCTTTTCATTCGCGTATATCGTTCTTGCTGCCAGGCGCGCCCGTAGGCCTGGGCCGCACGGTCCCACAAGCCCTTGCCCGCCAGCATGTCTCCCAGCACCTTCAGCGGCTCGGGCCCGACGGCCTTCTCGGCGTACCCCTCCAGGCCCGCGTCGTCCAACCCCTCCTCGGCGGTGAAGCGGATGACGTCGCACAGCAGGCTGTCCCTTTTGACGCCCGGATCGTTTGGCAGATCGGCGGGCTTCAGGATTTCCGTGACCTCGTCGGCCGGCAGTTTGCCGGAAAAAAGCTTGTTGAGCCGCTCGACCAACATCGCCGATTTGTCGTCCGGGTGTAGTTTGCGGATCACGTCGATCCAGTGCTGCGGCACATAAGCCATGCTATCGAGCATCATCGGCAGTGCGCTGCGTGTCGTGCTGTTCTCGCCCACGACGCGAAGCATGCTGTCGATGAGCTGGCCTGCCCGATCGTTCAGGCCCAGATCGTGCAGTCGCTCGACAAGTTCCAGACATTGGTCTGTGTTCTTGTCCCGCAGCGCCCCGGCTTGAAGCTCGTCGAAAAGGGGGGCGGCTTCGGCGATTGCACCAAACTCCTGAAGCACGACGGCGAGGGATAACATCGGTTGAAAGGCGCGCTTATCCTGCTGTTCGGCCAACACAATCGCTTCGCGGAATCTCATTTGCTCGCAGAGCAGGGTTACGCAAAGCGGGTCGCCCGGCTCGCTGCTCGCATCGCCAGCGCCGGTTTTCATTAGCGCGGCCAATCCCTCCGCCGGGCGGTCGTTAAGAAAATAGGATTTGAGCGTGTCCCGCGAATCATGATACGCGTTGACCAGCAGGTCGGTCTGGATTTTCGCATTCTCCTCATCCCCGGCAAGCCGGTAGTAAAGCGCAAGTCGGCCCCGGTAAGTCCAGCGATTGGCGACTTTGGCAAAGGCGGCCGCGGCGCCGGCCCAATCGCCACGCTCTTCGGCGATGCTGGCCTGCACATGGCCGTCGGCATAGTCTCCGGCCATGCGGGCGGCACTGGCCAAATCGCCGCGCGCCCGGTAGGCGTAGAGCAGAAATTTTCCCGCCGCCTGCTTTTCGCCGGCCGCGCTGGCGGCCAGCCGTTTTTCCGCCCCGGCGATTTCCGCGTCCAGTGTTCCGCTCAGCAGGAAATAAGCGGCGGCATTGCGGGCCGGCTGGTCGGCGTCGGAAAATGCCGCCATTCTCATCAGGTCGGGAACAGGTTTCTCATCGCCGTCGGCAATCATGGCCCCCACCCAGGGCAATACATTGTCGCCGCGTTGCGAGGGAAAGATCGTTGCCCGCGCCACGGGATCTTTTTCCGCGAGCCAAAGGCGGGCCAGGCTATGGTCTGCAATCGGGGTCATTCTCTCCAGTTCCTGCACAATCTGCGCCTTGCGCCCAACGTCGGACTGGCGATATTCTTTGAGCCGCTCCACGAGTTTTGCCGGCGCGCCCGGTGTAATGCCCATGCTGATGTCCGCCAAAATCCGCCGCGACCTGGTCGCAATTTCCAGATCGGGATTCGTGATGGCCTCGCGCAACAACGGCTCGGCAATCGAACCGGCTTCCCGAAGCTTGTGCTCGGAAACGTCGCGGACATGAAAATCCGGATCGCCAAGGTTTTGAATCAGCCCGGCCAGGTCGGACGCGGGCGCTGCGGACTGCGTCGTGTCCGCGCCAGCGGCGAAGTTAGCGCCGGCAATCAGCAGAAGCCCGATGCCCGAGAGGTAAAGGAAAAGCCCCCGCATATTGCACCTCGATTTCGCGTGAACAAAGAGTCGAACGAGCGCGGTATATTTTCCAAATGACGCCGGTTCTGAGGTACTCCGAAGAGCCGGGTTACACGCTGCAAACCACGAAGAACCCGGCTCTTCGGAGTACCTCACACACCCGCCGCATGAAGTTGTCCGGTTTCACGTTGGGACGGGTCGCCATTTTCCCAGCAGTTTGATCACCCGAGTGCCGATGCGTTGCAACCGCTCCACCGCATTGCGTACTGCTG
>DASRRM010000221.1:0-19644 GCA_035695715.1 Tepidisphaeraceae bacterium
AGGGTGGGCGTACTCGCCCACCGTTGCTGCGTCCCCGTGGCACGCGACCCGGTGGGCGAGTACGCCCCCTACGACAACGAGCCTTCGGAGGAACATTTTCAGACTCGTTTACCGGATCGTCTGCTTCTCGACAGCCAGCGACGTCCTGCACAGCCGATAATAATAGTCCGGAACGTCCTTCGGCAAAGCAACCGGCTCATGCTGGATCGCGCTGGCTGAATCGCCGCGCTCCCAGTCGCAATACCACATTTCATACGCATCGCCTTCGGCGCCGTGGGCCCTGGCGTCGGCGAACAACATCGCTGCCCAATCGCTCTGTCCCTGCATCGCATACCAGCGCGCCAGCGTCAACAGTGAATCGCCATCGAGTGGCTGGGCGGGATCTTGCGCCAGAATAGCCGCGACGGCGGGCTTGGCCTTTTGCACCCGATCAAAATAGTAAAAATCCCACAAATACGCGGCATCGCTTCCAATCAGCAGATGCTGGCCCGCGTCGTCAAAACCAAGGGATAGCACCGGGACTGTCCCACGCGAAGCTGGTGCGGCGGAATCAACCCCCGGCTGATTCGATGGGACCGAGCCGATATTCGCCGGACTGCTGCGAAGGACATCGCCGCTTTCGCGGTCGCAAAGAATGACGATTTGATCGTCGCCACCGGCGGCAATGAATTTCCCGTTTCCGGAAATCGCCACGCTGCGAACGCGCGCATTTCGCGAAAAAGTCTTCAGCAATCCGGCGGCGGGAATATCCCAGATGCGAACCGAATTATCGTTCTCGCCGGAAAATCCATCCGACCCCGACCCGCTCACGGCGAGGCGTCCATCACCGGAAATCGCGACGGCGTTTACCGAAGCCTGATGTCCCCGAAGCGTGCAAACCGCCGCGCCGCTGTCGGCATTCCAGACGCGAACGGTTTTGTCTTCCGAGCCGCTGACAAGCACGCGACCGTCGTCGGAGAATGCCGCGCTGGTGATTGCGGCGGTATGCCCGACGGCGCGAATCGGGCTTTGCGAGCCGCCCCGGCGATAAATCAGCAGCGCATTGTCCGGCGTGGAAACTGCGACGCGGCTGCCGTCGCGGTTGATGGCCAGGACTGCCGGCTCGCTCGGCGCGGCGGCAAGCGTGAAATGGGAATCGCTTCCCGGCGAATCCAGCGACAGCAGCGAAAGGGATTTGCCGGCCAGCAGGGCCAGACTTTTCCCATCGCGGCTGAGGACGGCGGCGTCGAAGCGATCGTTCAGCAGGCCTTCAACCCTCAAGCGCTTGCCGGAAATCCCGTCGAACAAGGAGGCATGGCCCGCTGCCTCGCCGGCAAAGCTTCGGCCCGAGCTGCGCGCCAGCGCCAGCCGGCCATCGCCGCTGAGCGACACGCTGGCAAATGGCCCGGCATTTGAAAGGCTGCGTGCCGCGGGTGAAGGGGCCATTCGCCACACCGAAATGCCCGCATCGACCGGCGGCTTTCCGCCGGCATCGGGTTGTGCGGCTTTGACGGTGACGGCCAGGTGCCCATCGCCCGACATGACCGCCGCGTCAACGTAGCCCGCCGGTGGTTGCTTCCAAAGCGCGGTCCCATCCGGCGAAATCGCACCCAGCGCGCCGTCTTCGGTGACAAACGCGATCTGTCCCCATTGCGCGTCGCAGCCAATTGCCAGAATCGCGCCGCCATGCGTTTGCGACGGGGTGATTTTACCGGTGGCCAGGTCGACTCGGCGCACCGTCCCATCGGATGAGCCGGACACGACGAATTTGTTGTCCGGGGAAAAGGCGACGGCGGTCGCGCTATCCGGAATGCCGGCGATGTGCCTGCCGTCGGCGTCCCATACGTCCACCTGGGCGCTTCCGGTGACAAAGCTTTGCCCGTGCGAAAACACAGCCTGGGTCACCGTGCCTTTCACCGCCAGCAAACCGGCATCGCGATCGGTCGTACGAACGGGGCTGCCTTCAGACCAGAGCGTGAGCGTGTCGTTATAGGCCGGGGATGCAAGCGTCTGCGGGGTTGCGCCGCTGACGGAAAGGACCCATTTCCCATCCGACGATATTGCCAGATGCGTGACGCGATGAAGCAGCGGCCTGGCGGGGTTGCGAAATTCACGTTTCAAGGCGCCGGTTGCCAGGTCCCATTGCTGGATCAAGCCATCGTCTTCCCCGATGAGGGCAAACGCTCCATCCGCCGACGCCGCGGCGCTGAGTATCGGGTTCTTGCCGGTATGAATGGTTCGCAAGGCGCGCCCGGTGGCCAGGTCGAGCAGGCGAAGTGTCCCATCCTGATACCCGGCCAGCGCTCGGCGGCTGTCCTGCAGGATGAACGGCCCGGCGGTCATTTCAACCTTCCAAAAGGCGTCATTCGCAGCCGCGATGAAGGCAATCGGCGCTGGATACGATGCCTCCAGATTCCATAGCCCCAGCTCGGCCGATTGGCGCGGCGCCTGGGCTTTGTCGAAGTCGCTCACCGCCGAGGTATAGACACGCAGCGCCTCGGCGCGGCCGGCCGCGGTTGCCGAGGCATCCCCTTTGGCGATATCAGATCGAATTCCATCTGCTTTGAAGACCGCGGCTTTTGCAGCGGTGACCAGCTTGTCGCGCGCCTCGATCGACGCGGTTTTTTCCAGAACACTCGTCGCGTGATGCGAATGAATCAGCCATATGGTCAATGTCGCCGCCACGCCCACGAGCAGCACCACGATGCCGAAGGTCGCCAGCTTCACGCGATGCTTGTGAACTCGCTTGCGGAGATAATAAATCGTGGTGGGGGGCCTGGCGGTGATCGGATCGCCGGCCAGATAATTTTCAATATCCTGCGCCAACTGGCCGGCGTTTCGGTAGCGATGGGCCGGGTCGCGCTGGATGGCGCGCAGCAACAGCGCTTCCAATTCGCGATCCATCGTTTTGTCTACCGCGCGCGGGCGCTTGGGCTCTTCCTCGCTCACGCGGCGAAGAACATCCAGATATGTCCCGCTCAGGTCGTGCGGTGTGCCGCCTGTCAGCAGGCGATAGAGTATCACGCCCAGGCTGAAGACGTCGCAGCGGGCATCTATATCGAGCTTCCCCGCGGCCTGCTCGGGAGACATGAAGCCGGGCGTGCCGGCGACTTCTCCATCGATGCTGATGCCTGCTTCCTTTCCCGCCTGCTCCAACGCCTTGGCCAGCCCGAAATCCAGAACGTGTGGCTGGCCGTCGGCGGTCACCAGAATATTGCCCGGCTTGAGGTCGCGATGAATCACCCCGTGCTCGTGCGCGTGTTGCACGCCCCGGCAGACGATGGCAAACAGCCGCAGGATTTCCACCCGGTCAAGATGATGTTCGGCGACGAATTGATCGAGCGGCATGCCGTCGATCAGCTCCATCGCGTAGAAGTAGACGCCATGATTGATGCCGCTGTCGTAGACCCGGGCGATGTTGGGATGTTCGAGGCGCGCGGTGATTTCGACTTCGCGATCGAAGCGCTGGCGGGCGCGTTCGGAGGCGAATCCCGCCGCGCTGATGAGCTTCAGCGCCACATTCCGCCGCGTGGAGAGCTGCACTCCGCGCCAGACGGTTCCCATTCCGCCTTCGCCGATGGCCTGGACGACGTTATATCCATCGAGCTTTGGCGGCTCGGGCGCGCTGCGCGAGCCGGCAGTTGTGCCAGCCGGGCCGACGCTCAAATCGGGAATACCCGGCGCCTGATCGGATGGGGCGGGCACGTCATTCGGCGCAACCGTGCCGTCGATGGGAGAAAAGGTGCGTGTCACATCGCCGGCGTCTTGCCGCGTCTGGGGCGGCCGCCCGGGGGTGGGAATGTCAGCAGTCGGTTGATCATCCATGGACTTGGCATATTTGAACCGAAATTCGGTTTTAGAAGAAATGCGATTTTCCTGCCACGCCACGGTAATGGCACAGGGTGGGGGCAACGCGTAGGATGGGCGTACTCGCCCACCCTCTTTCGCGGACGACAAACGGTGGGCGAGTACGCCCACCCTACATCTAGCAACCGATTGCCACCCGTGGATGGTAATCTTTCAAATCCAATTAAAACGGGAGCCCGATTGCCGTCCGTAACACTGCTCAGCCTCATGAAGATTGCGCTAAGCGAGCTGTTGCAAACTCGCCAGGGATGAGTACGCTAATTTCCGTCAAAAAGGCGTCCGATAAGAACGCGGTTTTCAATCAACTTCTTATTCTACCTAGCTTTACATTCGTAACATTTTGTGCAGGCGGAGTTTACGGCACAGGCCGCACTTCCGAAATAGATTAGCAACTTTGATGGTTCCCTCTTTACGGGACTATGCCCTAAATTGATTGAAGAGTTTGGCAAACCCGTGCCGAACATGAGAACGAATAAACGAGGGCCAGACGGGTCTGGCCGGTTTTTATCTTCCTCTGGAAGGAGGCTTCGAATGTGGCGGAAAGCTCTTGTTCTTGCGGCTCTGTGTCTCATCCCGGCTGTGGCCCATGCCCAGGCAGCCCGTGGTCCGTTTGAAATCGAACTCGGTGGCGACGGCACCAACGGCCCCAACTTCAACGGCTTCACCGCCGCGGCCGATGCCAGCATCGGTTATTTCTTCACCGATAACCTCGAGCTGGACCTGCGCCAAACGGCAGCCTACAGCGACGTGGCGGGCGTAGGGTGGGATGCCTCCACCGACCTGGCCATCGATTTCAACGTTCCCCTCGGCGACCAGGCGCAGTGGATGCCCTATATCGGCGCCAACATCGGCTATGTCTACGGCAACAGCGTCCGTAACACCTGGGAAGCCGCCCCCGAAGCCGGCGTGAAGTACTTCGTCAACAGCTCGACGTTCATTTACGTCTCGGCTGAGTACCAGTTCTTCTTCAACCAGAACTCGACCGCCGGCAGCGCCCTGCGCAACGGTCAGTTCATCTATGGTCTGGGCGTCGGATTCCGGTTCTAATTCTGTCTGAGTTATCCACTCAATAACCCATCAGAAAACCAACCGGGCGGCCCGTCATGCGGGTCGCCCGGTTTTTATTTGTATTGAGAACCAAGCTGGGAGTACTCGGAATGATGGATTCCGAATGACGAATGACGAATGAAATCCCAATGACCAATGACAAATGACAAATGACAAATGACGTTTCCCATTTGGTCATTGGTTATTCGGTTTTGATTCGTCCTACCTGTTCAAGGTGGCGACTGAAGTCGCACACCCCGGTTCATTCCCGCGCCATTTTCGCGAATTTCTCGATGGCCGAGTAATCGCCGCGCCAGGTCGTGTACATGTACCCCACCACCCCATTCACCTTTTTCGCGGATGCGAGCCATTGGGAGAATTCCGACAGGTCGTTGTCGTAATAGCCGGCGATCAGTTGCCGGTTTCCGCGGTCGGCGAAGAATTTCAGCGACTGGTCGCGCTTGCCGTGGTTCCAATTGACCACCAGCACGTCCTTGTCCAGCCCTTCCCACGAATTGGTGTATGGGCCGTTCACCAAATAATACGGCCCCTTCACGGCGTTGTGATACGGGTCGAACATGTCGTTCCACACCGCCGCCTTTTGCGGGCGAAGCAGCTTTGTGCATTCGCGCACATTGGCCGCCAAGAGTTCGCCCGGAGTTTGTTTTTTCGATTCGCACGCCTCGTCGAAATTGCAGGTGCGGAATTCATCGTGCGACATCATATAAAGCGGCGCGCCCCAGATTTCCTTCATCCGCCGGGCCTGGTCGGCAAGAAGCTGCTGGAACTTCGGCTCGGAAATGCATGCCGACACCTGCCCGTCGTAGACAATTGCCGGGTGATACCACGACACCAGCAATTTCGTGCCGTCCGGCAGCTTCGTGTGAATCGCCGCCGGCGTGTGATATGAATCGTATTCACCTGCAAACGGGTTGTTTCCCAGTCGCGGATCGACGATCGGCTCAAAATCCGTCCCCTCTTTCAGCACTTTGCCGGTGGATTCTTCCTTCACAATACATGGCGCACCCGGTCGGCGCAGGACATTCACCAGCCCGACCTCTTCGATACTCCAATCCTTCCATTGCAGGCTTCCCCGCACTTCATCCCAAATGCCGAAATAGACATTCACCTCGGCATTGTCGAGCGAATTGAACACCACATCGCACTGCGTCCAATCCTGAGTCGGCTTCACCTGGAGGTTCTGCCATTGCAGGCCGCGTTCGCCCGCCAGGGCTTTGATCTCCGGCCGGCTGTGAAGATCGGCGGTCTTGATCTTCACCGAAATGTGATAGCAACGGAACGGCGTCACCGGCAGCTTAAACGTAAAGCGCGCCGACGATTTTCCCGCATGCACGGTAGCCGTGTTTCCGTCCACCGAAACGCTGTCATCATGAAACGCCATCTTGCCGAAATGAATGCTGCCCGCCGGCTCGGCTGTCCCATTTTTCACGATAAAAAGCTGATCTTTAACGGGCAATCCCTCGGCGAGATTCGGATCTTGCGAGAGAATGTCATTGGAATAGCCGACGGAGAACAAAGCCGGGACAAGTTGCAGTTTCAGTCCCTCGGCGATTTTCTTTGCCTTGTCGCAATTTTGGAAATAGCGCTTATCCATGGACGGCAGCCGGCTGAATTTGGAGTCGGCGATCAGCACGTGGTCATACCCCGCCGCCGCCGCCCGGCCCCAGATTTCCTTTGCCTTGTCCAGATTCTGATCGACCAGCAGATTGGTCGGATAATAAAGCCAAAGCTCGGGCTTCTCGCCAGCACGGACTTGCGACACGAAAAGTGCGAGAAGGACGCATGACAGGAATGTATAAGCTGATCGCATAGGCAGATTCTCCGCGGCAGGAAGGGACTAAAACGTGCTCGATCTCGACTTCCCTATCACGGCCGTCTCGGCCGTGTTCGCTTTTCGAAAACTCGCCGAAGCAGGCAGTTTCTCGCTGCGCTCCAACGGCACGGGCGGGACGCCCGGGATACGGGAAAGTGTCGAGACAGGGCAACTCAATTGCCAATTCATTTACTGCTACCCGCGATCCGAAGGCGTGTGGAAATCCGGCAAAAACCATTTCATGGCGCCGGCGCGCTAAGCGCATTAAATCGAATCGTCCATCTCATCCCCTTCCCCCAACACTTCCTTCACCACCGGCCCAATCGTCTCAAAATCAAACCCGCGCCGCGCCAGCATTCCGCTCAGCCGCCGCCGGGCGACGGCTGGGTCGAGCTTGCGCAGGCGGGGGAGTTGCTTTTGTGCCAATTGCCGGGCGACGGCTGGCGAATCCGCCTGGCTGTACGCTTCGTCCAGCGCCTTCTCGGCTGTCGCGCCGCGCACGCCGGACTTCATCAATTCAATTTTGGCGCGCCCGCGGCCGTGGTGTTTGTGCTGCGCCGCCGATCGCGCTTTGCCCAGGGCAAAACGCGCATCGTCCAGATATCCCAGTTCCACGAGCTGATCCGTCACGCTGATGACCATCGCCTGCCCGTATTCGCGGCGATTGAGCTTCGCGATCAATTCCGCCCGGCTGTGCAGCCGTTTTTGCAGGAACTTCATCGCCTGATCGAAACATTCCTGGCGGACTTCGCCTTGCTCAATCTCCAGCACCTGCTCGTCATTGAGGATCATTCCTTCGCGCAGGCGGAATCGCGCGATGACGTTCAGCTTGCAGCCGAATGCGAATACGCCGTCAAGATAGACATTGCGGCGATTGGGCCGTCGGCGTTGGGCGGCGATTTTGGTCACTTGCGGCATTCACGGTCCAGTCTACTCCGTGACCCGATCGAGCACGACTCCCAACGATTCGAGGCTTCGCCGCGCAAGCGACGAAGCCTCGAATGCGTCTGTGTTGTGGACGCTGGCGTTTATCCCGCCACCGTCACCGTCTTCACTTCCGTGTAGTTGCGAAGCGCATATTCGCCCAATTCGCGGCCGATGCCTGACATCTTATATCCGCCAAACGGGGCGGCGGCGTCGAAGACATCGTAGCAGTTCACCCACACCGTCCCGGCCCGAAGCTCTGCCGCCATGCGGTGAGCCTTGGTGATGTCCTTTGTCCAGACGGCGGCGGCAAGACCATACATGCTCTTGTTGCCGCGTTCGATCACCTCGTTCATGTCGCTGAAGCGGATGACCGAAAGCACCGGGCCGAAGATTTCCTCCTGGGCGATTTTCATGTCGTCCTTCACATCAGTGAACACGGTCGGCTCGATGAAATATCCCTGTTTGCCGACGCGCCCGCCGCCGGTGCGCAGCTTCGCGCCGCTTTCGCGACCCGAATCGATGAATCCCAGAATCTTGTTGAATTGCTCCTCGCTTACCTGCGGGCCTTGCGTGGTTTTCGGGTCAAAGGGATCGCCAACTTTCTGCTTCTTCGTGCGCTGGATGACCCGATCGACGAATTCATCGTGAACGGTGTCCTCGACAAACAACCGCGATCCGGCACAGCAGCATTGCCCCTGATTGAAGAACAGCGCGAAGAACGCCCCTTCAACCGCCGCGTCCATGTCGGCGTCGGCGAAGACGATGTTGGGGCTTTTCCCGCCCAGCTCCAGCGTCACGCGCTTGAGATTCGTGCGCGCCGCCGCCTGCATGATGAGTTTTCCAACTTCGGTTGAGCCGGTGAAGGCGACCTTGTCGACGTCGTAATGCTCGGAAAGTGCCGCCCCGGCGGTTTCGCCATACCCCGGCACGATGTTGATCACGCCTTCGGGAAAGCCCGCTTCCATGGCAAGCTCGCCAACGCGCAGCGCGCTCAGCGGCGTCTGCTCGGCCGGCTTCAGCACGATCGTGCAGCCGGTTGCAAGAGCCGGTCCCCATTTCCAGGCCTGCATCAGAATCGGGAAATTCCACGGAATGATCTGCCCAACCACGCCAACCGGCTCATGGCGGGTATAGCAGAAAAAGTTGCCGTTCACGGGAATGGTCTTCCCCTCGATTTTGTCGGCCCAACCCGCGTAATAACGATAGCAATCGATCGCCAGCGGCAGGTCCGCCCCCTTGGCGTCGCGAATCGGCTTGCCGTTGTCCAGCGTCTCGAGCATCGCCAGTTCGTCGGCGTTTTTCTCGATGAGATCGCCCAATTTATAGAGGCAGCGCCCACGTTCGCGCGCACTCATCTTCCGCCACGGCCCTTTTTCAAATGCCCGCCGGGCGGCCTTGACGGCTTTGTCCACATCCGCCTTGTCCCCCTCGGCCACGTTGGCGATCACCTGCCCGGTGGCGGGGTTCAGCGTTTCAAAGGTCTTGCCGCTGGCAGAGTCGACCCATTTGCCGTCGATCAGCATTTTGGTTTGCCGGATCGCGACGGGAGAGTGCGAAGGCGCAGCGGCAGTTTTGGATCCATTGGCTTTGGCAGCCTTGGAAGTGATGGTGGCGGTGGTCATGACGACCTCCTTGCTGGTGGAGAATTGCACGAGACCAGCCCGATTCCGCAACCGGGCCGGGAAAGGAATTATACCAAGGCAGTTGGCGGGGGAATGGGGAATTGAAAGATATCTTTGGTCTTCTATCGCCGGCGCCGCCTGTTGCGCCGTTCGCGTTTCCGCGCATCAGACCGTTTTGGTTTTGGCCGGTGCTCCCTGCGAGAATCGCGCAGCACGCGGTGAACCGGATGATTGGGATCTTTGCCGGCTGCTTTGGCCAATTCGTAATGGCGCTTGAGCCGCGAGGCATAAAGCGGATCGAGAACGCGATCGAGGAACAGTTTTAGAAATTCCGGCGCGCATTCTGATTGATCATTCAGCGGATCGAGAAATGTTTGCTCCCCGGGCAGACTGCCCGGCTTAGGCTTGTCGAAGCCATGGCTGATCATCGCCACAACCTTGCGGTCGGCCTGGCGCAGAACGGCAAGAAGGACCCTGCGACAGTCGCAGTTTGGGTCGATGCAGTAATGTTCCAGAAAAGCGTACCGGCCCGCGGGAATGGTCGCCGTGGGCGTGATACCATCAACAGGATAAATAGACACATCCCGCGTTTCGGCGCGCGCGACCTCGGGGTTGATGTGGAAGAATAAGATGATGGACATTTCTTAATTCTAACCAGCACTAAATTAAGAAGTGAACAGAATGGCGTCGCGAAATTCTCGGGAACAGGAACTGACAGACGCTGAAGCGTCGAATTATTTTTGGCCCCGCCCTGCACGCCTTACTTCTTGTCCGCCGGCGCGTCCGCTTTTTCCTCGCCGTAGTGGGTATATTCCAGCTCAACGTTGAACGAGTATTCGGTCGTCTTTCCATTGACTCGATGCCGCGATGTATTGGTGTGAATGACGATCGTCTTCAGCGACTGGTTCTTGAAAAGGTCCTGCAGTTTTGCGTCCTGGTCGGCGGTAAGCAGCGCCTTGGTTTGCTTGCCATAATCCTGGACGACCGCGCGTGCCTTGCGGCCGACGGTTCGGGACGTCGGCGGCTGCTCGCCTGGCTGGGCATCTCCCACATGTTTTAGATCCTCATCCAGTTTCGTCTTCAGATCGGCCAGCTTAGTGGCCTGGTCGGCGGTGATCCCAAGCGCCGGCTGCACCTTCAGTGCAAGAAACACCGTGCAGTAGTCGCCGGGATTGGAAACCCCCTTGGGCGCGGGCGGTGGCGTCGGTGCATCGGCAGCCGCCACGGTGGACAACGCGCCGGCGCAGAGAAACGCGAACGCAGCCACAATGAAGTAACGGCACACGCTTGCCGCTTTAAAAGCGGGCGAAGCATGCAAGGCTTTCTTTGGGTCAAGTCGTACCTTGGAAGCAACGGTGGCCGTGTTCATGTGCGCTCCTTGTAGTTGACCTGTGAGATAGACGCGATTCCGTATCGAACGTGATGGGAATGAGTATATCAAGCCATCACGAAACAACACCTCCGCATGATAGCCGCAGGCGGCAGCCCACGGATCTGCATCGCGCGTGCGGGGGCTTCCGCCCTGGGCTATCATGCGTAACAACGAAACCATTGCTTTTCGATCCCACCGTTTGACACTCCCCCGCTCGCGCATAGACTTGCCCCTTCGTTACAGTTTTCCGTCCCCAAAGTCCGATAACCTTTAAGGAGTGACCGGGCGCTTGGCCTGTTTGCTGATTGTCTCACTACGACTCAGCACTCAGTTCTCAGCACTCAGCACTATTTCCACCATGAGCTTAGCCATCGAATTCATCCAGGCCCGGCAGGTTCTTGACTCTCGCGGCAACCCCACCGTCGAAGTTGACGTCCTTCTCGAAGATGGAACCCTCGGACGGGCCGCCGTTCCCTCCGGCGCAAGCACCGGCGAGCATGAAGCCGTCGAATTACGCGATGACGACAAGAAAAAATGGGTCGGCAAGGGCGTTTCCAAGGCGGTGGCCAATGTGAACGACGTGATTGCCGCCGAGCTGATCGGCTGCGATCCGCGCGATCAGGAGCAGATCGACAACCTGATGATCGAACTCGACGGCACGCCGAATAAGGCAAAGCTGGGGGCGAATGCGATCCTCGGCGTGTCGATGGCGGTCGCCAAGGCCGCGGCAGAGGCTTCGGGCCTGCCGCTCTATCGCTATTTGGGCGGCCCGGCGGCGCGAACGCTGCCGGTGCCGATGATGAATATCCTTAACGGCGGCAAGCATGCCGACAACAACGTCGATTTCCAGGAATTCATGATCCAGCCATGGGGCTTCGACACGTTCAGCGAAGGCCTGCGGGCTGGGGTGGAGATTTATCACGCCCTGAAGAAGGTGTTGCACAAGGCGAAGATGAGCACCGCCGTCGGCGATGAGGGCGGCTTCGCCCCCGACCTGAAAGACAACGAAGACGCGCTGAAAGTCATCGGCGAAGCGGTAACCGCGGCCGGCTATGAGTTTGGCAAGCAGGTTTTTGTGGCCCTCGACCCGGCCGCCAGCGAATTGTGGGATGCCGACAAAAAGGGATACAAATTCTTCAAGAGCAATCCCGATAAGATTCTCAGCCCTGAGGCCATGGCCGACTATTGGTGCAAGTGGATCGAAAAATATCCGATCCGCTCGTTGGAAGATGGGTTTGCCGAGAATGACTGGCACGGCTGGAAGATCATCACCGACCGCGTTGGGAAAAAAATCCAACTCGTGGGTGACGATGTGTTTGTCACCAACGTGAAATTCCTCGAAAAGGGAATCAAGACCGGCGTCGCCAACTCCATCCTCGTCAAGGTCAACCAGATCGGCACGCTGAGCGAGACATTCGCCGCGGTGAACATGGCGATTCGCAACGGCTACTCCGCCGTGCTGTCGCACCGGTCGGGCGAAACCGAAGACTCGACGATTGCCGATATTGCAGTGGCGACCAATTGCGGGCAGATCAAGACCGGCGCGCCCGCGCGCAGCGATCGCGTGGCGAAATATAACCAGCTCCTGCGCATCGAGGAGCAGCTTGGCGACCGCGCACAATACGGCGGCGTCTTCTGGAACAAGTAGGAACCTGCCATGATTGACACGGAGGTCGACACCCAAACCGAAGCGGCCCTGGACGAAGATGAGGCAAACGCCCGCGTGCCGTGGGAGTCGATCGATCCGGACGAGCATCCCGCCGATTACGTAAGCCCCTTCGCCTCGGCGAGCACGATCGCCGCCGAGGCGAAGGAGGCATCGGCCGCGCCTCTTTCCCCATTGCTACTCAACGAGTTTTCCGTTCTTGAAAACGAAACCGCCGCGGCGGTTTCACCGGAAGAGCGCGAAGAGCAACTGGCCGACCGGGCCTTTTTCTCCGATGAGAAAATATCCATCGAGACGATGATCCCTGCGCCGGAAATAGCTGGAATCGTCTCTGCAGGTCTCGATCTTAGCTCGGTGCCGATTGTTGATCCCTTCAGCTATGATGTGCCAGCGCAGAAACCGCTGCAAGATCGACGTGGCACGGGCGGCCCGCCCGTGTTTTCGGAGAAGGAACATGGGCCAGCCGCCCATGCCACGGCGTCTGAAGCGCCAGTTCGTGACATGGGCGTCCCGCCCATGCCAGTTGCCGGCGCGGTTGAAGACTTGGCGACTCCAACTACCAAAGGTGATGATGCCGCAGGCACGGGCGAGACGCCCGTGTCACGAGCGGAGATTCCGGTGGCCGCACCCGTGCCGCAAGGCGCCGATGCGACGCCATGGGACACAATCGACCAAACCCCAGCCGCGCCGCTGCATCCATCGGAAGTGGACGTCGCGCTCTCTCCCGCCGCGCATGATCGCTTCGCTCCTACTGGCGCCGGCGAAAAATCGCCCGTCGTTTCGCGGACCATTCCCGCGGACGCCGTGCAGGAAAACGTCGTCACCTTCTCCTCCACCGAATCGCTCCAGTCAGCCGCTTCGGAACTGGCAGCCCTCTCCGAATCCTTCGGCCCCGCCATCGAAGTCGAGCAGGCCGCCAGCCAGACGATTCTCGTCACCGTCAGCGAAGGAGATCATCTTTCCGGCCTGATGGACGTTCAGCCGCAACTGGCGGTGCAGCCGCAGGCGTCGGCTGAATCGGAGGTCCAGCTTGACGAGGAAATCGGCGCGCCGGTATCCTCAACCGGCGGCGGATGGACCATCCCGCTGATGTGCATGGGCCTGGGCCTGATTGCCTGCTGCATGGTCATTCCGCAGGGCGAAGCCAACCGCCAACTGCGCTACCAGCAGGTGGCTTTGGCCGCCGATCTGCAGAACGTGCAGAAGCAGGTCGCCGTCAATGACGAATTCCTGAAAAAAGTGTCGGATGACCCGACGCTCGCCGAACGGCTTGCCGGTCGGCAGATGAAGACGATCCGCAAGGGGCAGACGGTGATCGATCTGAAGCAAACATCGGCCGACGACGACATGTCCCCATTCTCGCTGGTTGCGATTGCCAAGCCTGCCGACCTTCCGCCGTACAAACCGCGCACCGGAACGATTGCCAACCTGTGCAACAACGCCCGCTCGCGGCTTTACCTCCTGGGCGCGGCGCTGGGAATGGTGGCGGTGGGATTGGTAATGGGATTCGGAGGGACGAGCCGGAAGGTGGGTCATTCAGAGTGAATTAGCGATTTTTGAGGGCGTTTTTCAGTTTGATCGAGCGGGCAAGCGTGATCCTGAGGTACTCCTCAATGTGGGTGCGGCCACCACCCAGAAGATAGCTGGTTCACGTAGTTCACGTAGGGCGGGCACTGCCCGCCGAGCTGTGATTCCGGGGCGACGTCAGTGCTTAAAATCTTCGTAGGGTCCGCACTGCGGACCGTGTTTTTCGCCTTAAACGTAATGATCCACGGTGCGGACCCATTCTTGATGTCGCATACCGAATCAATTCGTACTTTGCATGTCAATCGACGAAAATTCGGCATCCAGGGCGGCTGATTCGCGAAGCCGCAAGCGGCAGATCAGCGAGTCTCAGGTTTAGATTCCTCCACCGGGGTTCGGCGCAGACGCCGCCAGCGCTTGATCAGCAATATGCCCCCAAGAATCAGTCCCGCCCCCACGGTGATTTGAACAATTCCGAGAATCCGCCAGCTTTCCCGCGCGGTGAAGGCGCCTATGATGACTCCCATCAATCCCAGCCCAATGCAGGTGATCATCATTCCGCGCGTCCGCTGGAGAGGCGATTGTTTCTCCGAGGCGGCAAAACCCGACATGCTATCAAGCACGCAACCGATCAGATACCAATCCATACCGGCCATATTGTATGATCGCGGGTGCTATGTGTCGCGGATTTGACGGACTTAACCTACCTTCAGACCAATGCGTAGCGCACTTACACTGGAGCCGGAGTGGATACCTGCGCCCGCGGTGTGTACCGTTACGCATCCACGTATTCGTTCCGAGGAAGGCCTGCCATGCGCTCGGTTGCTGTGTTGCTGATGGGAAGCATCATTTTGCCGTTGGGTTGCGCGCGGCAATCTCAATCGAAGTCTCCCACGGCGTCTGCTCCACCGTCGATGGAAGTGCCGCGCGCCGATGCAATCTCGCACATCGATTCGCGGCCCCAAGGCGTCCTTCCAAGCTCCAGGCATCAGAACGCGCTTCCAAAGCCCGGCCCCGAAGTTTCAGAATGGAACGGTATCGAAGCCCTTCGCGCGGAAATGAAAAAGCCCGATGCGCCGGAGGAGGTCTTCGCTCTCTATAGCGATGGCGGATTCGGAGACGATGGCCAGCGCATCATCCGCATCAAAAATGGCAAAGGCACGATCTCCTACGATCGGCCCGTCGGGCAGATTTCCACGCGAGAGCTCACCAATGGCGAGCTTCAATCGTTTCGCGCGCTCGTTTCCACGGAGCACGTCGACGACCTGCCATCGCTTCAAAACACGGTGGCCGACGGCTGGTGGTACGGCTATTTCCATCTCACCCGGCATACGTACCGCTATGTTTACATGAATAATCCCGGGTTCGGAGGGTCAGCGGGGACGGCCTATGACGTTTTCGTGCGCCGATTTCGCCAGCTCACCAGCACCGGGAAATTTGCCATCCATCTTGCCGGTAAAGAACAGATCAAAGGCCTGGAAATTCTTCACGGCGACGGGGAAACCGAGGTCGAGCAATTCTTCAAGCACGGCAACGACATGCGCATTCTCCTGAAAGTGAAAGCCACGGACATCTCAACGTGGCACGCTTGGCGCAATGATCGCGTCGCCGAGGAGGTCGACCCGCCGCCAGGCGTTTTCCCGAGCGTCGTCATGGACGAAGCGCATAGCCAAAGCAACGGCATTGCTTACGCCCATTGCACCCCGCCATACCTTTGCAGGGCCGGCGATGATTTCATTCTGGCCGGCGAGCGCGGGCTTGTGGCCAAGCGCGGCGCGCTGTGGCGATATCATCCCGGAGCATTACCCCAGCGGCTCACTCAAGGCGAGCGGGAGTTTTCCGGCCCTGTGGCAACTGCGGACGGAAAATGGGCGGTCGTTGCCGAGTCGACGCAAGGGTGGAGCAGGCCCTATCCGCTGATTTGTGTGAATCTCTTGGACGGGGCGACCACCACGCTGAAGCTGCCAACCGACGAAAGATACAGAGTCGAGAATCGCCTCGCCGATGGGCGCATTCTTGCCAGCGGCGAGAAATATGTCGACGACAAGGAAGAGAAAACCTTTTGGGCGATCGACCCCGCGCGCGCCTCCGCGGGGCAAATCAAAGGCGATTTCGGGCCCCTGTCACAGCAATCGACCCAGCGTCTGCAGCGCGCCGCCGAGCCGGATTGCGTATGGGCCGTCGAGCGCGACGGCTCCGGGTCGCGCGTTGGAAAATGGAACGAAAAAACGTTCGCCTTCAAAACGGTGTTAAACCTTCCGCAAATGCCGCTCAGAAACGAGAACATCTACGTCGACGAGTCGGCGCATATGGCGTATCTGGTGATATGGGGCGATTTGCTGAAGGTGCCGATATCGGCGGAATGAATTCAACACTGCCAGGCGGTTCCCGCGATAGATGCCGCCAGCCGGGCGGTATGAAGCCGCGCCAGTGGCGTTTCTTCGTGCATCGCCCGAAAGCCCGCCCCGGCTCGCCGGACCTGTTAATTTCCCATGGACGTTCAAAATTGGGGCGAGAGCCGGTAAGTTGTGCAAAACATGCCCCGCGCCCTCGCGATTGAAACCTCCGGCCGACTTGGCTCTGTTGCCATCTGTGAGGACGGGCAGGTCATCGCCGAGGATGTGTTTGCCCATGGCCTGAAGCATGCGGCGGAGATGGTGCCGCGAATCGATGCGCTGGTCAGGGCCGCCGGATGGAAACCGGCCGATATTCGCGAGATTTACGTATCGGCCGGGCCGGGATCTTTCACCGGCCTGCGCATCGGCATCACACTCGCCAAGACGCTGGCGTTTGCCACGGGAGCAAAAATCGCGGCGGTGTCTTCGGTCGAGGTGCTGGCGTATAACGCGCCGCCGGAAGCGCGCGATGTGCTCATCGTGCTGGATGCCAAGCGCGAGCAGATCTTCACCGCCCAGCTTCATCGCGACGCCGACGCCGCGCCGTGGGCAATCGTCGAGCCGGCGCATCTCGATTCACTTGCAGCGATGTTGAGTCGCGCGCCCCGGCCGATTTATCTGATCGGCGAAGGCATTCCATTTCACGAGAAATTCATCCCGAAGGACGATCCGTCGATCGTGCTTACCGCGCCCGAGTCATGGCGCGCCCGCGCCGGCGTGGTGGCGATGCTCGGCCAGCGCATGGCGCGGGAGCAACAATGGACCGACCCGCATGCGCTGCTCCCGATCTATATCCGAAAACCCGAAGCCCAGGAGAAGTACGAGGCAAATCTCGAGCCGCGGAAGTAACGCAATGCGCGCAAAGCCGTCCCACTGTCGCTTGCGATTTCGCGATTCCGTAACCAGGGATCAATTGAACACAGCGGCGTCGTTTTGCCTTATAGTCGACTCAACCAGAATAGAAAGCCAATGCAACTGATGGTCCCGCAGATCATCCCCGCGATGGCCATCCCCTTACCCCCGCCTTCCACGCCGCTCTTGTTGACCTGGTTGAACCCGATGATGCCGAAGATCACCGCCAGCAGCCCGGGCAGCAGAATGCAAAAGCCCGGCAGCCCGATGATCCCCAAAACCAGCGAGGCAACACAAAAACCATTGCTCGTCCCGGCGGCTTCCAGCGTGGTGCCTTCCATGGTGAAAGGCATGCCGCAGGTCTTGCAATTATTCGCGGTGATCGGGCTGGTCGCCGAGCAGCGCGGGCACTTGATGTATTGCTTTCCCTCGCCATCGCGAAAAAGCCCCGGCGCACGTTCGCCGGCGGCGGCGTAGGCATGAACGGGATGCGGGTCCTGCTTGATGATCTGCCGGGTTTTGGGGTCGATCAACCGGCCATAGCGGTCGAGAATCGGGATGGTGATGTTGTTGCCGCAGGTGGGGCATTGGCCATCCTGCGCGCCCATGGATTCGGTGGCCTCCAGGCGCGAGGAGCAATAGCCGCAGTTAAAGCCATAGCGTTTCCCGCCCGGCCGGGAGGAGGGCATACCGCCGAGCCCCTGGAAATTCGGCCCGCTGATTCCCCCGCCCAGACCCTGAAAATTTGGCGCTGGCGGGACATATCCGCGACCAGCGCCCCCGGCCATCGCCGGCTGCGACTGAGCGGCCGGCACGCGCAAGGTGGTCAGGCAGGTCGGGCAACGAACAAGCTGCCCCGCCTGAGACTCCTCGGCCGAGAGCGACGTACGGCAGACGTGGCAAACAAATACAATCATAAGCCCCGAGGGATATCTTACGCCGCAATGTCAACCGCGCCAACCCGCTCGGGCAGTGACAATGACGAAATCCGAAATCCGAATGATGAATAACCGGCCAGAGGCGTCGTCCCCAAGGCGTCGGTTGGCGTGAAGCCGGTGTTCAAGGTGTGGTGGAGCTTTTTTAGAGTAGGATGATGATAATATGACGGCCGCCAAACAGACCCAAAAAATCGAGTACCGACCGAAGCCGCGTCGCGAAATAATCGGCTATTGCCGCCGGACCGCCGATGCGGCGGCCATGCTGATCCCAGCCCGATCGTTGCCGGTCGGGCGGATTCCGGTTGTTGTGCGCCGTTCACTTACTTCCCAGGAAACCAATGTCTAAAAAGCCTCCCGTCGCCAGCGATGCCGGCTCGATTGTCCCGCTCGAACGGGTGGCCAACGCCATTCTGGTGATTCGCGATCAGCGCGTCCTCCTCGATCGAGACCTGGCCGTCATGTATGGCGTTTCCACCAAGGCGCTGAATCAAGCCGTGCGCCGCAACGCCGGCCGCTTTCCGGAAGACTTCATGTTCCAGTTGACATCGCAGGAGAAGACAGAGGTGGTCACAAACTGTGACCACCTTAAAAGCCTGAAATTCTCCCCAACGCGGCCCTACGCCTTCACCGAGCAAGGCGTCGCGATGCTCTCCAGCGTTTTGAACAGCGACCGGGCGGTGCAGGTCAATGTGCAGATCATGCGCACGTTCGTGCGGTTGCGGCAGATGCTTGCCTCCCACGCCGGCCTCGCCGCCAAGCTCAACGAATTGGAAAAGAAATACGATCACCATTTCGGCGTGGTTTTCGACGCCATTCGCGAGCTGATGGCCGGGCCGAAGGAAAAGCGAAAGCTGCCCATCGGGTTTCACACCGAGGCGCGACGAACAGGCAGAAAGTAAATCCATGCCAACGCGGGCTTACGCTGAACTGCCTTGATGCCAAGGGCATCGAGCGGCTGTGGCGTCACGCGTTTTCGAGCTACCTCTGGCGCTGGTGGAAGCACCACTCATCATTTTCGCAGTTGGCCAGACAAGAGGCGAGCGTTAATATTGTCTTTGTTATATAAAATATCAAATATTTGCTGCGCATGGTCGAAAAAATCGTGCGCCCCCGTGCGCAATCGTGCGCACGCACGCGTTTTTGACTCAAAAACGAGGATCGGGAATCGCGACATTGCGCGCGATCGTGCGCGACATTGCGCTGGACCGCCCCCGGTTTTTACCTCGAAAACGCGGTTCGGAATCAGATATGAAACCCGTGCCCGGCGGTAATGTCACGCCACGCTCCCCAACCCCGCATTCCCCAACCCCATTCCTCCCGCTATAATCCCCCCACCCATGCTCGATAACCTTCAACGTAAATTCAGCGATGTTTTCCGCGGGCTTTCAGGACGCGGGAAAATTTCCGAGGAGAATATCCGCCAATCCATGCGCGAAGTGCGGACCGCACTCCTGGAGGCGGATGTCAATGTCGGCGTCGTCAAGGACTTCGTCGAGAAGGTCACGCAGAAAGCCATTGGCGAAGAGGTGATACGCAGCCTGAAGCCGGGCGATCTGATGGTGAAGATCGTGTATGACGAACTGGTCGCGCTGATGGGACCGGTGGACACGAAAATCTATT
>DASRRM010000222.1:0-3433 GCA_035695715.1 Tepidisphaeraceae bacterium
ACCACTGCATCTGAAACGCCCGCAAAGAAGCCGCTGCCAACGACCCGGCCGTTTGAGGAAGTGCAGAATGAAATTGTGGCCAAGCTTTTAAAGGGCGAGGCGGACGAGTTGCAGACGAAAGTTGCCGATGCCGTGCGCGAGAAACTCGCCGCTGATTTTGACCAGGCTTCAAAGCCCGGCCCAGCCACCCGGCCAACCACCGCCCCGGCCACCCAGCCGACCGTCACCTATGCCGATCTCGAGAAGCTTCGCGAGGAAATCCAAAAGCAGTTTAACGTCTCGATCGAGATCACCCAGATCGCCGAATGGCAGGATGCCAGGGGGCTGATGGGACTGAGCGGAATCGGCCTGGCCGAAACCGGGACAGGTGAGGCAAAAATCGCGTTCCCCAAATACGTGATGGACAACACCGCGGCGTTTGCAGCCGGGGCCGCGCATTCGAGCGGCACGTTGAAGATCGGCCAACCCACCCCGCTGTTCAGCGATGAAAAAGAGAACGGGTACATCGCCCGGCTGACCGATGCCAGCCCCGCCCACGCGCCGGACCTGGCCTCGCTGAAGCCTCGCGTCGAGACCGACGCAAAAATGAACGCCGCCTATATTCAGGCCAATGAACTGGCGAAGAAATTCCTTGAGGACGCGAAGAAGGAGGGATTCAACGCCGCCGCCGTCAACAGCAACCGCCCGTTGATTTCGATTCCGCGTTACAATTTCCAGAAATTGTCGCAGCTTGGAATTGTTCCCAATTTTGAGGCCAGCCGCGAAGGGGAACAGGCGTTGATCGGCAAGATTGCCGAGCTGATTTCCCAGGCATCCAACCAGGACCCCACGCCGATGGCCATCGTGCCGATGCCGGCTGATCGCAGGGTCATTGTGGTGCAGTTATTCGATGTGTCGCCCCATTCGGCTGAAGAACTGCTTTACGGCCAGCACCTGAACTTCACCAGCCAGGCCAACCGGGTGGCCGAGCAACTGGCGGCTGACTTCTTCAACTACGACAACGTGGTGAAGCGCCTGGATTATCGCCCCGAGGACAAAGACAAATCCGGCTCGTGAGCGGCGCGGCAGAAGACGGCCTCGTTCCCCGGCGCGGCGTCGGCCTGGGGGATGCGTTACTTGGAGAAGCCGCTCCCGTTTGATGACTTGCGAGCGGACCGGAAGCAGGGCGAAAGTCGGGTGCAAAAGCCCGCAGGTGTCCGCTGATCGAGGGTCGTCGCGACTTCCCACGGCGCGATGAAATGACCAGCCCGTCCGTGGGCTTCCGCCCTCGGCTATCAAGGAACTCCCTATACTTCCGCTGCGCCGTCGGCTTCCTTTCCACACTCGGGACACCGCCGCGGTGTCGCCCGAAGATCGTACCCGCACGCGACGCACAACCCGCGCGCCTTACGCCGGCGTTGGCGGCGATTTTGCCAGCCCCAATACCACTGCGTGCCGAGAATCGTCCAGATCATCCCTTGAGAAAGAAACATCGCCCACACCGGCCGGCGCCTGCCGAACCGTGCAGCGCTGATCTGCTGCATTTCGGCAATGCCGCCCGAAACCTGCTGGCGAAGCCGGCTCTCCTCTTGCAGCGTTTGCGGCGAATAATCCCCGGCATGGGCGGCGGCGAAATCGCGCCGCCGCTGCATATCATGGTTTACCCGCTGCTGGGCGGCGTCGAACTTGTCCTGAAAAACCCGGTCCGCCGCCGTGTATTTGCTCATGCGAACGTACTGCACCGTGCAAAAGACGCCGGTGAGCAGCCACAAACTGATCAATAGCCATACGCGAAATCGCCGGCTCATGGCTGGGTATCCTATCTGGCCGGGGATTGATGGTCATGCCACGGCCACGACGCCCAAACCGGCGCCCACCATCTGAATTCAAGACGCCGGGTCTGAGGTACGCCCAAGACCCGGATCGGACGCGCAAGAATCCGGGTCTTCGGCGTACCTCAGACCCGGCGTCTTTGGAAAATATGGATGGCCCCATCGTGCGACAATATGATCGATGCAATTCGCAAGTCCTTAGCCCTCACGCCGGCGCGCGACGCCTGGAATGAAAGCGCGTTGGCTGTACGCGGAGGAAATGCGAGGATCGGCTCCGCGCCTCGACTGAACTCGCCGAAGTCCGACGAGTGTAAGTTGAATTTACGGAGGCATTCCGGGTCAAGCTGCTCGGTCCCGCACCAATTGCATCCAACGCGGTGATCGCGATGATATCGATCGAGGTTCTGGAATGGATGCTCCTGGCAAGACCCCCCTCGATTACCTTTGTGAAAAGCTTGGCCGGCGCTGGCAGGGAATTGACGCTGCGCGCCAGGACGCTGACGTCGAACGCCAAAAGATCGCTGGGATTTTGGCGAGGCACGCGCTGGTGCCGAGCGATACTTCCTTTGTCGTCTTCGGTTCCCTCGCCCGACGAGAGTGGACAACCAGCAGCGACGTCGATTGGACGCTGATGGTCGATGGGCAGGTTGACGCAAATCACCTTAAGGTGGCGCAGGATATCCGGAGCCGGTTCGAAGAAGCAAAACTGCAGGCTCCCGGGCCAACCAACACGTTCGGCAGCCTCGCATTCAGTCATGACATCGTCCATCAGATCGGCGGCGAAGCAGATACCAATCGTAATACCACGCAGCGCATCCTATTGCTCCTCGAGTCCGCAACTGTCGATAACCCTGACGCATATGAGAGAGTGATCAGCGCCGTGCTGAATCGATATCTCGACGACGACCTTAGCTTCCTATCCGGCTCCGGGCTTCGCTATAAAGTTCCTCGTTTCCTGCTCAACGATATCGTCCGCTACTGGCGCACAATGGCGGTGGACTACGCCACCAAACACCGCGAGCGGCAGGGAGACAAGTGGGCGCTGCGGAACACAAAGCTCCGAATGTCCCGCAAATTGATCTTTGCATCCGGCCTGTTGACGTGCTTCAATTGCTATCTGCGGCCACCGCTTGAACTCAAGACTCTGTTTGAGATTCCCGAGCACATGGAACCCCTGCTTGTGCACTTGAGGACTTATGTGAAAATGACACCGATTGATATCCTCGCCGACGCATCGCTGTCATTTGCGAAGGAGGCGACCGCCATCCAGATATTTGACGCGTACGATCAATTCCTGACGATGATGAACGACGGCGAGAAACGCCGCCACCTCGCAAGCCTTAAGGCTCGCGAGGCGCATGCCGACCGGCTGTTTGGCGATGTCCGTAAAATCAGCGCGCAGTTTCAGGAGGGTCTCTCGCGCCTGTTTCTGGACGACAACGAAAAGCTCAACGAACTGACCCGAAAATACGGAATTTTTTAATGAAAATGATTGGCTTTTCTACTGGTGCAATCGCCTTTGGCGACTTCCGAAAGGCGTTGACCCTTCTATCAACACTAAGCGTCGCGGCAGTCGAATTATCCGCGCTGCGAATTGAGGAATTGGAGCCTTTAATCGCTGC
>DASRRM010000223.1:0-5344 GCA_035695715.1 Tepidisphaeraceae bacterium
TTTACGCGGCGCTCCGCAAATCCGGGGCGGCGCGGCGATAAATTCTGTTTTCACGATGGAGTGTTACGCGCGCCGCTTGCCCCGGCGTGGAGGCATTTTGCGACGAAACCGCTCTGAGTATTTACCTTTCCCGTCGCTCCACGTCATTCTCATTCGCCACCAGCGCCACGCTGGCGATTCCCAGGAACAATCCCGACTCCACGATTCCCGCCCGGCCGCGTAGGGCGGTTTCCAAGGCGACGGCATCGGCGATTCCGCCGGGGAAGCGGCAGTCGTAAATATAATTGGCGTTGTCGGTCACGAAGATTTCGCCATTGGCCGATCGGCGGAGGATCGGCGTTGCGCCAAGGGCTGCAAAGAAGGGCTCCTGGATTTCGTGGCCGAACGGCGTGACTTCCACCGGCAGCAATGAATGCGTGCCCAGCTTCTGCACGGCCTTGCCGGCGTCGGCGATGATCACCAGCTTCTTCGAATTCTGCGCGACGATCTTTTCGCGCAACAACGCGCCGCCAAGGCCTTTGATCAGATCGAGATTCGGCGCGACTTCATCGGCCCCATCAATCGTCACATCCATCGTCGGGCATTCCAAAAGCGTGGCCAGCGGAATGCCCAGTTCCTGCGCCCGGCGTTCGGATTGCCGCGAAGTGGGCACGCCGCGAATGTCGCGAAATTGCCCGGACTTCAGCGCAGCGCCCATCGCCTTGAGAAAAAAGTCAGCTGTCGAGCCGGTGCCCAAACCGACGATCATCCCGCTCTGCACGAATTCCAACGCCATCTCCGCGGCACGTTGTTTTGGATTCATTGCTTTAGGATAACTTCCGGCTGGGTAATTGTCAGGGAGTTGTCGCGCCTGTCATTTGTCATTGGTCATTTGTCATGGGGTCACCGGTTGTCGGACGTGTGTTTGCGCCACTCGTGCTTTTTCACATTTGCATTTTCGAGTCCCACAGGTCGTCGTACGCAGGGGGAAGGAGCCACGCACGAAGGGTACTCCCGAAGTAAACGGATTTCCCAAACCCGCTTACTGCGGCAGTAACCTTCGTGCGCGGCTCGTTCAAATGACCAATGACAAATGACCAATGACCCTCCAGCGTTTGACGCACCTTTGCGGCGCGCATACCATGCGGCACCTTGACCGGATGAACCAAGAGGAAACGATGACACAAATGGATTTTCGAGGCGTTGATCCGCGGCTGTTGGCTCGGGCGGCGCAGTATGGAATTGCCCCCGAGGCGGCCCTTAATCCCATGCCGCCGCAGCAGGGTGGGTTGTATTGGGGCGGCGATCCCGCGCGGGCGCAGAGCTATCCGCCGCGTGGGCCGGTGGCCATGCCGATGGCGGCTCCCGGGCCGGGCGGCGGGGGGTATAACCGCTACCGCGAAATGACGCTCGAGGAAATGCTCCTCGAAAACCGCGTCGTGTTTCTCGTCGGCGAAATCAACCATGTCTCCGCCTCGCGCGTCATCATGCAGATGCTCTATCTGCAGAGCGTCAAACGCGACCAGGACATCAATCTCTACATCAACAGCCCCGGCGGTGTGGTCGACGACACTCTGGCCATCTACGACATCATGAAGTTCCTCACCTGCGACATCGCCACCTACTGCATCGGCCGAGCCGAAAGCGGCGGGGCGATCGTCCTGGCCGCCGGCAAAAAGGGCAAACGCTTTATCCTGCCCAATGCCAAGGTGATGGTGCATCAGCCCTTCGGCGGCGTGTATGGTCAGACCGCCGACATCCAGATTCAAGCCGAGGAAATTCTCAAGACCAAGAACACGCTGATCAGCATTCTGGCCAAATGCACGGGCCAGTCGATCGACAAGATTCGCGAAGACAGCGAGCGCGACCGCTTCTTCGACGCCAAGCAATCCGTCGCCTACGGCCTGGTCGACGAAGTCATCGGCGAAGATTCGTCCAGCGCCATGGCCGAGCAAGCGGTAGATGGAACCAAGCCGAAGGAGTAATGCGTAAATGCAGAGTGAAGAATGAAGAGTGAAGAGCGGCGGCCATACTCCTCATTTTCACTCTTCACTCTTCACTCTTCACTCCGCACTCTGCACTCTGCATTCTTCACTTAACCATGTTCATTTCCCTCGACCATCCCGCCATTGCATGCTTCGATGTGCAGAAGCAGGCGGATTGGTATTGCCGGAATTTCGGCATGCGGGTGATTGCCGGCAATGGCGAAAATCCCCCGGCGATGGTGATCGGATACGGCGATTCGCTGCTCGGCGGGGCGATGATCGAGCTGATGCCCGTGAAAGATCCGGGCGCTGATCCCGCGAGCATCGCCCGATTCGCGCCGGGCATTCGCCATCTGTGCCTTCGGGTAAGCAACTTCGACGCGGCTTATGCGAAGCTCAAGGAAATAGGCGTCGTGTTTACAACCGAGCCCGGCCAGGCCGTCGGCAGCGGAAAAACCATTCTCTTCCGCGACCCGGAAGGGAATGAATTGCAGATTGTGGAGAGGACTTAGTTGTCAGTCGTGAGTTGTCAGTTGTGTTGTCAAGCGCGGTAAACTATTCGCGTAGCGGTCGGACCGAAGGTCCACTCTCCAACTGCGCGGGCAGCAAATGACTCTCCATCGACAATAGAAAACCAGCAAGAGATATCCGACTTTGTAGACCGAAGAATGAGCGAAAGTTATGACCACCAACACGCTAATCCCCATCGTCATCGAAAAATCCGGCCGCGGCGAGCGCGCTTATGACATCTACTCGCGCCTCCTCAAAGACCGCATCATCATGCTCACCGGCGCTGTCACCGATGAATCGGCCAACGCCATCATCGCGCAGATGCTCTTTCTTTCCAACGATGACCCCAAGAGCGACATTCAGTTTTACATCAATTCGCCCGGCGGCAGTGTGTCGGCGGGCCTGGGGTTGATTGACACGATGAAATTCCTCCGCTGCGATGTCGCGACCACATGCATCGGCATGGCCGCCAGCATGGGCGCGTGTTTGCTTGCAGCCGGAACAAAGGGCAAGCGGGCGGTCCTTCCCAATTCGCAGGTCATGCTGCACCAGCCGCTGATCGGCGGCGTGCTGCAAGGCCCGGCCACGGACCTGGGCATCGAAGCGGCCCACATGCTCCGCCTGCGCGATCGGCTCTATAAGCTGATGGGCGAGTACACCGGCAAAACCGCCGAGCTGATTCACCGCGATTTCGACCGCAATAAATGGCTTTTCGCCGAAGAGGCGGTTGAGTATGGCTGCGCTGACCGCGTTCTCGACCGCGCCCCCGAAGTCGCGCGCCGGGCGGCCGAGGCGGAGAAGGATGATATGTGATTTCGTGGCACGGGCGTCCCGCCCGTGGATCGGTACTCCGACCAATGAGCGCAGCGAGTGATTCCCGGCCCGGGCAAAAAGCCCGTTGCGGCATGATCGCGGGAACAAAATACCAAATGACCGTGCGCGATTCGGCGCGTCCGTCATTCTGAGGTATTCCGTAGGAGTACCTGCTCTGAAAATGGAGTGCGGGCATTGCCCGCCAACGCCGTGTTCGGCGGGCAGTGCCCGCCCTACGTGCTACGGTTGCTCGCGATGGAATTCTTTGAACCGTGCACAAGGCCGGGCAGACTTGCCTCGTCGCCTCAGCGACTGCGGCGCTCCGCGGGCCTCAACTCCTCAACTGAAGATGTGAACACTTCAAAGAATTCCATCGCTGTGCGCGCGTACCGCCTACACTACCGCTGTTAGGATAGTCTCAGTAGGATGACGGTAGGTTGCCCAGCCGAGACACTATGGCCGCAAAATCGCCTCATCTCATCGGTCATTGTTTCCGCGTCACCGCGTCCTCGCGTCTCGGTGTCCTTTACACAACCCCAATCCTGCTCGCCCTCACCCTTCCCGGTTGCACCCATCCCAGCGCAGACAACATCCGCCTCCGCAAGCTAAACCAGGATTTGCAGGCCAAGATCGATAATCTCACCACCCAGAACGATTCCAAGCAGCGAATCATCGACGGCCTGATGCAGCGGATTCCCACCATTCCGACCCTCCCTCCCAAAGAATTGAAAAATTTCTGGATCCCCGCCGGCCTCAAATTCGGCCGGTTCACCGGCGGCGTGCAAATCGACGCCACCAAGCCCGGCGATGATGGCCTGCGCGTTTACATCTGCCCGACCGATGAATTTGGCACCCCGATCCAGGTGCCCGGCTCGTTCGTTGTGGAAGCATTTGATCTGGCCGAGAAAGGGGACAATCGCCTGGGCCGCTGGACCTGGGATTCCATCGCCGCCAAGTCGCAATGGCGGTCGTTTTTGCTGGAATTCGGGTATGAACTGACCTGCCCATGGCAGAAGATTCCAAAGCGATCAGACATCACCGTTCGCGTCACATTTACCGATGAGCTGACGCACACGCCGATCACGGCTGAGGAAGTGGCGCATGCCAATATTCCGCCTTCCCCGCAGTCCGCGCCCACAACGGCCCCTTCGCGGTGATATGATAGGGGTGGAGAGTAATACGCATGTCTGACAAGCCCATGAATCGCCGGCGTTTTTTCCGCGAAGGCCTGTTCGAGCTTCTCAAGCCGCTCGATCGCGTGGTTCGGCCCATCGAGGAACTGGCCAAGCAGGTGGGAAAGCTCGACGAGATGCAGCCGCGGCAATCGCGCCCGCCGGTGGAGGTGAAGCGCGCGCCCAACACGGTGTCTTATTCCGCGCCATCGTCGCAGGGGACGGATGACGTCGACGATACAAAACATTTCATCCGCCCGCCCGGCGCGCGCTCCGAGCAGGATTTTTTGAACATCTGCAGCCGCTGCGGCAACTGCGTCCACGCCTGCCCGGTCAACGCCATCCAGCTCGATTACAGCCAAAGCCGGGCCGGCGGCGCGCCCTACATCGACCCTGACTCTTCCGCCTGCGTCATGTGCGACGGCTTATCCTGCATGAGCCAATGCCCCAGCAGCGCCCTGATGATTGTCCCGCGAGAAGAAATCGACATCGGCACCGCCGCGTGGAATTCGGGCCTGTGCCTGCGCACCGTCACCGGCGAGCCCTGCACGCTATGCGTCGATCATTGCCCCGTCGGCACGGCGGCGCTGGAAGTAGTCGACAATCATGTGATCGTCCACGAAGATCATTGCACGGGTTGCGGCGCCTGCCAGAATAATTGCCCGACCAGTCCAAAGAGCATTGTCGTGACCCCCAAGAGCCAGCGCGAAGCCGAGGCGGCGCGGTAGACGGAGGCGCATGACACTTCAGGCGGCGATCATTCGCTATTTTCCGGAATCATCACACGGGGCGATATATTGTTCGTTCATTGAAAGCATCCCGCGCCGGTCATTTGCGCAAAAGGAGCCGCGCACGAAGGGTACTCCCGAAGTAAGCGGTCGGCAG
>DASRRM010000224.1:0-2417 GCA_035695715.1 Tepidisphaeraceae bacterium
CGCCGGCCCCAGTAGCGGCTCCTTCGATAAAACCGCGAGGTCCCGAGGCTGTAGCCGCGCAAGAGCCGGACCGTGTCGTCGCGGTGATCGATGGCAAGCAAATCACCGCCAAACAGGCGCTTGACATGCTAAAGCCGTTTCCGCCCGCGCAGCGCAAGCAATATGAATCGAACCTGCCAAACCTGATCCAGCAGGTCTATATGCGCGAGCAGCTCGCCGACGCCGCCCGCAAAGTCAATCTCGACCAGCAGTCGCCCTGGAAAGAAGAGATCGACATGAATCGCGATAATATTCTGGCGCAAGCGTACATCGCTCACCTGTCAAACGACGCCGCTAAATCGGCGGTCATCGAGGATCCTCAGAAATATTACGATTCGCATCCAAACGACTTCGATTCGGTGAAGCTCAGCGGCATCTTTGTCAGCTTCAGCCCTCCCGGAACACCCGCTTCCGCCGCCGGAGGCCATGCGCGCACGGAAAGCGATGCCCGCCAGAAAGTCGACGACGTGGAGAAGAAACTCAGAGCAGGCGGTGACTTCGCCACCCTCGCGCGCACCGATTCCGACAATCAGCAATCGGCCGCTAAAGGCGGGGACCTCGGCACTTACGATACCGGTGATCCGAACATACCCGCCGACATCAAAACGGCGATCGTAAAACTCCAAGCCGGTGAGTATTCCGAGCCGGTGAGCATCCCGAACGGCTTCCTCATCGTGAAAGTGGATACGCGCAAAAGACTCACCTTCGATCAGGCGCGGCCCGGCATCGTGCAACGCATCCAGAATGAAAAAAGCAAGACGGTTGTGCAGGAAGAGTTGAGCAAGTACAAAATCCAGGTCCAGGATCCCGATTTCTTCAATGCCTCGAACACCTCGGGGGCGCATATTCCCTCTCTCCAAAGGCCTCCCGCAGCCGCAACCCCTCCCGCTCCGGGTAAGCCGAAGTCTTAGCAAACCGGCCCGCAATCGGATTCTGGCCGCCGTCGCCGAACTGCCGGAGCTAAACGGCCGCCCCATCTGGTTGAGAACGCTACCGCAGCTCACCGCTTACCGTGGCAAGTTGATGTCCCGTTCTTCGGGCCGTGGAGTTCCCGTTCACGCCGCTAGTTTCATTCGCAACCGCCAAATCGTCCTCGAAACGCAATTGCTGTCGCACCCTTCCGCTCTTCGACTCATCGCTGTTCACGAGATTTTCCATTTTGTTTGGCCGCGCCTGGGGAATGCCGCGCGCGCGCAATACGCAGCCCTTCTACGAGTCGAAATGGCGCATCACGCGTGCGGCGAGTTGGGCGAATCGGCCAGCTTCAAAAAAGCCCTGCTAACGCCGCAACGATGGCGCGACTATGTCTGCGAAAGCTTCTGCGACACCGCCGCCTGGCTTTACTCGGGCGTCAAACAGCACGGCGAGTTCACACTGGCCCGACGCTGGCGCGAGCCCCGTAAGGCCTGGTTCGAACGTACCTTCGCGCGGCCGCGACAATGCTGACGGCCCTGCGGGTAATGGGTCATTTTGAATTGCCGCTCTTGCCAGATTCCGGCTCTTCCGCTTTGCGGCTACACTCACGAATCTCGGCGCCGCGCTCGTGCGCCGAAACGCACGCTCAACTGTAGCCCGAGGAAAATAACGAATGCCAAATGATGATCGCACCAAGATAATTCCCAGGAGAACGCCAGCATCGGCGGCCGTGGTGGCTAGCGTCAAGCGAGCTATGGCGATCACCTCAGCTCTCAACCATTTGACGTTTGACGATGCGGCTGAAATTCAGGCAATGTTCAGCGATCTCATCGGCAACAAGGTGGACGAGAGCTTTTCGCTGATCCCACCGTTCTACACTACCGGCGGCGAGAATATCCGCGTTGGGCGTAATGTATTCATAAACCAGAATTGCACCAGGTACGACCTTGGCGGGATCGGCATTGCCGATGACGTGATGATCGGGCCGAACGTGAGCATCATCACGTCGGGCCATCCAATTGAACCTTCCCAGCGGCGTGCCTTCCTGATCGCAAAGCCCATCATGATTGAGAGAAACGTCTGGATCGCAGCAGGCGTAACGATCATCGGCGGGGTGACGGTGGGCGAAAACTCAGTGGTCGCCGCGGGTTCGGTAGTCACCAAGGACGTTCCCCCGAATACCCTTGTTGGAGGAAATCCGGCGTGGGTCATTCGTTCGATTGGCGACGACTGAAGGAACATCCGCAAGCGGTCGAAATCGGAACTTCAAACTGACCACGACCGCTCGTCGAGGGCGCTAAAATGAAACTGGATGCGGTTGACCTTGCGAAACTATCTCGCGCTGCTGGCGCTAGGGGCATTGGCGCTGTTTTCCTCCTGCTCGAGCGGCCCCGCCTCCGCGCAGGCGCGCATCGCAAGCAGCCGGAAACCGGCGGCGGAATTCACCCTTAAAGACGCCAACG
>DASRRM010000225.1:0-21011 GCA_035695715.1 Tepidisphaeraceae bacterium
AGCTGGTTTACGTAGGGCGGGCACTGCCCGCCGCTAACGTGCTCGGCGGGCAGTGCCCGCCCTACGTGAATTTCATGCGTAGCGGGCGCGGCGCAACCGCATGATCCGAGCAAGATGCTTCGGAGTATCTCAGCTCACCTCGGCAATGACGGTTGGCCGCTTCATCAACCTGAAAAACGCTCTAAGAAACCGCCGAAGAGTGAAGGTCATTTTCGGGGGCAATCCGGAAAAATCGCGAAATCGCAAGCGACTTCCAACGCAATTCGGCAGAACGAGGATTTCATTTCGCCGGGTGGCGCTTGACGTCGCTTGCGATTTCGCGATTTCCCAACTGCCAACACGACGATCGCGTGCCCAGCGCCAACTGCGAGCATCATTCAGAATTTCCTCAAGCGTCAATCCGGTTTATCCGACCCTTCTGTCTCCGAAAATGGAAGTGAGTCCTTGCGATAAACCCGCCAGCGGCCGTAACCGCGAACGGCGATCACCAATCCCACCAGAATCAATCCGTAAGTCACCAGATAAAACGGTAAAAATCCGCTGACCGCTCCCAACACGCTGATGGCAGACAACGCAATTCCAAGCCCGGCAATAAGCAGACCGACTGCCAGTTGCCGTCTGGCTTCCTGAACGAGCGCTTGGCGTGATTCGGGAGATTCGTGAAAGCGGCGCAGATCCTCGACGGCGGTGGCGACCTGGTGCCGGGCCGCTTGCGCCGACCAGCCCAGGCGCACAAGATCCGCCACGATCGCCTCCGGCTCCTTCCCTTTCATCAGCGCGCGGGGCACCATCGTGGCCGCGTCCTCGGCGGCGAATTTTTGTTCGGGTGTCAGTTCCTCGCCTTCCAACTCGCCTCCCAATTCCTTCGCGCCTGCTGACCGGTCGCGGTGGTCCTTTGCCGAACGATCTTAAGAGATCGGCAGGGCCGTGACCATATGAATCTGGAATCCGGCAACGCCCGGGGAAAGATCGGAGTAGCAACATTTGTCCGAACGAGTGCCAGGCTGTACAAAATGTCCGACGCGCGTTTTTGAAGAATCCGGCTCTTCAAGGATTTCTCGATTTCTTGTTTTTGAACAAGATTCCCGCGCCGCATTGGGCCCGTGTTTTGGTGACGGCCGCAGGCCACGCTGAGGACTACCTCAGAACCGGCGCCGCGGTGTGCTGCGATTGTTATCAAGCTGCTTCGAAACGAATTGGAGACATCTGGCCATGAAATGGATTCTGCTGGTTCTAACCGTCGCCCTGATCGTCGTTCACCAGGATTTCTGGAATTGGAAAGAAACCGAGCCACTCCTGGGTGGATTTCTTCCGGTCGGCCTGTGGTATCACGCGGCGTATTGCGTGGCCGCCGCCATTTTACTGGCGCTGCTGGTCATTTTCGCATGGCCCAAATACCTCGAAGACGCCCAGCCCGAAACCCCCGAGGCAAAAGCCGCCGAACTGGGTGAAGGACATTGAACAAGTGCTGAGTGCTGAATTCCGAGTGCTGGCTAAAAGCATTACTCGCGAATTCTTCATTCCGCACTTTTCATTCTGAACTCTGCACTCTGCATTCTGCATTCGCAACTCTCCCCTTGGAGCACTTTTCCATGATGCAATGGCTTCCGGCAATCGTGATCTTTGTCTACCTGGCCGTGGTGCTGTACATCGGCGTGTTCGCGTTTCGCCGGGGGAAAACCACCGGCGAGGACTTCTTCCTCGCCAGCCGAAGCATCGGCTCGATCTTCTTTTTCCTCTCCCTCTTCGCCACCAACATGACCGCCTTCGCCATTCTGGGAAGCTCGGGAATGTCATATAAAATCGGCATCGGCGTGTTCGGCATGATGGCCACCAGCTCCGCTCTGGTCATCCCGCTCACCCTCTTTTTCATCGGCACCCGCCTGTGGGCCGTCGGCAAGCGCTTTGGCCACGTCACGCAGGTTTCCTTCTTCCGCGACCGCTACGATTGCTCCTTCATCGGCACCATCATCTTCCTGGTGACCGCGGCCATGCTCGTGCCATATCTCATCATCAGCATCGACGGCGGCGGAACGATCCTTCAATCGCTCACCAACGGCAAGATTTCCTATCCCATCGGCGGAGCGATCGTCGCGCTTATCGTCATGGCCACCGTTTTCTTCGGCGGGATGCGCGGGGCGGTTTGGGTGAATGTGCTTCAGACGATTCTGTTTATTGCGTTCGGCATTGTCGCGTTCTGGTGGATTGACCGGCATATGCCGGGCGGATTCCACGGCACGGTGGATTCGATGGCCAAGAGCAAGCTGAATGCGCCGCTGCCACATTCCACCACGCCGCCAAGTCCATTTGCAAGGCCGATCACCCTTCTGACGCGCGAGCGCATTCCCTGGCAGGTGTTTCTCAGCTTCATGCTGATTCCGCTGTCATCGATCATGTTTCCTCACATGTCGATGATGTGCTTCACCGCGAAAAAGGTCACCGCATTCAAGAAGACGGTCGTGCTCTATCCGCTGTGCATCATGGCGATCTGGCTGCCGTGTGTTTACCTTGGCGCGCTGGGGCAGAACGTGCCGAAAGCTCAAGGGCGGAACAACAGTGTGAAGGAAGAAGTCTCGGCCAAGTCGGAGTTGCTGAAGGTATGGCTGGAAACGGGCGGGAAGACCGCCGAGCCGGGCAAGCGCGCCGAGCCTTTTCTGATCGGATTGAACTCGGCACTCAACGAGGCTGACGCCGGCGCAAGAGCAGTACCGGCCAAACTTGCGAGAAATGATCCGGCGGCCAAGGCCGAGGAAGCGGCGGCGGCGACGCTGTCTATGCAAATCGAGTCGCTTTTGGCGGACGTGAGATCTGAAAAGTTTGTCCCCGACGAAAAGCTCGACACGATGGCGAACGCGAGAGCCAAAGAGTCAGTCGCGGACGAAAAATTTACCACGATGTCGGCGGTAAAACGTTTGAACGCGATGAAGAGCCCAACTGTGCAAGCCGCCTGGAGCAAGGTCGCATCATACAATTCCGATTTCGTGCTGCTGGAAATGCTGAAGGAATATGTGCCGGAGTTTTTGGCGGGCCTTCTGGCCGCCGGCATTATCTCGGCTGTCATGGGTTCGGATTGCCACCAGATTCTTGGCCTGAGCACGATGTTTACCAAGGACATCTTCAACTTTTACGCCGGCCGCAAGGGACTGAGCGACAGGACCGTGGTCAACATGGGGCGCTCATTTATCATTATCATCAACGGCATCGCCTATATCATTGCATTGGGCAGGCCGCCTATTTTTGATTTGGCCGTCACGTATGCGTTCTCCGGCTTCGCGGCGCTTGCGCCGATGATGGTGGCCGCGTTGTTCTGGAAGCGCAGCACCAAATGGGGATTGCTGGCCTGCACGCTATGGGTGGGCGCATGCGTCGCATTCATGGTCTATGGCGAAGGGCTCCATCATTACAAACCCGGCCAAGTCATTCTGCACATCGGCTCATTCCATATCCTGTTCATGACCGAAATCGGGAAACTGAGCTTCATCGGATTCAGCATGGTGGCGCCGATGACAATTGGCTCTATTCTGCTGGTGTGGCTCGTCTCCTTGATTACGCCGCCGCCGTCGCAGGCGACGATTGACCGTTATTTCTCGAAGGGAACACGAAACGCAGGAACATTGGCGCCGGGCGCGGTGTGAAACGCGAATCGCGTTCGGCGGATCGGAGCGATTCTGATACGCTTGGCGTTATACACGTTCGACGCAAGAGTTTTTCGTAGGGTGGGCGTACCCGCCCACCATTTCCATGTGCCGCCAAAAACGTGGTGGGCGAGTACGCCCATTCTACAAAAACCGAACCAAGGGAGAAATGACCCCGTTCCCAAGCAATCGCGGTTTCACCAAAATGTCTCATTCTCTATTGCAGTTCCAGTTCCGGCCGATCAATTAGTGAATCACAAACGGATCCCGATCGGCGGCGCTGAGATGCAGGCGCAGACCTGGCAGGCTCTGTTCAAGCCGATCCTTCAGCCGTTTCAGCGTGATGCGCTCGCTGTTGGAATGAAGCGTGCAGACCACCGTCAATCCCGCCGCGGCGGCTTTGAGGGCGTCGTGGTGACGCATCTCGCCGGTGATGTAGAGGTCGGCTTTTTGGGCGATGGCGCTGTCGAGCAGATCGCCGCACGCGCCGGCGCAGACGGCAACGCGTTTGATCGGGCCGGCAGCGGGGCCGGCGACCAGCAGGGAAGGGATTTCCAGGTCCTTCTTCAGCCGCTCGAATAACGCCGCACACTCAACCGAAGCGGGCAAAGTTCCGATCCGGCCCATGCCGCGGGGCTCGGGGGGAGCGGCCAATTGAAGCAGGTCGAAGGCAGGTTCCTCGTAGGGATGGGCGGCGCGCAAAGCCGCGACGATTTGTGCGATTCGATTGGCCGGGACAACCGTCTCGATGCGGATTTCGTCGGCGCGCTCGAGCTTTCCGCTCTCGCCGACGGCGGGGTTGGACCCGGCCTCGCCGAAAAACGTGCCGATGCCGGGCGAGCGGAAGCTGCATTGCGAATAGTTGCCAATACGTCCAGCGCCGGCGGCAAAGAGTGCGGCGCTGACGGCGTCCACCGCCGATTCCGGCACGAACGTCACCAGCTTCAGTTGCGAAGATTTGGTCTCAACAATTTTCAACGGCGACCGCTCGACCAGCCCGAGCAGATCGCAAAGGACATCGTTGGTCCCGCCGTCGGCAACGTCCAACGCCGTGTGCGGCGAATAAATCGCCACGCCGCGACGAATGGCGTCGTAGATCAGGCTCGGTGCCGTGATGCTTTTCAGCGGCTTAAAGATCGGCGGGTGATAAGCAATCACCGCGTCGCAGCCGAGCTTCTTCCCCTCGTCGGCAACCTCGCGCGTGTAATCGATGGTGAGTAAAACGTTACTGATGGATTGGGAGGGATCGCCGGCGAGAAGCCCGACATTATCCCACGACTCGGCATGACGGGTGGGGGCGATGGATTCCATCTGCTCGATAAGCGCTGATAACTGCATGGATGGATTTTACCCTCCAAGCCGGGTCAAGCGCAGCGCCGGCCCGGATTCGGATGGGAGTTTCGATTCGGGTCCAGGCCGTGTCCATATCCCAACCCGGATACGAGAACGCGTCCGGATCCGGGCCGGCGCTGCGCTTGACCCGGCTTGGAGAGACTTGCGTAGTCCGAGGGGACAGATGCAGGTTCCACAAACGAGATCAACCACCCCCGGTCGATTGTGTAAGAGTCTCAATCGCGATCTTCACATCCCCCATCCGATCGTTCCCCGCCTCGCGTTCGATGGCCAGCGGCCCGGTGTACTTGATTTCGTTCAACGCGGAAATAAATCGCTTCGCCCCGACGTCTCCCGTGCCGAACGGCACTTCCGCGCCCCATTCCACGCCGGGTCTATTGGATGGCGTGCCGTCTTTTACGTGAACGTGGCGGATGTGCGGGCCGAGGATTTTGATGGCGGCGATCGGATCTCCCGCGCCATACAGAATCATGTTGGCGGGGTCGAAATTGATGTGCACGTTGGGGCAATTCAGGTCGTGAAGAAAATGCAAAAGCTCGGCGGCCGGCTCCTGCCCGGTTTCCATCAGAAGATCGACGCCGTGATCGGCAACCGCGCCGGCCAATTCACGAATCCGCGATACGATCGGCTGATATCGCGCATCCCCCGGCGGCGGCACGAAGCCGACGTGGGATGTAATCGTGTTCACGCCAAGCTGTTTGGCCAGTTTTGCCCCTTCGATGGAAAGGCGTTTTCGCAACGGCCATTCGCTGGCGGGCACAAAGCCGCCGGTCTGGCGAATGCGCTCGATGCTGGCGTAGTCTTCGCCGGCGAATGACATCATGCCGCCGGTAAGCTCGATGCCGGAGGATTGGAGATGAGCCAGTTCGGCGTCGCGTTTGGGGCCATCGAGCGTGACCAGCTTTCCCAGGGCAAGCTGCATGTGCGCCAGCCCCAGTTGCTGAACCTTGCTGACGAGGTCCGCCATGCCTTTGGGTTGCAATGACCAGCTACAGACGGCGATGGGGTGGGAATTAAGCTTCATGAGGAGGAAGATTCCAAAATGGGATACGATCTAAGCTAAGAGCTCCTAACAAAATCGCTTGAACGCCAAGACGCCAGGAACGCCAAGTTCGGAAAGAGGAGAAAATCCATCGAATTTTTTGGCGGCCTTACCTGGAGTCCTTGGCGTCGTGGCGTTTACTTTCGGCATTTTGTTAGGAGCTTCAGGAACGAAGCAGCGTCATTGCTTAGCTCCGCACCGCCGGAGGCAAAAGATCGCGGACTAAAACGGTCTTTCCCGGAGCCGGCGGGACGTTGAATGGAACGGATTGTCCCATCACATAATCATCGCGCCGGCGGTACGCCGGGGCGGAGTCGGGGCCGGATGGATCGGAATAAACTTCAACCCGCGAATCGATCAGGTTGATAATCCAATAGACGTCAAAGCGCGCACTGGCATAGACGCGGCTCTTCCAGGCGCGGTCATCCGCCAGGGAACTATTGGATACCTCGATCACCAATGGCACATCATCGGCCTCGGGATGGTGGGCGAGATAATCGAATTCGACGCCACGTGTCAGGGCCAGGTCCGGCTCGGGCTGGCTGTCGACGCCAACAACCGCCGACTGCACGCGAAAATGCCAGCCGGCCGTTGGCAAAAGCGCCGCCAGCACCCGGTTGGCGTTTGCAAGGCAGGCGTCATGAATGGGGTCGCGCGCCATTTTATGAACGATCAAGCCCTCGATTAGTTCATATGCCTCATCACCCGCGAAATACCCCTCATCGATCATGCGTTGATATTCGCGAACCGAAAATCGCCGAAGAAAAACCGCGCTGCTCAGCCCGTTCGGCAAAATTCGCGGTACCGGACCATTTGCCGGTGCGGGATGCGCTGTACCAACTGGCATTGTCGTGGCGATCGTTGCCATGGTCATATCGTAGCAAAGCGCGCCAGTTCACTCCACCTCTTTCCACTTCACGAATCCCTCAATCGCCTCATACTCGGCCAATCCCAGCTTGTCATATAGCTCGGCGGTGGCGCGGTTGCGGTCTTCGGCGCGCTGCCAGAATTCGCGCGGGTCGCTGGGACCGGGGAACAAAGCTTTGTCCTTCTGGCTCTCGTGCTTGAAGATGGCGATGCGCTTGCGCAGCACCTCATCGGGGCTGAGGGGGACGGCCATCTCAATTTCATGCACGCCCCATTCCTGCCATGCGCCGCGGTAGAGCCAAAGCTCGCAGTGTGCCATCCATTCGCGATTTTTCAGTCGCTTGTACGCTTCCAGAATCGCGGCCAGGCAGACGCGGTGGGTCCCGTGCGGGTCGGATAAATCGCCGGCGGCGTAAATCTGGTGCGGCTGAACCTTTTCCAGCAGGTCAACGATGATTTGAATGTCCTTTTCGCTCAGCGGTTCCTTGCGAACCCGGCCGGTTTCATAAAAGGGCATGTCCAGGAAATGAATGTTCTCCGGCTTTACGCCGGAATACCGCGCGCCGGCGCGGGCTTCGGTCCGGCGGATCAATCCTTTGATTTGCTGCAATTCAGGGCTGTCCACCTGTCCCGGTTTTTTATGGCGGATGAAGTTCAGAACGTGCTGCTCAATCGCGTCGGCACGCTCCGGGCCAAGGTTAAATGCGCGGGAAAACTCCGCCACGAAATCCGCATGGCGAACGGCCGTGTCATCCCAGACGGCAATGTTGCCCGAGGTTTGATACGCCACGTGAACATCGTGTCCCTGTTCGCACAGGCGGATGAATGTGCCGCCCATGGAGATGACATCGTCATCGGGATGCGGGCTGAAGACGACCACGCGCTTGGGGTAAATCGATTTTGCGCCGGCGGCGTCTTCGGTGGGGGCGGGACCCGGCGTTTCGCGCGCCTGGCCGACCCAGGGGTTGAAATGGGTCGGGTTGGGGACGTGGCGCATGGGATTGGCGGGCTTGCCGCCGGGCCAGCCGGTGATGGTCGATTGCAGCGATTTGAAAACTTCGATGTTGATGTCGTAGGCGCTGCCGCGATGGCTCAGAAGTTCCTGCAGGCCATGCTCGTTGTAATCTTCATCGGTGAGTTTCAGCAGCGGCTTTTTCAGAGTCATCGCCAGCCACGTCGCGGCGGTGCGCGTGGTTCGCGCATCCCACTGCATGCTGAACTGATCGAGCGGGCCAAGCAGCCACGGCGTCTTGAAACGCGTGAGTTCCGAAGCGGCGGCGGTATCGAGAACGATGCGCGCCGAGGGATGCTCCTGAAGATAACTGGCGGCAACCGTGGAGGAGATTTCCCCTTCCACCGCCCGCCGAATTGGCAACGCCTTATGCTCGCCAAACGCCAGCAGCACCACCGTCTTTGCCGACAGAATCGTCTCGACGCCCATGGTGATGGCTTTTCGCGGGACATTCCATTCGCCGAAGAAATCGCTGGCCGCGTCCATGCGCGTCACGCGGTCGAGGGTGATCAATCGCGTTTTGCTGTCGCGCGGCGAGCCGGGCTCGTTAAAGCCGATATGCCCGGTTCGGCCTACGCCAAGAATCTGATAATCCAACCCGCCCGCCGCCTGCATCATGCGTTCGTATTCGACGCAAAACTGCCCGACCTTCTCCAGCGGCACGGTGCCATCGGGCACATGCGCATTTTCCGGCAGGATGTCGACATGATCGAACAGATGCTCGTTCATGAATCGCCGATAGCTTTGTAGATCATCGGGATTCATCGGCCAGTATTCGTCGAGGTTGAACGTGATGACGTTTTTGAACGACAGGCCCTCTTCCTTGTGCAGCCGAACCAGTTCGTTGTAAACGCCGGTGGGGGTCGAGCCGGTGGCCAGGCCAAGGACGGTCTTCTCCCCGCGGGCGGCTTTGAGATTGATGAGCGCCGCGATCTCCTGCGCCACGGCCTTGCTGGCCTGCGCGCTGGAGGCGTAGACGGTCACGGGGATATGCTCCACGCCCTTAGCCAGCACGTGGGGGCCATGGGAGGGAATGACGGTGAGGGAGTTGCCGATCATGAGCCGGATCCTTGAGAAAAAGCAGGCGAGTAAGCCGCGGGGATCGAATTACTAACGCAGATGATATATATTTGTTTTCGCGATGCAAGCAGCGCGACCCAGGGTATTTTTTCCCATTAAGCGGAGAACTTATGGGTCAAATGCACGCAACAATTTTTCATCAAGCATATGCCGTCTCACTAATGATTCAGTGAGCGGCTGAAACTTACAAAAACACGCACAGTTCCGCGGTCGTGACCTGCTGGTTAACCAGAATATGAGGCCATGAAGCGATTGCGTGTATTCAAACATCTGACGTCTAACCGGATCAACCTGCGTTTTCGCGAAGTTCTCGGCCGCGCGCTTTTCCGTCTTGAGGCGCTCAAGAAGCGCGGGTAGCGGGTCGGCCGATACCGCGGCTAGGAGTTCGTCAATTTCACCGGTCGGTGAAATCACGTTCGTTCCCCTCGACAATCCCTTCGCACTTCGTCGACGTTGTAGCGCAAATACCGGCTCTTCATCCACCTCACCGCAAACAAATCCACAAATGCCCGCAGCGCCCGATTCCGCAATCCATATTTCGCCGTCCCGGCATAGCGCTGCGAATGTTTCACCGGCACCTCCTCCACCGAATACCCGCGCAACTTCACCAGCGTCGGCAGAAAGCGATGCATCCCCTTGTAAAGCTGGATGCCTTCAAGGCAATGGCGTTTGTAGACCTTCAAACTGCTGGCCGAATCCTGGATGGTTTCCTGGCTGATCCAGTTGCGGATTCGATTGGCAATGCGCGATTGCAATTTACGCATCGGCGTGTCCTGCCGATCGCGACGCCAGCCGTTGATCATGTCCACGCCATTGAGCATCGGCAGCAACCGCGGGATTTCCTCGGGATCATTCTGCAAGTCGGCGTCGATGGTGGCAATCACCTGCCCGCGAGCCGCTCGAAAACCGGCGTCGAACGCCGCACTCTGTCCGCCATTGCGCTGCATGCGCAAAACGCGCAGCCACGGGTAAGTCGTCATGGCATCATCCAGCAGGCGGGGGGTGTTGTCGGTGCTGCCATCGTCGACGATGAGGACTTCAAAGGGTTTGCCGATCTGCGCCAGCGCAGCATTCACCCGGCGGAGCAGCTCGGCGAGCGTCTCCTGCTCGTTGTAAGCCGGTATCACCAGCGATAAATACGGATCCTCCGTCATGGGCGAGCCATCCTACGAAGCGGGCGATTTAGATTCGAGCAGTATAGCGGGGGAGAAAATTATTTCTTCATGGGATCGTGTCACATAAAACTTCGCAGATCACAGGTCGTGACCACTCCGCCCCATCCGCGTCCTCGCTTGCGCTCGTCCACGGCGTGGATTGATAATAGTCCACAGCGAAAGTCCGCCTTCACACCAACGCCATCACGCCGTGGACGAGCGACAGCGAGGACGCGGATTCGTGTGCATGTGCTCATAGCACAATGCGCTAAATGACCTTGCGCGATTAGGCGTTTCGAATCTTCGTAGGGTCCGCACCGCGGACCGTCTTATCCCATCTCAAACGGAATGGTCCGCGGTGCGGACCCTACACGAGTTGCGCAATGTCGTTTAGAAATCACTTCTCTGCGACACCGCGCCCTACTGAAATATCGAAAACTCCCCGCCGCAGGACTTCGCGGGTGATCGACCAGCCCAACAGCGTTCCCAACCCCGCGCCCGCCACGACATCGCTCAGATAATGGGCGTTTTCCATAACGCGCTCGGCGGCGGTAATCAGCGCAATCGTGAAGAAAACCCACCTTCCCCGCGGCATCAGAATCCCCAGGCACATCGCCGTCGCAAAGGCCAGCGAGGCATGGCCTGATGGAAAGCAGAGCGCATTTTCCGGATCGAACAAGCCGCGAACGCCGCGTGGAAAAGGATGAAACCCGAACGGATCGACATTCCTGCCCGGACCTTTAAACGGGCGATGTCGGCCGGCGATCCATTTGATGATGCTGTACGCCAGGCCCACGGCGCCGGCGCTGAGAATCAGTGCCAGCGCCGCATGGAATCGGCGGCGGTGGAAGATTGCCAGCAGGGCGGCGATGGCGAGGGTGAACCAGAAGACGCCGGGCAGTTTCAGGACGAAGAGGAGGCGGTGCGTGAGTCGGGCGTCTTTATTCACGGGAACGGCGTCGTGAACCCATTGGGCGATGCGGCGGTCGAGGGCGAAAGCCGCGATGAGGGCGACGATCCAGAGGACGATAAAAGTCCAGCGAACATATGCACCCGATCTGCTCACGGGGCGGGATTTTCGATTTGTGATCGGGGATTGCAAGGGAGATTTTCTAACGTTGACCATTGCGGACGTTCAATCGACGCATCCGGCGATACCTCGCGCTCTTAGGAATTAATCGCGAAATCGCGAAGCGACTTATCGGCGGCCCCGAAATCGGCGTTTTCCGTATCCGCATGGTTGTCGCTTGCGATTTCGCGATTTCTTTGAGAAAGGAGAAAGAATGCGTCCCGCGCCATTCACACAATATGAATCGCCTTATGATCCGCCACGGCCGCCGCTTCCATCACCGCTTCGCTCATCGTTGGATGGGGGTGCATCGCCGAGAGAATCTCTTCTTCGGTCGCTTCAAGCGAGCGCGCCAATACCAGCTCGGCCAATAGCTCTGTCACATTTTCGCCGATCATGTGAACGCCCAGAAGTTCGCCGTATTTTTTATCGAAGATGAGCTTTACGAAGCCGGCGGTTTCGCCGGCGGCCTTCGCGCGGCCGCTGGCGGTGAAGGGGAATTTGCCGACCTTGATTTCCTTGCCGGCTTCGCGGGCCTTTTGCTCGGTGTAGCCCATGCTCGCCACCTGCGGGTGCGTGTAGGTGCAGCCGGGGATGAATTTGTAATCGATGGTGTGATGGCCAACGCCGCAAATGCGCTCGACGACGGCGACGGCTTCGTGATGGGCCACGTGGGCGAGGTCGGGATGGCGATAGCCGCCCATCGACATATATTCCGGCCAATGCATGCTGATGCAATCGCCAACCGCCCAGACATTTTCCAGGTTGGTCTTGTACGCGTGATCGGTCTTCACCCGCTTGTTGGCTATTTCGAGTTTTGCCTCGGGCGCGGCGAGGTTTTCTATGTTGGCGGTGACGCCGACGGCAACCAGCACCACGTCGGCGTCGACGGTCGTGCCGCCGGAGAGGGTGAGTTTCACGCCGGTGTCGGTCTTGTCGATTTTTTCGGTTTTTGTGCCGAGGTGAACGGCGATGCCGCGCGATTCGAAGGTCTTCTTAAGAACGCGCGAAACTTCCTCATCTTCGATCGGCAGCAGGTTCGGCAGAAACTCGATCAGCACGACTTGTGCGCCGACGGCGTTGTAAAAATCCGCGAATTCGCAGCCAATCGCCCCCGCGCCGATGATGGCGATTTTCTTTGGCATGGCCGCCAGCGTCATCGCCTCGCGCGAGCCGATGATGCGCTTGCCGTCGAACGGGGCGAATGGCAATTGCGTTGAGCGCGCCCCGACGGCGATGATCACATGATCAGCCGAAACGTCCCTGGTGCCATCCTTCGTGGTCATCCGCACCTTATGGGCGGCGAGCAGCTGCCCGGTGCCGATTTCGTGCTTGACGTTGTTCTTGGAGAAGAGAAAGCCGATGCCGTTTTTCAGTTCGTCGGCAATCTTCCGGCTGCGTCCGATGATTTTGGAAAAGTCGACCTGAATGCCCTGGAGGGTTACGCCATGTTTGCCGGCATCGTGCTTGATCTTATGGACGAACGCGCCATCTTCGAGGAGGGATTTGGTGGGAATGCAGCCCCAGTTCAGGCAGGTGCCGCCCAGGTTTTCCTTCTCGATGCACAGAACGCGCTTTTTCAATTGCCCCGCGCGAATCGCGGCGGCATAGCCGGCGGGACCGCCGCCGATGACGATGATGTCCCAGTCATATTTGACGGCGGCCTTGGCCGGGGCGGGAGATGGTGCCGGCGCGGAGGCCGGTTTTTGCACGATGGGCATTCCGGTAGCGGGCTTTGGGGCGGGGGGCGTAGCAGGGGTTTGTGGTTTTGGTGGAGCAGATCCCCGAGGAGCCGGTTCGACCGCTTCAGCGGTCGTCGAAACCGCAACAGGCGCCGATACTTTGGCGCTGAACTGTTTTTTTACGTCTTCCACCTTCTCGCTCCCGCGCGCCAGCACCGCGATCGGCGCGCCGACGGGAACCTTGTCTCCATCTTTCACCACCAACGCGGCCAGCGTGCCGTCTTCGGAGGCTTCATATTCCATGACGGCTTTGTCGGTTTCGATTTCCGCGATGACATCGCCGAGCTTGACCTTGTCGCCTTCTTTTTTGAGCCATTTGACAAGGACGCCGTCGGTCATGGTGTCAGTCAACTGCGGCATCGTGATTTGAGCAGGCATCGAAAGAATCTCCGTAAATAAGAACGCGAGATTCTAGGGGTTTATAAGGGCGAGGCAATGACCGCCGGACCGCGGCGGGACTGTTCCCGTGCTGTTTTGGTTGATAGAATTGGAAACCGGTTGAAACGTCGTGAGATCAGCGAAGTCCCTGTCAGGCGAGGTGTACCATGCCAATCACAATCACGCTGGACGATAAATTGGCCGCCGGCTTGGAATGCAGCGCCAAAAGACAACATCTGACTGTCGAGCAATTCGCGCTCAACGTTTTGAGTGAGGCGGCCGAAGACCCCGACGAGCTTTCACTGGAAGAACTGGTGAAGAAGATACAGGCGATGCCGCCAAACCCGGCGTCGATCCGGCATGCGACGGGCGACCTGGCGGCGGCGCTGCGTGCCATACCCGAAGATCCGAATTTCGATGAAGAAGCCTGGAACCGGGATTGGGCGGCAATCGAAGCCGAAATGAAGGCCGTCACCAGAGCGAATGATATCGCCGAGGGACGCGAGTGAGCGGGAATCATGGGCGACTATTTATTAGATACAAATCATGCAGGCACGCTTGTCACGCTGACGAACCCACTGCGACATCGTGTTCTGCAACGGCTTCAAAGAGGCGATACTTTCGCCATCACGGTTCCGGTCGTCGCGGAGACGCTCTTCGGAATCGGCTTGCTCCCTCGCGCAAAACAGAATGTCGTGGAATGGTCGGCCCTGCGGCCCAATTTTGTTTGCTACGTGCCCGACGAAGCCGATGCGGAAAGCGCTGCCGCCCTACAACGGTCACTGCGGCGGCAAGGGAGGCAATTGGAAACGGTCGACGCGTTCATCGCGATCGTCGCATTGCGATATCAGCTTGTTCTGCTCACAACGGACAAGGATTTTGCCGCTGTTCCCAATTTGAAGTGCCAGAACTGGTTCGTGCCGTAGTTCGCTTAAATCGCAGCGATACCGCGACTCTGAACTCGACTTTGCCTGCGATCACCTGATCATAATAACCGGTTGATTTGGGCGATCCGGATTGGGCATCAATCTACGTCCGGCGCAGTCTGCGAGCAGATCGAGTTTCTCCAAAACCGTTTGCCCGATCAGAACCTGATCGCCCAGCACGAGGGCCTCTTCGATTGTATCGCGACCCTGGATCTCGAACAAAACGCCGCTGGTGATGCCCACGTCCTCGGTTCTTCCGTCCGCGTAGCGTGCCATCCGGCGAGCGCGAATTTCGAGGCCCAATTTCTGCACGATATGAACGGGAATGACTGACATGACCGCGCCCGTATCCACGACGGCTTCGATTTCCATCGATCGGGCTTTCCTACCCTTTTTGCCGCCCTTGGGCCGGACGACAGTGTCGGCAAGGTTGGTCAATCGCACTTTTTCGCGAATTTCGCCCATGGTGCATTTCCTGCATAACCGTTTCCAGGTCGCCGCACCTAGGGGTAATCGTAGACGTCCATTTCGGGCAGTTCCCATTCCGGGGCGAAGGATTTAAGTCGACCCCGGAGATCCGCGGCTTGCGATGCGTCGATGCCACGATCAGCCAGGTCCACCTGGCCCGTTGACATGAAGGTTACCACCACACGGGCTCCCTCGACGGCGACGGGAGTTTCGAGTAGTTCCACTCGTCCATTTCGGAAGATGCCCTCAACGGATTTGAGCATAAGAACCTCAATGTCAGTCTATGCAGCGATGACGCCTCACGCCAGCATCATCCCCGGCTCTTCCAGCAATCCCTTGAGCGTCCGCAGGAATTCAGCCGCCAACGCTCCATCGACCGCGCGATGATCGGCTGACATCGTCAGCGACATCATCGTGCGCGGGACGATCGCGTCGCCGCGAACGACGGCTCGCTTCTCCGCGCCGGCGACGGCCAGAATCGCCACTTCCGGCGGGTTGATGATGGCGCTGAATTCGCGCACGCCGAAGGTGCCGAGGTTGCTGATGGTGAAGGTTGCGCCTCGTCCTTCATCTTGCTTCAGTTTTTGGGCGCGGGCGCGTTTGATGAGGTCTTCGCTTCTTACGCGGATTTCCTTCAGGCCCATTTGATCGACCCCGCGAAGGACGGGGACGATCAGGCCGTCGGGGATGGCGACGGCAATGCCGAGGTTCACGTCGCCGAATCGCGTGATGCCTTCGTCGCTCAGGTGCGCGTTCACTCCCGGGTGCTTTTGCAGGGCGACGGCGGCGGCCTTGGCGATAAAGTCGCTGATGGAGAGCTTGATGTTCTCGGCTTTGAGCAGTTCGTTCATCCGGCCGCGAAGGGTGGTCAACTCTTCGATGTCTACATCGACGGTGACATAGAAATGCGGGACGGTTTGTTTCGATTTTTGCAGAGCCTTCCCGATGGCGGCACGCATTTTCGTGAAGGGGATCAACTCTTTTTCGCCGCGAGCGACTCGAACGGGAAGCTCGGCGGCGGCCTTGGCAGCCTGCTCGGCGGATTTGGCCGGGGCGGCTTTGGGTTGGAAGCTCATCACGTCGCGCTGCACGACCCGGCCACCAGGGCCGGTGCCCGAAATCTGCGCGAGGTCAAACCCCTTGTCCGCCGCGATGCGCTTTGCCAGCGGCGATGCGAACACGCGATTGCCATGACCATTGCCATTGCCGGCCGGCAGCGGAGGGACGGGCGTGGGCGTTTGGCGCGTCGCGCCGTGGCCGATGTCGTCCGGTTCGTGAACTTCGCCCATACTGGCGGCGGCAAAGGTGCTGGGAGTCGGTGCGGCTGATGCCATCGCCGGTGCTTTGGCGGCGGGGGCCTTGGCTTCAACTTTGGCAACTGCGGGCGGAGCGGCTATTGCGCCGGCGGCAAACTGTTTCTTAACATCCGCCGGATTTTCGCTGCCCACCGCCAATGCCGCGATCGCCTGGCCCACCGGCGCCTTCGCGCCTTCGGCCACCAGCAACACGGCCATCGTCCCCGCTTCAGACGATTCCATCTCCATTGTCGCCTTGTCGGTTTCAATGTCGGCAATCACTTCGGTCGCTTTAACCTTGTCCCCCTCCTTCTTTCGCCATTTCACGACGGTTCCTTCCGTCATGGTGTCGGACAATTGCGGCATGGTGATGGGGAAAGGCATGGGAGGCTCCGAATGAGGAGTGAAGAATGCAGAATGCAGAATGCAGAATGAAGAATGGCAATTCCTCATTCTTCACTCTTCATTGAGTTCAGCGATAGCACACTTCCTTCACAGCCGACACGATCCGGTCCACGCTGGGCATCATGGCTTCTTCCATGTAGTGGTTAAAGGGGACGGGAATCTCGTCGCTGTGAACGTATTTGATGGGGGCGTCGAGGTAATCAAAGCACGGCTCCTGGATTTTGTAGAGGATGCCGGAGCCCATGCCGCAATATCCCCAGTCTTCGTCGACGATGACGCAGCGGTTGGTTTTCTTGATGGAGTTAACGATGGTTTGCGTGTCGAGCGGGCGAAGCGTGCGCAGGTCGATCAGCTCAACATCAATGCCATGATCTTTCACCAGCGCATCGACCGCCGCCCGCACAACGCGCTGCAGCGGCCGGCCATAGCTGATGACGGTGACGGCGCTGCCTTGCCTTTCGACATTGGCAACGCCCAGCGGCAGCGTGTAGTCGCTGCTGTCAGGAACATCGCCCTTTTCATTCAGCATCTTCTCCGATTCCAGGAAGATGACCGGATCGTCGCAACGAATGGCGCTCTTGAGCAGTCCCTTGCCTTCGGCGGGGGTACTGGGCGCCACGACGATCAATCCCGGAATGCGGGCGTAGATCGATTCGACGCGATGGCTGTGAGTTGCGCCAAGCTGGTGGGCGATGCCGTTGCCGCCGCGAAAAACCATGGGGATTTTGAACTGCCCGCCGGACATATAGCGGATATTGGCGGCGTTGTTCACAAGTTGATCGAGGCAGACCAGCGTGAACGACCAGCTCATGAATTCGATGATGGGCCGCAGCCCGGTCATGGCCGCCCCAACGCCCAGCCCGGCAAAGCCGGTCTCACTGATGGGCGTATCGATCACCCGGCGCGGGCCGAAACGATCTAGCATCCCTTCGGATACTTTGTATGCGCCGTTGTACTGAGCGACTTCCTCGCCCATGAGAAAGACGTTCTCATCGCGGTCCATCTCTTCGACCATCGCGGCGCGGAGAGCATGTCGGAATTGCATTTCTGGCATAAAAATCAGTCGTTGGTGTTTTGGCTAAGCAATCGTCTTCCCGGCAAATCAGACCCTCTCATGCACATGTACCGCCGTTATCTGATTCTTCCGCACCAGTTGTATGCCTTGCCTCGGCATGATCAACACAAGGGCTGTATGACCAATCGCCAATTGAAGGGACTCGTGGAATGCCATCCCGGGATCGGTAATCGGATAGCGATCACCGCTTGTAAAAATCAGCGAAAAAGGTACGAACGGATCGGCGCTCATCCACTTTTGCAGTTCCGCGTCAAATTTAAGTTCTTCCGGCATAGTCCCCTCACTTCGGCTGATACGGATACACCTCCGCCAGCACGTCATTAAAGCGGTCTTCCAATGGCGGATGCGGGTCGTTCTCCGCCTGGACGATGGCCTCTTCCACCTCTTGATTCACCTGCGCTTCCATTGCGTCGGCTTGAAGGTCGTTGATCACGCCGGCTTCGCTCAGGCGCGAGCGGTAAATCGTAATCGGGTCGCGCGATTTGGCTTTTTCCAATTCCTCTTTGGCGCGATATTTCATCGCGTCCGACATCGAATGCCCGCGGAAGCGGTAGGTGTTGGCCACGATATAGCTCGGCCCTTCGCCGGCCCGGGCGCGATCGACGGCTTTGCCGAACTCGCGAATTACCGTGTCCACATCGTTTCCATCGACGTTCCAGTGCGGCATGTTGTAGCCCGAGCCGCGCTGAGCGAGATCGCGCTCGGCGCTGGATCGCTCGACCTGCGTGCCCATTGCCACGCCATTGTTTTCAACCACGAAGATGCAGGGAAGTTTATAGAGGCTGGCAAGGTTAAGTGATTCGTTGTGTGAGCCTTGGTTGATTGCGCCATCACCCATGAAGGTAAAGGTGACGCCTCCGGTTTTTTTGTAGGATTGGGTGAAGGCCATCCCGATGCCCAGGGGAAGTTGCCCGCCAACGATGCCATGCCCGCCCATGTTATGGGCCTCGGCGTCGAACAGATGCATCGACCCGCCCTTGCCCTTGGAGCAACCGGTGGCCTTGCCAAACAATTCGGCCATTGCCGCCCGCGGCGACATGCCCATCGCCAGACTTGCGCCATGGCACCGATAGCCGGTAACCAGATAGTCCCGGTTTTTGTCGAACAGGGCCGAGGTTCCAGCCGCAATCGCTTCCTGGCCCGAATAGAGATGGCAAAATCCGCCGATCTTCAATTCCTTGGTGCCGTCGGCAAGCGTTCTGGGGTTCGAGTATTCGACGTAAGTGCGTTCTTCAAACCGACGTATGAGCATCATCATCCGCAGCCGGGCGAGGGCGGCCTGGCGTTCGGCGGGGGAAACCTGCCCTGAGCCTGTCGAAGGCGCTTGCCCTGAGCCGTTGCTGGCGGCCCCGTTTACATTCTTCTTAATGGTCGCTCGCGCTGCTACATCGTCGGTTACGGTCATGTAATGCTCCATGAACATGAACTGCTGGCTGGGTGAAGTGTAGAGCTTTTCCCCAAATGCTTCAACACCGCAAATCGCCCGTCAAAGATCGGCAACCCACCCGCCCGGCTCAACGCGGCGATCCATCGCCGCCTTACCTTCGTTACCTTATCGGACCGAAGGCGAAAAGTAGACACGGGAGGGGAGAATAAGTTGACAGTAGGCAGCAGGCAGAAAGACCTTGCGCGGTTTCGCGCTACCGGCATACTGAAACACTTACTCTGCGCGGCCTCTGCTGCAACCAAATGCACGCGCCAAGACCGCCAAGAAGCCAAGAATGCCAAGACAGAACTAATTTTTTTCTTGGCGCTCTTGGCCGCTTGGCGGTCTTGGCGCAAAATTCTTGTCAGGAAAACAAGATTCGCGAGGATAACCATTCTGCCTACTGCCTACGTATTCTCCTTCCGCCTACTCATTTCCGCTGCCTACTTCACCAACCCATCCTTCTTCCCCATCACCGTCATCAAATCAATGACGCGGTTGGAATAGCCCCATTCATTATCGTACCAGCTCACCACCTTGAAGAAGTTGGCGTTCAATTCGATGCCGGCGCCCGCGTCGAAGATGCTGCTGCGCGGGTCGTGAATGAAATCGCTCGACACCACCTCTTCATTGGTGTAGCCAAGGATACCCTTCAGCTCGCCCTCGGCGGCGGACTTCATGGCGGCGCAGATTTCCTTGTAGCTCGTCGACTTGGCCGTCTTAAACGTCAGGTCGACCACCGACACATCCGCCAGCGGAACCCGGAACGCCATGCCGGTCAGCTTTCCCTTAAGCTGCGGCAGCACCAGCGCCACGGCTTTTGCCGCGCCGGTGCCGCTGGGGATGACGTTTTGTTGCGCTCCGCGGCCGCCGCGCCAGTCCTTGCCGCCCTTGCTTGGGCCGTCGACGGTGAGCTGTGTCGCGGTTGTCGCATGCACCGTGGTCATCAATCCCTCGGCCAGGCCGAAGTTATCGTCGATCACCTTGGCGATCGGGGCCAGACAGTTGGTGGTGCAGGAGGCGTTGGAGACGACTTTGTGGGCTGCGGGGTCATATTTCTTTTCATTGACGCCGATGAGCAGCGTGGGGACTTTTTCCGGCTCCTTGGTGGGGGCGGAAATCACCACGCGCTTGGCGCCGGCTTTCAAATGGTTTTCAGCGCCGGCGTAATCGGTGAACAAGCCGGTCGATTCCACGACATAATCCGCCTCCAGCTTGCCCCAGGGAAGCTCGGCCGGATTCTTCACCGAGAGGCAGGGATAATGTTTGCCATCCACGATGATGCCGTTCTCATCATGGCCGATTTTTCCCTTGAACATGCCATGGGTGGAATCATACTTGAGGAGATAGGCGAGGTAGTCGGGCTTGACCAGGTCATTGATGCCGACGAATTGGATATTGGGATTTTCCAGGCCTGCGCGAAAGACCAGCCGACCGATGCGTCCGAACCCGTTAATTGCCACCTTGAGGGCCATTGCGGTTGCTCCGTGATAAAAGTGAAAAAATGCAGGCCGCCCGCTCCAAAAGCGCAAGGCTTTGGAATCGGTGTCGCATTTTAGCTAATTATTGGAGGTTTTCCGCATGCGACGACGCGGGAAAACCGCTATTGGCGGCCTGGCACGAAAGTTCGCCGACGATAGGGCGATGCGGGAGGCGTGTCAAGATTGCCGGGGTGTGGTTTGAGTCCGAGTTGGTTGTTGCCCGGGACGCGGGTGATGATGCCGGCCGGCTGCATCACTGCTTCGGGTGGCACAGGGTCGCGGTCCTCCGAGACCCTCTGTTTATCGGCTGGCACAGGTTTCAGAGTACCGCTACCTGTATTAATGTTGCGCGTAATCCTCGCGCGGCGCGACGAATTCTCAAACCGCAAAGGCGCAAAGAGCGCAAAGCGGACGCAAAGAAGAAAAACGAAGAGGGGAACAGCTTCGATTGCAAAATCCGTGCTTTGCGTCCTGTTTCAACCCTGTCAAGGGCTGGCAAAACAAGGATGCGCGCTTTTTTATTCCGCACAAGAACTGTCGGGCGATTTCGCACGCCCGCGATTATCGCTGGCGCTTGTCGCTCGCCCTTGCCTGTGAGGGTTG
>DASRRM010000226.1:0-3533 GCA_035695715.1 Tepidisphaeraceae bacterium
TGCAAATTGGCCTGTGACCAGAAAGACGTCAGTTGGTCTGCGGGCCGTGGCGAACTTTCGAGATTACTCGACAGCGACAGGCCACGGAAGGTGGATCAAAGGCCACTTTTACTTGCAAGGGAAATATTTGATCCGAACGGCACCCGCCGGCGGAAATCGGCGGCCATCTCGGCGTGCGTAACCATCCTTACCCCGGAATGCGACATGGCGTGCTGGATCAATCGTTCGGTCGCCGTCAGGATATGCGGTTTTCCAGCTGCATCGGGATGAAGGCAAAGCGGATAGATTGCGTAGTCGTGGTGTCGATAGATCCAGTCGAAATGGTCGAGCCAAATCTGACCGAGCGCCTGGCCCGTCACCCAGCCGTGGCTGTTTGGGGCAGTTTTGACAAACATGGTCGGAGGTGCGTCGTCTAGATGCCAGCTTAAGGGGATTTCAACGAGATCGACTTCCTTGCCGGGTTGCCAAGGCTTCATCCAGTCCGCCGCCTTCTTGGTGTAGTCGATCTTCGTCCAGCGATCTCCTGCGCGAAGATAATAAGGGTAGCAGTCTTCTTCCATCATGCTGAAATCATGGCTGAACCCGCGCGACAGTAGAAGATCCAGAGTGCTTGCACTGAATTCCGCCCACGGCGTGGCATAGGCCTTCGGCGGCTTTCCGGTAAACGACTTTGCCAGTTCGATCGCTCGATCCAGAACGTCGGTTTCCTGTTGCCGCGACATCGCAATCGGATTTTCGTGCGTATACCCGTGAATCCCGATCTCGTGCCCGGCCTTGACGATCATTTCCGTCGCGCGCGGAAAACTCTCCATCGAATGTCCAGTAATGTGCCACGTGGTCACGATCCCATAGCGGCTAAACAGGTCCAGCAAACGCGGCACGCCACGCTTGGCGGCAAACACGCCGCGCGAAATGTCACATGGAGAATCCGCGCCGCCGAATGAACCGATCCAGAGGGAGACAGCGTCAAAATGGACGTTGATGCAAATCTGAATGTCTTTGACGGTGGCCATTGTCGCTCTCGCTAGCTCGATCAGATTATAAATTAACTTTCCTCGTGGGAATACGACATTAGCGCCACGATCATGCCGGCGCACGCTCGGGGCAAATTATTTTAATCAACGGGCAGCCGGCTCCTGCAGCCGATTCAACTGGTTCGGCCGGGAGTTTCGGGCTTGCCGGCTGTCGCGGCGGCGCCGAATGGCCTCACCCCTGGGGGCTTTCCGCCGGAGCCCAACTTGTAGGCCCAGCTTTTGACGATCCGACCAGCATCGGCTTCGCCCAGTTGGCGGAGCATGGGTGTTACGCTTCGATCCACATCCGTGTGCGCGGCTTAGTTGCTCTGCTTTTTCTTGGTAAGAAAGAATAATTCTCAAAGATATTGCGCACGTGTGAGGGCGCCGCTAATATTTTTTTGGACGTCGGCCAAATGGGATCATGGGAGGAACATGTAATGACTACCGTCAAAGACATTCAGGTTTGTATCCATCCGGATTTCGATGCCGTTTCTCTTTGGATTGGGTCATTCGGCGGTGAGGATTCCCCTTGTGACATTTCGCGCGGCGTGTTCGCCGCCAAGCGCGGGGTTCCGCGACTCTTGGAGATGTACAGGCGCTACGGGATCAAGACGACGTGGAAGGTCACCGGCCATTCAATGGAGAGCTTCCCGAAAGCTGGAGAGATGATCATCAAAGACGGTCACGAGCTCGGCGTACACGGTTATCTTCATGAAAACCCGTTGGCGATGAACCGGGAGCAGGAAGCGGCGGTGCTCGACAAGTCGATTGAGATCATCCAGCGCATGAGCGGAAAGAAGCCGAGAGGCTACATTGCGCCGTGGTGGGAGCTCAGCCCCAATACGATCGATTTGCTGCTCGAGCGCGGCATTGAATACGACGGCAGCATGATGGAAGACGATTTTCACCCCCACTATCTGCGTAAGGGAGATAGCTGGACGAAGATCGACTACACCAAAAAAGCCTCCGACTGGATGAAGCCGTGGAAGCCCGGAACTGAGGTCAACATCGTGGAGATTCCCGCCAGTTGGCACCTCGATGACGCGCCGGCCACCATGTTCGTGAAGAAATTCCCGAATAGCCACGGTTGGGTGACGGGTCAGGAGATTGGGCAAATCTGGATGGATCAATTCGACTGGGTCTACGATCACCACGACTACGCCGTCTTTCCCCTCGTCATTCATCCGGACTCTGCCGGCAAGCCCCACGTCCTGATGGCTATTGAGCGTTTGATCGATCACGCGCTGCGACGTTCGGGGGTTCGCATGCTGACACTCGGCGAAATCGCTGATGATTTCCGCCGTCGCGTTCCATTCGGCTCGAAGAACGATGTCGGCGGCCCGAGTGGTTTTTAGCGGCTTTTTCGGCTGCAATTAGCCGAACTCAACGTGGTAACCGGCGCCTCACGGGCGTCGGCCCGCGAAGTGGCACAGGTCCAGCCACGCGACGAAAAATGAGCTAGTGCGTAGGCGTGCAGAAAGAGGAGTTTCGGAAATGACATCTGGAGAGTCCGTGCGGGCGACGGAGCACTACCTCGACGCGATTGAACGGCTCAACCCGAAAATCAATGCTGTCTTGACCGTAACGGCAGACATGGCGCTCGAACAGGCGCGCGCTGCCGACAAGGCTACAGCGGAAGGGGAATGGCTAGGGATACTTCACGGCGTACCGATGACGGTGAAGGACTGCCTTCATGTCGCCGGCGTACGGACGACATTCGGTTCGGGAATGTATCGCGACAATATCGCCAATTCAGATTCCGAGGTGGTGCGTCGCACCCGGCGATCAGGGCCGGTCTTTCTCGGCAAGACCAATCTCGCAGAATTTTGCTACGGCGCGACGACGCAGAACGACCACTATGGGAATTGTCTGAATCCTTGGGACCTTGAACGCGTCTCGGGTGGCTCGAGCGGCGGAGCTGCCGCCGCCGCCGCCGCCGGCATGTGCCGCATCGCATTTGGTTCGGATACCGGCGGCTCCGTTCGCAATCCAGCGTCCTTTTGCGGCGTGGCCGGCATTCGGCCGACCGTGGGACGTGTCCCCAATACCAATGCTCTGGGGCTCAGCATTCATGCGGATACGATCGGCATGCTTGCGTACAATGTCACCGATGTGGCCCGAGGCTTTGCCGCTATCGCGGGCTACGATCCCGCGGATCCGCTGTCAGAGGATGTACCGGTAGATAATTTTCTGCCGGCGCTGCGCGATGGGATTGAGGGGATAAAGGTTGGAATACCCAAGACCTTCTATTTCGAGAACTGTCAGCCTGACGTGGAGGCGCGAGTTCAAGCTGCGTCGAAGGTCATTGAAGCATGCGGAGCTCGTCTGGTTGATATCGATCTTAAAGGCGCCGAAGAGGCGAGAGTGGCGACTATGCCCCAAATCCTCGCTATCGATATGGCCGACTTGTACCGCGACGGGATGAAAAACCATCCGGACAAGTTCGGGGTCGAAGTGTTGCGACGATTGCGGGCCGGCGAGGGATTCTCAGGCACCGACTACGCTCACGCATTGCGG
>DASRRM010000227.1:0-12643 GCA_035695715.1 Tepidisphaeraceae bacterium
TCCTCGAAGATTTGCCAGTCGCTGCCACAAACCCCCCGCAATTCATACGCGCGACGCGAGAAATCCTTCTGTTCTTCGAGGAGAATTTTGCAATTATTAACGCCGAAATCGTGGACGAAATCCGTTTTGCGACGGAGACTAACTACGTCGATTCGCTAGCGCGCTGTCCATCCGCCGTCGATCACGATCGTCTGGCCGGTGATGTTCCGGGCCTGATGGCTCATTAAAAATTCCACGGCGGCGGCGAGTTCTTCGATGGTAATGAACGCCTTCTTCGGCATCGGTGCCAGCATGATTTTGTCGATCACCTCCTGCTCGGAAATTTTATTGGCTTTCGCCTGGGCGCTGATTTGCGCGTCCACCAATGGCGTGCGAATATAGGCGGGGCAGATCGTGTTGATCGTAATGTCATCCCCGGCCGATTCCAAAGCAACAGCCTTGGAAAGGCCAAGCAGGCCGTGCTTGGCCGCGACGTAAGCCGACTTGAAGGGGGACGCCACCAGGGCGTGAATGGAGCCGATGTTGATGATTCGGCCAAAGCCGTTCTCCCGCATTCGCGGCAAAATCGCCTTGCTCAAAAGAAATGGCCCCTTAAGCATCACATCAATGAGCTGGTCCCACTTCTCTTCGGGAAATTCGTCGATGGCGGCAACTTGTTGCAACCCGGCGTTGTTGATGAGCACGTCAATGCGCGCGTTCCCGATGGATTGCAGAAAGCCGCGGATCTGCCCCGACGCAGAGACATCAAACGCGTGCGCCGATGCGCGGGGGCGCGACGTTTCGTCAAGCAGGGCGATGGTTTGTTCGATGGACTGGAGTTGAAGATCGCACAGAAAGAGACGATGGCCATGGCCAGCGAGATATTGCGCCAACCCGCGGCCCACGCCGCTGCCGGCGCCGGTGATCAGAATTCCATGAGAGGACATCATTCTATTTTCCGGCGGATTGCTTCACACGAGCCGACGCAAAATTGCGACAACCGTTTCTCATAACGATAGTCAGCACAAGGGTCAAACGCGCGACGCGCCGGCGCGGAAAAATTCGGGAGCCACGGCTCGCCTGCGCCGGCCAATTGGGATTTCTATTCTCGAGGCAAAAAACGGCCGTTCCCGGTGATTGCAACAGGTAGTAATATTTCAATTGGTGAAAGAGTCAGTCGGAAAGGAGCAATCAATGAGAGTCATTCGAACATTCGCTTTTTGTGCAGCCGCGGCGTTGATCACCGCGGGATGCGAGGTGCGCAGCGAGCCGGCAACGGTCGGCGTCAGCGCCGGGGTGAGCACCGACGCCACCCTGGATGAGCCGCAAGGCGAGGTGGTCTCCGGCCCCGGGGTTGAGGAGGTCGACGTTGAGCCCGACCCTTCACAGCGCGTTTACATTTATGATGAGGGTTATCCGCCCGGAACTTATAGTTACAACGGCTATTACTACTACGGCGGCTACCGCTATCCGCGCGACATTTTCGTCAATCGCTACGTCCAGGAGAATATCCGGCAGCACAAGTTCATTGACAAGGACCAAAACCGCAAACGCGGCGAGCAAATCGAGCAGCGGCATCGGACCGAATACGCCAAGACCAAAGGCGTAAGGCAGCATAAGGCGACGGAAAACCGCACGCCCGCGCAGCGCCCGGAGAATCGCGCCGCGCCAGGCGTCGAAAACCGAACGCCCGCTGAGCGATCTGAAAACCGGGCAAAGCCGGGCGAGAATCGAACGCCCGCCGAGCGCACCGAAAACAAAGCCAAGCCTGCCGAGGAGCATCGAACCCCCGCGGTTGAGCGGCCCGCCACGCCAGGCGCTGAGAATCGAACCCCCGCTGAGCGGCCTGAGAACAAAGCCAAGCCAGGCGAGGAGAATCGAACGCCGCCTGAGCGCTCGGACGTGAAGACGCCTGCCGAGCGCGGCGAGAAGGAAGTAAAACCGGAAAACAAGGTCAATCCGAAGGAAGAGGCCAAGCCCGGCGAAGAACCCAAACGCGAGGACCAGAAATAACTCGTCACATCGCCGACTTCTGCAGAAGCAACAAACGCCCGCCGGTTTCCGGCGGGCGTTTTGCATTGAAATAACCATTACGCTTGCGCGAGCATCGAAATATAGCGCGAAAGCCGTTTTAACGTGACAGGATAGGCAATGGTTTCAAACGCCATCGCATCGGGCATCAGTCCGTGGCTCTTGGGCGGGACGATTTGCAGGATTGGAATCGTTACGCCCGCCAGCCCGCGCAGGCGAAGCGCCTCGGCGGCCAGTGAGTTGTCGGCGGCGGGGCAGAGCACCACCAGCCCGCTCAGCCCGTGCAAATCATCGGGACGGGCGGCTTTGTCCAGGGTGGTGACGTCGCAGAGCGCTTCCAAAGCAGCTTCGATCGGATCGAGTTCGCAAAACGCGTGATCGCGCATGTAGCCGACGTTGCATGTTTGCTTCGCAATCGACGGCCGCGAAAGCGCCATGGCTTCGTCGCTCTTGAGCTTCGAGAGGGCGCTGATGGTTGTGGTCGCGTCGGCACGGCTGTTGGACCAGTCCAGCCGCGCGGTCGGGAGCAACGCGGTTCGGCAATCGCAAACCAGCGCGGGGGCGATCGGCTCCTCAACCGAGGCGGTCAATTCCAGGGCGTGCGCGAAAAAGTTGGCGATCGCCAATGCCCGCGCCAGGGTGCTGCCATGGGCCTCCAGTGGAAGCCGGGCCGATTTGGAAAATTCGGCGATCGGGTCGGAAATAACCGCCGGCAACTTCATCTTTCGCAACAGCGTTTCGACGAGTTCGGACATCGAAATGCCAAACGCGGCGGGGAAGTGGTCATAGACCGAGCAATCGTTCTGATTGGCGAGCTCAACGGCCGTCGCATACTCGCGCGGGAAGCGCTGGCGGACCATGATCTCGCCGAGATCGTGGCACAGGCCGATGAGATGGGGCGTGCCCGCGGCGACGCGGTCGCTTCGCGGCACAAGCCGCTCCATTGCCGCCGCCACGCCAAAGGCATGCTGCCAGCAGCGCAGCAAATCCATTCCATCGGCGCGGTCGGGCGGAAAACTGTCGAAGATTCCCACGGTCAATGCCAGGTCGCGAATGGCCACCGCCCCAACCGCGCGCACTGCTTCATCGATGGTTGCCAGCTTTGACTTCGATCCAAGATAGGCCGAAGAACAGGCCAGTTGTATCACGCGCGAGGAAAGCACTGGATCTCGCTTGAGAATGCCAGTCAGTTCGCCAAGGCTGGCGTGGCCGGAGCCGGCCAGGGCCACGACCTCCGCGACAACCCCGGCCAGCGTCTTGGTGCTGGTGATTTCAAGAATCGCCTCGGTGATGGCGCTTCGGGTGACGAGATTGGGGACCGCCGGTTTTGCGGCCGGTGCGGCAATTGTCCCGTCCGGCCCTGAGCGCGGGCGGACAGCCGCCGGGCGATGCGGGGGCAGATGCTGAGGCATCGCCGCTGGCTTTGGCGCCGTCGACATCAGCACGTGCTGCGCCGGCTCGCTGCCGCTCAGGATCGCGTTGATTCGGCTGACCAGCTCGGCCATCGTGAATCGGGCCTTAAGCAGGTATCCGCGCACGCCAAGCCGCATTGCCTCCACCACAACGTCCTTGGAGGTCGATGAGGTGAGCATGATGACCGGGATCCGGCAGCGCTGGGGGTCGGCGCGCAGGGTCTTGAGGAATGACAGGCCATCCATGCCCGGCATTTCATGATCGAGCACGATCAGATCGACATGAGAGCGTCCCATCTCGACAAGAGCGGAGTGGCCGTCGTCGGCTTCGAGCGTGTTGAATCCCTGCGTGCTGAGGCAGTCGCCGGTCATTTCCCGGCAGAGTTCCTCATCGTCGATGACGAGGATGGTTTTTCGCGAGATTATCGGGCTTGTGGTGAGTGTCATTGCTTGCTTGGCGGCGCAGGGCCTCCCATCAGGCCGGTGGCATCGCTTATATCTGACGTCGGCGAATGCGGTGTGGTACTGAAGCGCAGCGCGGTCATTTCGGCGATACCTCATGGAAATTGAACAACTTGAATGCTGGTTTCGTGTAATGATTGAATGGGTGGCCGGCGCAAAGCTGACCCGTCACTTTTTGATTCGAGAGGATTTCAGCGATGCGGCGGATAAGCCTTTTCTCCCTGTTTACGAGTGCAAAGCGGCGGCCGATGCTTTTTGTTGCCGCCGTCGCCTTTTTTGCGGGAATCTTTTATTCCTTCGGACCCGTTCTGGCTGCCGACAATGCCGCGGGGGGCGATCAGATCACCTTCAACCGCTATATTCGTCCGATCCTTTCCGACCGCTGTTTTTCCTGCCATGGTCCCGATTCCATTTCCCGCAAGGCCGACCTGCGCTTCGATCGCAAAGCCGCCCTGTTCGACCCGATTCCCAAGGACCCCGACAAACACGCTTTTGTGCCGGGACATCCCGAACAAAGTGAAGCGTATCGGCGGCTGACCACCACCGACACCGATGACGTGATGCCCCCGGCCAAGTCGCATCTGAAAGTCAGCGCCCATGAAAAAGAGCTGATCAAGAAGTGGATCGAGCAGGGGGCAAAATGGCAGGAACACTGGGCATTTGTCGCGCCGGTGCGGCCCGAAGCGCCGGCGGTGAAGGATGCCGCCTGGCCCCGCAATGACATCGATCGCTTTATCCTGGCCAACCTCGAAGCCCAGGGAATTCACCCATCGCCCGAGGCGGATAAGCCAACCCTCATCCGCCGGGTGACGCTGGATTTGACCGGTCTTCCGCCAACCCCGGGGGAGGTGGATAGTTTCCTGGCCGACAACTCGGCCAACGCGTATGAAAAAGTGGTGGATCGCCTGCTGGCTTCGCCGCGGTATGGCGAGCAGATGGCGACGCACTGGCTCGACATGGCGCGCTATGCCGACTCGCACGGCTATCAGTCCGACCCCGAGCGTTTCATGTGGCGCTGGCGCGACTGGGTGATCAATGCCTACAACAGCAACATGCCGTTCGATGAATTCACCATCGAGCAGCTTGCCGGGGATTTGCTTCCCAATCCCACCATCGATCAGAAAATCGCCACCGGCTTCAATCGCAATCATCGCATCAACGGCGAAGGGGGAATTATCGCCGAGGAATGGCGCGTGGAAGGCGTGATCGATCGTGTGGACACCACGTCGGAGGTATGGCTTGGCCTGACCATGGGCTGCTGCCGCTGCCACGATCACAAATTCGACCCGATCACGCAAAAAGAGTTTTATGGCTTCTGCGGGTTCTTCAATAGCGTGAATGAAACCGGCGTCGGCGACACGGGGTTCATGGACCGGGGCAACAACGTTCCGCCGATTTTAAAGCTGCCGACGACCGAGCAGCAAAAGGAGCTCGATACGCTGGCCGCCCGGATCGAAGCTGGGAAGTCAAAGCTGAAGGAGTTGGAGAAGTCGGCCGCCGATCTTCAAGCGAAATGGGAACTGGCAGAGAAGGATGCGGAGGATCCTGACGGCCTGGTCTCCCGCTTCGGCCTGCACGACAGCCTGGAGGGCACACGCGTCAGCGGCGACGTGATCAGGGCTGCGGTGGACGGTGATGCGCCGAAATTCGAGGGCGGGCATTTCGCCGAAGCGCTGAAATTTGACGGCAAGGGGGCGATCGACGCCGGCGATGCGGTTTCATTCGATGCCGACCAGCCATTTTCCTATGGCGCGTGGGTGGAACCAGACGGAAACGGCGGAACCGTCTTCAGCAAGATGGACGCCGATCCGGGATATCGCGGGTTTGATCTTCGCGTGATTAACGGCCTGATCGAGGTTCATATCATCCATGAGTGGCCCAACGAGGCCATCAAGGTTGTCTCTGTCAAACCGGTGCCCCGGGGCAAGTTTTTGCATCTGATGGTGACTTATGACGGCTCGAAAAAAGCCGCCGGATTGAAGGTGTACGTCAACGGGCAGATCGAGCAGACAAAAGTTGAAAAGGACAATCTCACCGGAACGATCATCACAAAAACGCCGCTGCTGATCGGCAAGCGCGTGAAGAGCGATCCGTTCAAGGGAAAGATCCAGGACCTGGAATTTTACGATCGAGCGCTGACGGCTGAAGACGTGCGGCAACTGGCATTTGGACCCGAGGCGCAATCGCTCCTGAAAGTGGCGGCGGAGAAGCGCACGCCGCAGCAGAAAAAACAGTTGGAGGAGTTGTTCAAGTCGTACGATCCGGAGTTTTCCGCCGTCCGCAATGAAATTGCCGCCGCCACCAGCGCCACTGAGGAGCTGAACAAGAAACTTCCCAACACGATGATCATGGAGGACCTGCCGACCCCGCGGAAGAATTATGTGCTGATCCGCGGCCAGTATGACAAGCATGGCCCGGAAGTGCCGACCGGCCTGCCGGCGGTGCTGCCGCCGATGCCGGCGGGCCAGCCGATGAACCGGCTGGGGCTGGCGAAGTGGATTGTCGATCCGTCCAACCCGCTGACGGCCCGCGTTCAGGTCAACCGGTTGTGGGAAAAATTCTTCGGGGTTGGAATCGTCAAGAGCAGCGAAAATCTGGGAACGCAGGCCGACCTGCCCAGCAATCCCGAGCTTCTCGACTGGCTCGCCACTGAATTCGTCGGCGAGCATTGGGACATGAAGGCAATTCAGAAGCTGATCGTCATGAGCGCAGCGTATCGGCAGGCATCGACGCTCACGCCGGAATTAATCGAGCGCGATCCGGACAATCGGCTGATTGCCCGCGGCCCGCGCCTGCGCCTGCCCGCCGAGAGCATTCGCGACCAGGCACTGGCGGTCAGCGGGTTGCTGGTGGAAAAGATCGGCGGGCCCAGTGTTCATCCCTACGAGCCGGCCAATTTGTGGGAAGGCAATCGTTTCGGCAATCTCAGCAAATATGTGCAGGACAAGGGCGACGGCCTATATCGCCGAAGCCTGTACACATTCTGGAAGCGCACGGCCACGCCGCCCAACATGACGGTGTTTGACATGCCCAGCCGCGAATATTGCGTGCTCAAGCGCTCGCGCACGGATACGCCGTTGCAGGCCTTGGACCTGATGAACGATCCGACGTATCTGGAATCCTCGCGCGTGTTGGCGGAGCATGCGATGAACGAGGGCGGCTCAACGCCGACCGATCGGGTGACATACGCTTTCCATCGCGCCATGTGCCGAAACCCCACCGGCCATGAGTTGAAGATTTTGCTGGCCGGGTTCACCGATCAACTGGAGCGCTACCGCAACGACCCCAAGGCCGCCGCGGAGTTTATCAGCGTTGGCGAGTCGCCGCGCGACAAGAAGCTGGATGTGCCGGAACTGGCGGCATACACGATGACCTGCAGCGTGATCATGAATCTGGATGAGATGATTAACAAGCCGTGACCACAGTGGCATATGGGCGTCTGGCCCCACAGTGGCATGGGCGTCCCGCCCATGAGTCGCGGTACTCCGCGACGTTCGATCGGTACTCCGATCGAAGAAGCAAGAGCGCAGCGTTCTTCGCTTCCGGATCGCAGATTAGAATCATCTGTTTTCGCGCCCCTGGCTGCAGATGGTATAGCGTTTGTCGGGGAACGCGAACCAAGTTGAAAGCGACATTTTCGCAAAAGACATGGTCACTAAAGTGACCACGCCCGAAAGTCAGAAAGAAGTAAATCCAATGTTCAACCCCCAATCCCTCATTCGCCTTCAGGATGCCATGAATCGCCGGACCTTTCTTTCGCGCACGGCCGCCGGCATTGGGTCCATCGCCTTGGCATCGCTTATGAGCGAGTCCAGCCGGGGAGCAGTTTCAGAGCTTCTTGCCGGCCAGCCCAAGCCCGTCGACCATTCGCTGGGCTTGCCCGGCTTCCCGAATTTCCCCGGCAAAGCAAAACGCGTCATCTTCCTGTTCCAGGCCGGCGGGCCTTCGCAGATGGACATGTTCGACTATAAGCCCGGCCTGGCAAAACTCCGCGGAAAAGACCTCCCCGCCTCCATCCGCATGGGCCAGCGGCTTACCGGCATGACCTCGGGCCAGGCCACTTTTCCCGTCGCCCCGACCATTTTCAAGTTCGCCCAGCACGGCCAAAGCGGCGCGTGGATCAGCGAATTGCTTCCCCACACCGCCAACGTCGCCGACCACCTCTGCATCATCCGCTCCATGCACACCGAGGCGATCAACCACGACCCCGCCTGCACCTTCGTGCAGACCGGCTCGCAAATCGCCGGCCGGCCCAGCATCGGCTCGTGGTTCTCCTACGGACTTGGCAGCCAGAACAAGGACCTTCCCTCCTATGTCGTGCTGCTCTCCAAGGGAAATGGAAACGTGCAGCCTCTGGCCGACCGTTACTGGGGCAGCGGCTTTTTGCCAACCCGCCATGCCGGCGTGCGCTTCGACCCTTCGGGCGAGCCGGTGCGATACCTCCGCGACCCGGCCGGCGTCGCGCGAACCGACCGCCGCCAGATGCTCGACGAACTGGGCGAGCTGAATTCCATCCATCACGATGTCGTCGGCGATCCGGAAATCGAGACGCGCATCGCCCAATATGAGCTGGCGTTTCGCATGCAGGCGTCGGTGCCCGATTTGGCCGATATTTCCCGCGAGCCCAAATCCGTCACCGACCTGTATGGCCCGGACGTGCACAAGCCCGGCACCTTTGCCTCCAACTGCCTCCTGGCCCGGCGGCTGGCCGAGCGAAACGTGCGCTTCGTGCAGCTTTTCCACATGGGATGGGACCAGCACGGCAATCTTCCCAACGAAATTCGCGGCCAGTGCAAGGACACCGACCAGCCCGCCGCCGCATTAATCAAAGACCTGCGACAGCGCGGTCTTTTGGACGAAACGCTGATTGTGTGGGGCGGTGAATTCGGGCGGACGGTCTACAGCCAGGGCACCCTCAGCGAAACCAACTATGGCCGCGACCATCATCCGCGCTGCTTCACGGTCTGGATGGCCGGCGGCGGAATCAAGCCGGGCGTCATCGGCGAAACCGACGACTATTCCTACAACATCGTGAAAGACCCGGTCCACATCAACGACCTTCACGCCACGATTCTGCACCAGATGGGAATCGATCACACCAAGCTGAATTTCCGCTTCCAGGGCCGCTATTTCCGCCTGACGGACGTGGCTGGTGAAGTTGTGAAAGCGGCATTGGCGTGAGTAGACAGACGAGCCGGATATATGCACAAAACCATGTTGGAAAAATGCCGCTTGCGGCTTCGCGGAGCAACAGCCGTGTTACGCCAACGCGTCTTTTGCTTGAATTTCATTCATAGCCGTGGGACACTTTTCACCGGAAACCTTGAAAGCGGAGGATGGGGAGTTTCCCGGCAGGTATTTACGTTCCTCAAGCGAACAATCCATGCGAGGTGCCCGAATGATTGCCAAACTGCGTTATCGGCGTGCGCGGACCGGACTTCTGCAAGTGCTCGCCCTCGTGTTAATTGTCCTCCTCGGCGGCCGTGCCCTGGCAGATGGCACAACCGAGCATGCGGCAGAAGGCACGCTCACGCAACGGCAAAAGAGCCTTTTGCTGCAACTCTCGAATGCCGAAGTCAACATCGCTGCGATCAACAAAGTCCTTCGCCAGACGGGTTATAAGGTTGGGCTGGCGTATGACCGCATCGAAAGCGCTCGCAAAGGATCGGAAATAATGGACCGAAAGGGAGGCGGGCCAGTGCGGTGGGACGACTTTTATGGTCGAACTGCCCGCGACTTTTATGCGCCTGAATCGTGGGGAACGCTTCACAGAGAAGGCAACGGAAAAACCGTCGATATTAAAGTCGCTCAGAATTACAAGCAGCTTCAGAGGCCGTCTCAGTTCGATTACATCTATAAGGCGAACAGCGACCAGGTCAGCCGTGCTTCGGAAGAGATCGCGTCGCTCAAACACGATCAGGACGCGCTGTTGGAACGTCGGCGATATCACGAAGCCGAGGAGTGTCGTCTTTGGGCCACCCTCGCGCTTGAACGTGTCGCGGATCAGGAGATTCAGTACAAGCCGCTCTATCGCTTTCGGATGAAGCCGGTTGGACCAGACACGGCAATGCTGCGGCCGATCGTCAGTTTCCTGCGTACGGCAGATGCCGCATGCGCCGATGGCATTGGGGCCGTCAAGGATGACCAGGGCGAAGCATTTGAGGCGATGAACCAGCGGATGCATGATGCCTACGGCCAACTTCAAGCGTCGTTGGCCGACGCTCTGATCGCGCCGGGCGTAACGGCCGGCCGTCGTGGCGATGTCGAGGCGCTCAAGGTCCTTTGCAAGCGTATAGCGGAGGATTGCGAGATCATCGGCGATAGTTACACGCACGCGATCGACAGCGACAAGGCGAAGGAGGATGTCAGCAAGCTTCAGTTTCGGGAGGAACTGCAGTCGTCCTTGGCGTATCTTGCGGCAGCGATGGCCGAGTTGGATCAACGGATCAGCACAACGGCCAGTGCATGGGGCATTACCGGCGAATCCGGGGTTGCCAATCCGGACGAAGCGAAGTTTTCCCGCCGAGCTGCGGCATCTGCGCCCGATACGCCCGGCACAGCCTCAAGTCTGCTGCTCGCGCCCCCAGTTGCCGCCGATTCACGAACACCGGTTCCTGACGCAGCCGCTCGCGCCGCCTCATTAAAGGTCGTCCGTGAAACCTTCGCCGACGATCTCGCCGCGAAAACAGCGGCGGCCAAATCTGCCGTCGCCAAAAAACTACTTCATACGGCGGACGATTCGAAGAGCGTGCCTGCGGACTATTACGCGTTGTTGGAAACGGCGCGCGCCAACGCGATTGCTGCGGCGGACCTGGACACGGCCCTGGCGGCGATCGACAAGCTCAATTCGACGTTTGCCGTTGATGGATTGGCACTGAAGGCTGACGCGATTTCCACCATGCTCGGCGCCAATTTATCGCCGGCAGAAAAGACGAGCGTTTTGGCGGCGGCGGAGGCTGCGGTCAATCAGGCCATCCTGGCCAATCGCTTCGACGCGGCGAGCAGAATTACCCGATTGGCCTCGCCGGAGGCGCAGAAGTCCGGCTCGGGGAAAACCTGGGAGGCGATCAGCGCCAAGATTCAATCGTTGAGCCGAGGCTACGCTGAGGCGGCAGCCGCATCGAAAATTCTACAGCAAAAGCCGGACGACCCCGCCGCGAATTTCTCAGTTGGCAGCTATCTCTGTTTTGAAAAAGGGCAGTGGACGGCGGGCCTGCCTTTTCTCGCTCGCGGGAACGATACCGAGGCGCGGGATATGGCATTGCGCGATCTGGCCGGGGCCGCCGACGCAAATGCTCAATCCGCGTTAGGCGACGCTTGGTGGGATCTGGCGAAAAAGCGGACGACCAAAGCCGGGGAAATTGAAAGGCGGGCGGCGTTTTGGTACCGGCAGGCCGGCCCGGGATTGTCGGGGCTGGCCCGCGCGAAAGTGGAGATGCGCGTCAAGGAGGCTGATTCTATTGCGAACGCGGCGGATAGCAATCCGGGCGACCATGAGGTGAATCTCCTCGCGCTATTTGCGCATCACAGCAAACAAATAAGCGGACAATGGGAGATGAGTTCCGAGGGCTTATCATGTGCAAAGGGCGGGCAATTGCTCTTTGAATACTCGCCGCCTGAGGAGTACGACTTACAGATCGAGTTTACCCAAAGGACGGGGCGAGACAGTTTTGCAATTATATGCCCCTTATCACAGGGGAGCGTGGAATGGATGGCAGGCGGTTGGGGGAATCACGTCATGGGCTTTGTTCACCTGGCCGATGGCGGCTGGCACGCTCTTACAAGCCGCAACGTGGACGGAGTGTTGAAAGATGGGAAGCGCAATACCGCGACGATCCGGGTTCGCCGGGGGTCTGCGCAGGCGATCTTCAATGGCGCGTTGGTTTCGGAGCTACCGGGAGATGGCAAAGGGTTCTCGGTTGGAGAGAACACGATCAACGGCAAGCCGGTCGTTGGCCTTTCGATTGATGGCTATACAAGCGCGATCATTTACAAGATGCAAATAGTCGAAGTCACGGGAAGCCATGGTGTGTCGGCGGAACGCGCGGGCGAGCCGCTTGCGTCTTTGCAGTTTGTTGAAAACATGGGCTATACAATCGGCGAACTGCGCAAGGGTAATTCGACGCACAATAACGATGATTATCCGCTGACCGAAGTCCCGGCGGCGATGATCGGGAAGCCGTTCACGAAGTTTGTTGCGGGGAAGCCGGGATCGGTCAGTTTCAAATTTACAACAAGCGGAAAGATATTCATTCTCGCTGTCGAATGGCCAGGTTATCCGTCCCAAGCAGCCGTATTGAAACATATCGCGAAGAAGGAACCGATGCGCGTCGTGGGAAGCAAGGAAACCTTCGAAGTGTGGTCAATCACAGCAGAGGCCGGCAAGCGAATCGACCTTCCGTTTCAGGAAATCCTCGTCGCGGACCATTTGGAAAAAGTTGCCAAACTCGATGATCGCTGAAGGATCGGGCATCATGCTTTGACGGCTGAATCGGAAGCCGCCCGGAAAGGCATTGACGATGGCTGGGTAATACTGCTTTCGTATGCGGCGATCTCAGAGCGCAGAATTTCAAGCTAGAGCGTTTTTCAGGTTGATGAAGCGGCCAACCGTCATTGCTGAGGTGAGCTGAGATACTCCGAAGCATCTTGCTCGGATCATGCGGTTGCGCCGCGCCCGCTACGCATGAAATTCACGTAGGGCGGGCACTGCCCGCCGAGCACGTTAGCGGCGGGCAGTGCCCGCCCTACGTAAACCAGCT
>DASRRM010000228.1:0-3882 GCA_035695715.1 Tepidisphaeraceae bacterium
AACGGGTACAAGTTTGCCTTCGATACCAACCCGACCCTCCCCAACGGCGCCAAGAACGCGAATGCCAACCAGCTGCTTTCCAGTGCCGACTTCTCAGCACAGGTGCTGCAGTACCGCCTGCGTGGCGCAACGTCATTCAACCTGTTCAACTACGATGGCGTGTTCCCTGATCCGACCTTCGGCAATACCACGAACTCAAGCGTGATCGGTTACACCGCCTCGGCAGAGCAGACCGCTGCCTTGCAGGGATGGAATTTCAATACCGGATCAGGCGGAACCGCGAATTCAACCCTGGCCGGGATTTTCTCCCGAAATAAGTATGCCTTCGCCAACATGGTCAATAAGGTCCCCGGCAAGACTGCCGGAACGTCCCTCTCGTCCGCCGCCTCGGGAATGATGTTGTCCGGCGTGTACGACACCAGCGCGGTGTCCGGCGGCAGGAGCATGGTGCTGCTGCTCAGTAACCTGAGCGAAACCACCAATAAACTTATCTTCTCGCAAAAGATCGGCGGAGCAGCCGTCGACTTCATCCCGGGAAATGGAAAGCTCGATCAAACTGACTCGATCGCCCCCGGCAGTCACGAACTGATGACCTTCGCCTTGGGCGGCACGTCCAGTGCACCCGTGTGGGAATTGACCAATACCGGCCAGCCCAAGACCGATACCACAACCTCGATCTTCGGCAGTTCGGTTTTTGCGAGCACCAATTCCGCCCGCGACGGAGTCGGGGTTCCCGAGCCAACGTCACTCGGGCTGCTTGGCTTGGCGGGGCTTGGCCTGCTCGTCCGTCGTCGCCGGCACGCCTAAGCGTCGCATCCATCCAATCTTCAAGGGCCGCCTCAGTTGAGGCGGCCCTTTTTATTGGCGTGGTTCATTTCGAGCTGTGCGCAAGTGTCAGAGGTTGCCGTACCCCCAGACCTGTGCCTTGGCCCGGGGCTGCGGAGCACGACTCGTATTACCATGATCGCGGTACAATCGGGCAATTTAAACTGAACCACGGCCGTTTTATCGGATCCGCCATCTGCCATCGTCGGGCAAATCTCAAATCCAGGATTTCGGATTCATCCAAATCCCCACAAATCTCTCATCCCCCTGAAGACCACTCCCCTGTCATGCCGACATATCCATGGGATCGTCATCCAAATGACCATCCTCCGGTGGTTATTTTTGAGCCGCGCGCACGGCGGGAAGAGATGCGGAATGCCACGTGACATCCCCGTCGGTAATGGTCAGTTGCTGGTGAACTTCGATCACCGCTACCAGATCCGAGACATCTATTTCCCCCATGTCGGCCAGGAAAACCACGCCGGCGCTGGCCCGTGCCGATTCGGCGTCTACACCGACACCCCTGCCACCGCTACCAACCAGATCGCCTGGACCAGTGACGATGTCTGGCAAATCCGCCAGCGCTACCTTCGCGATACTCTCACCACCAGCGTCATCCTCGAGCACTCTGGCCTGGATCTTTCGCTCTACTGCAACGACACCGTCGACTTTCACCGAAATATCTTCGTCCGCAAAATCAAAGTTCGAAACCTCGCCCATCACGACCGCCTGGTGCAAATTGTGCATCACCAGGACTTCAATATGTTCGGCAACAAGGTGGGCGATACCGCCTACTTCGATCCCGAGCTGCGCTCAATCGTTCATTACCGCGCCAAGCGCTATCTGCTGGTCAGCTTCTGGGCCAACGGCGAACAGCGCATCGACGAATACGCCACCGGCACCAGCGGTTTTCACGGCGCCGAGGGAACCTGGCGCGATGCCGAGGATGGGCAGCTTCAGGGAAACCCCATCGCGCAGGGCAGCGTCGACTCGACGATCGCCCATCATGTGCAGCTTCCCGGCGGGGGCGAAAAAACCGTGTACATGGTGATGATCGCCGGGCACGATCGCGAGGAGCTTTTGGCGCTGCAGAAGTGGCTGGTAAAAATGAGCCCGCAGGGGGTAATCGACCGCACCAGCGCCTATTGGCGGCTGTGGGCGGGCGGCACCAACATGAATTTCGGCAACCTGCCGGGCAAGGTCGTCGAGCTGTTCAAACGTTCGCTGCTGGTTTTGCGCACGCAGATCGACAACGGCGGAGCGATTGTCGCGGCCAATGATTCCGACATCATGCAGTTCTCGCGCGACACCTATTCCTATGTCTGGCCGCGGGATGGTGCGCTGGTGGCCAACGCATTGGACATGGCGGGTTTTCCGGATATCGCGCGCTGGTTTTACAAGTTCTGCTCCGATGTGCTGACTGATGAGGGATACTTCTATCACAAGTACAATCCCGACGGCTCTCCCGCTTCATCCTGGCATCCCTGGGTATTGAAGGGGAACCGCGCGATGCCCATTCAGGAAGATGAGACGGCTCTGGTCGTCTGGGCCTTATGGCGGCATTACCATCGCTATCGCGATATTGAATTCATCCGCCCGCTGTGGGTCGATGTCGTGCAAAAAGCCGCCGACTTCATGGTCCGCTATCGCGATCCGCGCACGGGTTTGCCGCTTTCCAGTTACGACTTGTGGGAAGAGCGGTGGGGCGTGCATGCGTTCACCGTGGCGACGGTTTACGGCGGGCTAAAGGCGGCGCATAACTTTGCCGTCTGCTTCGGCGACCGCGAAAAGGCCGAGAGCTACGCCACCGCCGCCGCCGAAATCAAAGCCGGTGCCGCGAAATATCTGTACAGTGACCGGCTGGGCCGATTCGTTCGGCGGCTGGTCTCGCGCGACATTCCCAAGCCGCCCGACAGCCAGCAATACGAAGAAACAGCCCGCCTGGTCACCGAAGCGCGCACCGAGGATTTTTACGAAGTCGACGAGACGGTTGATGCATCGCTTTATGCCATCTACAAGTTTCATCTTTTCGACGCCGAGGACCCGCGCGTGATGGCCACGATGAACGCCGTCGAGCAAAAGCTGTGGGTGAAGACAGCGGTGGGGGGCGTGGCGCGCTATGAAAACGATTACTACCACCGCGTCAGCGACGATATCGAAAGCGTCCCGGGCAATCCCTGGTTTATCTGCACGCTGTGGCTGGCCGACTATTACATCGCCTGCGCCAAAACCCCCGAAGACCTCAAGCGCGCCATTCCCATCTTCCAATGGACGGCCAATCACGCGCTCGAGAGCGGCGTGCTTGCCGAGCAGGTCAATCCTTACACCAACGCCCCGCTAAGCGTCAGCCCGCTGACCTGGTCGCATGCCACCGTGGTCAGCACTGCCATTAAGTATCTGGAAAAGCTCGAAGAGTTGCAGCTATGCACCAACTGCCAGCATCCGATCTACCGGCTTCGCCGGCCCGGCCTGGTGGAAGTTCACAGCCAGGCGCACTTCGATCGCAACGATGCCGAGTTTGAAACCGTTGAATCGCGTGACACGGCCAGCCCGATTGGCCATTTCATCAAGGAAGAATCGCCAGGCATTCCCGCCCGCCGGGTCACGCTGGCGATCGACACCCGCGACTGCATCGGATGCGACGTCTGCGTCGGGCACTGCAACAAAGGCGTGCTGCGCATGGTCGACGGCAAAGCCATGGTCGACCTGCGCAACCTCAACGAGTGCGACCTCGACGGCCGATGCGTGGACGTCTGCCCGACGAATGTGGTCAGCCTGATGGTGGAAACCTTGGAGCCTGCCGCGGAACTGACCGAAGCCGAGGCATCGCTCTTCGACGGCCCCGGCCCGCTCAATCCCCCTCCAAATCGCGGCTCGGCCGACGCGGCATAGCGGTAAAGACTCATACTGAGCGGAATTCTAAAATGCTCATCGTGACACGGCCGTCTCGGCCGTGCTTGCGACGAAAAGAGGCGAAGAATAATCGTTGCCAGTGATTCTCGAACCCGTAATCCGGAGAATAATGAGCCGCGCACGGAGGGTACTCCCGGAGTAAGC
>DASRRM010000229.1:0-7275 GCA_035695715.1 Tepidisphaeraceae bacterium
TAATAACTCCGCTTACTCCGGGAGTACCCTTCGTGCGCGGCTCTTCCACTGCGCGACTAATAACCTTCGCGGCGCTGCTGTAGACCAGGCAGAATCCAAGTTCTCTGATCTTCTTCGCGTCATCGCCCCTTCGCGAGCGCCTTCTTCGTAGGACTAAATTGACCTTGCACGATTAGACGCTTCGAATCTTCGTAGGGTCCGCACCGCGGACCGTGGTTTTCCACCTCAAACGCAATGGTCCGCGGTGCGGACCCTACACGAATCGCGCAAGGTCATTTAGCTAATCGCTCCCTTCCATCTCCAGCAGTTTCTCCACCGCCTCGCGCGTCGGCAGGGCGGGCTGAGCGCCGAAATCCTGGCAGCACGCCGCCCCGGCGGCATTCGCAAAACGCACCGCCCCCGGCAATTCCTGCCCCTCGCCGTGCGCCACGGCCAACGCAGCCGTGAAGGCATCCCCCGCGGCGGTGGTATCCACTATTTTCACCTTGTGCGGGCGGATCGTGCGGATCACGCCGTCGCGGTCAATCATCACCGCGCCGCGAGCGCCGCGTTTTAAGACCACCGCCTTTGCGCCGCGACCGAGCAATTCGCTGGCCATCAACTTCTGATCGTCCGAGCGCTTCGGCATCACGTCGCGGGTAGTTTCCAGCCCGAGCAATCCGTCTGCCTCGATCTGGTTTGGCGTCAGAATATCCACGCCATACAGCGCCCTTGGCAAGCCGTCCGGCGGCATCGGGGCCGGGTCGAGAATCGTGAAAACCTTCAGCCGCTGGCACATGGCAATTACATGCGCGACGGTTTCCAGGGGAATTTCCAGTTGCAGCACGACCACCGATGCGCCATCGATCAGTTCCTCGGCGGCGTCGATATCCTTGGGCGAAAGTTTCGCATTCGCGCCGGGGGTAACGACGATGGTGTTTTCGCCTTTCTTGTCGACGAGGATCATCGCCACGCCGCTTGGCGTTCCCTCGGTGATGGTGACGCGTTGGGTTTTGACGTGATGGTGATCGAGGCCGCTGAGCAGCCGCTGCCCGAAGTCGCCGCCGCCCACGCGGCCGATCATGTGAACTTCGGTGTCGGGCCGCACGAGCTTCGCGGCCGCGACGGCCTGATTGGCCCCTTTTCCGCCGGGCACGGTGGCGAGCGAATCGCCAAGAATCGTTTCCCCGGCGACCGGAATCCGCGGAACGCGGGCGACGAGATCCATGTTGATGGAGCCGATCACGACGATGCGTTTAGTCGAAGCCATCACCGGAGGTTACGGCAGCGGCGGGAAAAAGGTAAGGTGGTATTTACGAACTGGATTACAAAAATTGCCAGGTTGTTGCGACTTTTATGCTTCCGGGCGCGATCGTGTCGTTGTCGCAGGGCGGGCACGTCTTGTGCCTTACAGCAGCCTCTCCCCCTTGCCGCGCGGGATCATGGTCAGGATTTTCTCCACGATCTGCTCGACCGAAATGCCCTCCGCCTCGGCGTTGAAATTGGGCACGATCCGGTGCCGCAATACCGCCCCGGCGACGGCCTCCACATCCTCGATCGTCGCAAACAACCGGCCCTGCATCAGTGCGCGGGCCTTGGCGCCTAAAATCATGTATTGCCCGGCGCGCGGGCCCGCGCCCCAGCTCAGCCAATGGCGCACGAAATCGCCGGCGTTGGGCTCGTTGGGCCGGGTGGCGCGAATCAGGTCGACGGCAAAGGCGTAAACGTGATCTCCGACCGGAACCCGGCGGACGATATCCTGCAACTCCAGAATCCGCCGGGCATCGATGATCTTCTTGATCCGGGCGGCTTGCACGCCTGTGGTTCGCTTGAGCACTTCCAGCTCTTCCTCGCGCTTGGGATAGTTGACCATCACCATGAACATGAAGCGGTCGAGCTGCGCTTCGGGAAGGGGATAGGTGCCTTCCTGCTCGATCGGATTTTGCGTGGCGAGCACGAAAAAGGGGCTGGGCAGATCGAGCGTGTGGCCGCCGGCCGTCACCTGCCGCTCCTGCATGGCCTGCAACAAGGCAGCCTGGGTTTTGGGAGGCGTGCGGTTGATTTCATCGGCGAGAATAACGTTCGCGAAGATCGGGCCGGGCAGAAATTCAAACCGCCGCCGGCCGGTGTCGGGGTCTTCCTGGAGAATGTCAGTGCCGGTGATATCCGACGGCATCAGGTCCGGCGTGAACTGGATTCGGCGGAAGGTGAGCTCAAGCGATTGGGCGAGTGTCGAGACAAGCCGGGTTTTCGCCAGCCCGGGCACGCCTTGCATGATGCAATGCCCCCCGGCAAAGATGGCGATGAGAATCTCCTCGATGACGCGATCCTGTCCGACGATCACTTTGCGCAGCTCGTCACGAAGCTGGTGCGAAGTTTCGCCCAGAAACTTCGCCGCCTCCACATCGGAATAGGAGGCGATGGAGTCGGTATGGAGGGGAGTGTCGTGCATTGTGGATAGTAGGCAGAATGAATGAGTAGGCAGTGGGCAGTAGGCAGTAGGCAGAACAGGTCGACTTCCAAGTTCGTCGCCCCGACACGCCGGTTCTGAGGTACGCCGAAGAGCCGGGTTTTACCGGTAATACCCGGCTCTTCGGAGTACCTCAGAACCGGCGTCTAGCAGACAACCTTACCGCCTAGTTATTGCCTCCGCCTACGACCTGCTCATTTCTTCCGCCTACTCCTTCCCAGACACCTTAATCTGCCGGACGCTGATGTCCGGCTTTCCCGCCGAGCCGGTTTGCAGGAATCGCACGCCCACATATCGCGGGCCGGTGCCCAATTCGTGGGGGCCGGCCCAGAGTTGCAGGGGCTTTGCGCCGGGGGCGGCGGGGATGGATTCGATGATCGCCACGTCCTTTCCGACGATCAGGCGGACGCCGTCGCCGGCATGATAGGCGGGGGGCGCGTTGCCGTTGTTTTTCTCGCTGCCGTTGATCAAGACCAACTGGCCTTTATCGCGCACCTGCCAGACGAGATCGTGCGAGCTTGTGCCTTTGTCAGCGTTGAAGTTGGCGTCGGTGGTGACGAATGCCTCCAGGAGAAGCGCGTTGGTTGCCGACGGGGAATGCACGGTCACATCGACGGCGAATTCCTGCTTTTCCGGCAGGGGACTGGCGATGACAATGCCGCCGCCCAGATTCTTGCTCGCCTCGGCGGCCGCCGGATCGGGGCGCAGGCCGTTGGATTCATCCAGCTTTAGCGCGCCAATCGCGTGCCAGCCATTGGGAATCGCGCCGGTGAATTCTGCGCCGGCAATTTTGTCCACAAAGCCCTGTGAATTGCGCGCCAGCTCTTCGACGGCCGATTGTTCGGTCGGGGCAACCGACGACATTTTCCAGAGCACCACGCCTACGACGGAGATGATCACAATGCCGCATAAGATTGCGACGATGGTTGCGGTGGGAATGCCTTTGGACTTGACGCCGCTTGGCCCCTTTTCAATTTCCGCCATCACCTTGCGCGTAAAGCCCGGCCCGGCGCGCACGGCGCGATAGTCGCGGCCGCTCTCGAGGTTTTCGCGGGTTTCCAAAAGCAGGCGATGCTCGTCAGTCCCTTCCAGCCCGCGTTCGCGCAGTGAATTGATGGCCTGCTGCCAGGGCGCGCTTCCCGGCCCGGCGCGCAGGGCATCGGTCAGCAGGACAAAAAACGGGTCGGTCTCCATATTCGCCGGAGGCATTTCGTTCCTCAATCATTGCTCCACGGTCATCTGCCCGATACTTGCGCCGCACGAGCTTTTTGTAGGGTGGGCGTACTCGCCCACCATTTCGCGACCGCGCCGGCGTGGTGGGCGAGTACGCCCACCCTACAAAAAATCAGCCCAATTGCAGGGGCCGGATTTCAAATCTCAAATTTCGCCTACTCGTCCGCATCGTCTCCATTTTCCGTCCCCGGCCCGCCTACCTGCCGACCGAGGCGCTTGAGGCCATGGAACATCCGCGACCGTAGCGTCACCGCCTTGGTGCCGGTGATTTCCTCCATCTCGGCATACGACAAATCCTGGAACACCCCAAGCACGATCACTTCCTTCTGATCGGTCGGCAGCGTATCCAGCGCCTTGAGCACCCGGGCAATTTCCTCCTGCTTTTCCAGATCATCGGTGGCGCGGGCGGCAACCTGATAGGGGTCGCCGCTCATGTCGATCCCTTCCAGGTTCAATTCGGTGATGTTGCGGATCGGGCTGCGCTTGCGGCGGCGGGATTGGTTGATCGCCAGATTGCGGGTGATCGTGAAAAGCCAGGTGGAAAACTTATGCGGATATTGATAGGTGGCGGCAAAACGGAAGGCGCGGAAGAAAACTTCCTGCCCGATTGACTCCACATCCTCCACGTTTCCCAGCATGCGATACAGATAGGATAGCACCGATGCGCTGTAGCGCTCATAAAGCTGGGAGAACGCCATCTGGTCTCCCTGCTGCGTGCGGCGCATCAGGTCTTCATCGGTGAATTTGCCGAGCGGAACCGGCTTGATGACTTCAGCGCCGGCGGGGGGGACGGCGGGCATGGGCGGCTTGGGCGGCTTGGTGGCCGCCTTCGACGGTGTGGTCGTCTTGCCCGCCTGCTTTGGCTGCATAGTTGATCCCTGGAACAAAACTCCGGTCGATAACTAATTGCCGGATTGAGAAGAGGCAGTGTAGTCGCCAGGGATCGCGCACGTCAACCGCCTTCGCCTCCGGGCGACGGTTCGGCTCCATTACTTACTTGAGTTTCGGCAAGGCGTTTGGGTCCTGCCAGCAATTCCAGCCGATCCACCTTGCGATGAAGCTGCATGACCTCCTGATGAGCCTTGAGATTGACCTGATAATCCAGGTCTGAGCGAATCCGGTCGCGAATTCCCTGCTGGGCCTGGCTGATCAACACGAAAAGCGAGATGAACAGTGCCTCGACGGTCACGATGAATGCCAGCAGGCTAAACGACGGCGGCTCATCAAATGCGCCGCTTTTACTCCATTTCTTCAGTGCCAGATTGATCCCCACCCAGAGCCCGAAAACCAGGATATTTCCCATCACAAACCACTGGGTGGCCGTAACCGTGGCGATCGACTCGGCAATCACCTGCCAGCGGGTTCGGCTTTCCTCAACCGCCTCGTTCACGTTGCGAATCCCGCGAATCTTCTCCAGTGTGTCGCGCTGCCGCTGGCCCAACACCGTGAGCATGTGGACGGCGGCCTTGGGATGGCCCGCGAGAAACTGCAAAAAATCATCCCGCCCAAGGGAGAGCAACGTCGTATCCACCAAGGCACGGATGGTGGCGGTTCGCGGGCCGCCGTCGAGCAGGGAAATCTCGCCAAAGAAGTGCCCGGTTCCAAGCTGGGCCAGATTCACTTCCTTTCCCGCTTCATCGAGGCACGAGACGTTCACTTTTCCCGATTGCACGACGTAGAAATCGTCCCCCGCCTCGCCGATCCAGAAGACCGGCTGATGCGCCGGGAACTCCCGGGCGCGCATGAGCTGTGTCAGGCCGGCGCGGTCTTCCGGCGGCAGCTTGGAAAATAACGGAACATTGCCCAAAACATCGTTTGACATGCATCATCCGGAAAGTTTCCGGTCCCATAACCCACAACTGGCTTCCAACCCCCGCAAGCGACTATAATACCATCGGCTGCGGCGAACGAGGTGGCCGCGCCCGCCAGGCTTTTTTTAGCTGGCGGGTGAGGAAAGTCCGAACTGCAACGGGCACGGTGCTTGATAACGTCAAGGCGGAGCAATCCGACGGAAAGTGCAACAGAAAGATACCGCTCGGGCAGTAGGCAGTAGACCGTGGGCAGAAGGCAGAGTGAGTAGGCGGTATGCAGTAGGCAGTAGGCAGTGAAGAAATAGAGTGCGAAGCTCTGGACCTTTCTCTGCCTGCCGCCTCCGGAATTCCGCCTGCCTCCCTCTGCCTACTGCCTACCGCCTACTGCCTACTCCTTAGTAAGGGTGAAATGGTGCGGTAAGAGCGCACCGCGGCCGGGGTGACCCGGCTGGCATGGCAAACCCCACCGGCAGCAAGACCAAATATGCGGACATGCCCAGCCCTGGGCGCTACGATCCGCGGGTAGGTTGCTTGAGGCGTTTGGCAACAAACGTCCCAGAGAAATGGCCGCCTCCGCTGTTTCGAGCTTGCTCGAAATGGCGGAAACAGAATTCGGCTTACAACCGCCGCAGCCATAAAAAATCGGCGGCGATCCTTCATCCGGATCGCCGCCGACCTTTTTTTATTGGAACCGTATCACGGGCAACCGCCCCGCGTGCTTTCAATTTCACTTAGCGGATGACGTTCACGCGAACGTATCAACCTGCCCGCCCAATCCCGTGGCCGCGGCCGTCAACGCATCGCCCGGCTGAGCGCCCGAAGTGGCGTTCTGCAAGAGTTGCAACGCCGATGCGCCTTGCTCGCGCGCCAGGTTCAACACCTTTGCCGCCACATCGGTTTGCACCTGTGAAGCGGTTTGTGCCTGCTGATATGCCGTTACACCGGCTATGGTGAGGTCCATGACGACTGTATCGGCTAGTCGAGCGCAACAGTTCCGGGAAAACCGCCGCGGTTGTAAAAAGCGGCGCTGGCCTGACATAATGCCCCGGCTTTTGACCCGCTCAAAATGAAATGGCGGTAGACAAACTCAGCAACCTGTTTTGAAGGAACAATTAGAATGCCCGATGCAATGGCTCTTTCCATCACCGCCGCCACAGAGGCGGATGTCCCCATTATTCTCGCGCTGATTCGCGGCATCGCCGAGTACGAAAAGCTTGCCCATGAAGTGGTCGCCACCGAACAACTGCTGCGGCACAACCTGTTCGGCCCAAAACCCGCGGCGGAAGTGTTGATCGCACGCCTGGGCGCGCGGCCGGTTGGCTTTGCCCTTTACTTTCAGAACTTTTCCACGTTCCTAGGCAGGCCGGGCATTTATCTCGAAGATCTATTTGTCCTACCCGATTGCCGCGGCAAAGGAATCGGTAAGGCGTTGCTAAAGCAAGTCGCCCGCATTGCCGCCGAGCGCAAGTGCGGCAGGCTGGAATGGTCGGTGCTGGATTGGAACGAATCGGCCATCGGGTTCTACAAAAGCCTGGGGGCCAGGCCGATGTCGGAATGGACGGTTTTCCGCATGACGGAGGATGCGATCGGGAAGTTGGCGAATGGGAAGTGAGAGCGATGTCGCTGCGCCGAATTACTCAAACCGAGCGGTTTTTAAAGGCGCTCATTGTGACACGGCCGTCTCGGCCGTGCTGGCGACGGGAAAATGTGAAGAATCGTCGCTGCCGGTAGTTCTTGAACTCATCACACCGCCAGCAGGGGCGTCCCGCGCGTCCGGACGCG
>DASRRM010000230.1:0-29111 GCA_035695715.1 Tepidisphaeraceae bacterium
TTCAACACTATCTTGTTCACTCCGTTACCTACTCCTTTGGTTTGATTCGCTCCTTCTTTGCACCAATGATAGGACCGGACAACTTCATGCGGCGGGTGTGTGAGGTACTCCGAAGGATCTGTCTTGCCTCCGCATACCGGCAAGATCCTTCGGAGTACCTCAGGATGACAACCTCGACGACCATGCGCAAATCAGCGCCTCGAATCTCCCGTACGGTCAACACCATGATGCACTGTCTCTTTTTCCACGTCGAGCGCGCCTTCGTCTCAACTTCATTGTCCGTCCGTCGCGATACTTTGTCTTTCACGCACGTCCGCCTCCATCGGCGGTTGTAAGCCGATTTGGCCCGGCTCCTGGCCGATCGAATCCGTGCGCAGGGTTTTCCGCTGCAATTGCAATTCCGCCGGCAGCTCGGCGAAGGTGTAATCGAACATGTCCGTGGCCGGCGGCTTGGCGATGTTCAGCGCCACCTGCACCACTTCGTGAATCAGCACTTTTGCCTTTTCATCGGCCCTGGCCTGTTGGTCAACATCCCACAGCCCGCGGGATTCCAGATATTTTCGCGTGCGCATCATCGGATCCCGGCCCATGGCGGCGTCGAGCTCGTCGGCAGGGCGATAGCGTCTGGCATCGTCGGCGGTGGTGTGATCGCCAAGCCGGTAGGTGAGGGCTTCGATGAAGCTGGGGCCGTCGCCCCGGCGGGCGCGGTCAACCGCCTCGCGCGTCACCCGATACATCGCCAGCAGATCATTTCCATCGGCCTGCACGGTCGGCATGCCGTACGCCAGGGCTTTTTGCGCGAAGGTTGGCGACGCGGTTTGTTTTGTCGTTGGCACGCTGATGGCCCAGCCGTTGTTCAGGCAGCAGAAGATCACCGGCAATTTCTGGACGGCGGCGAGGTTCATCGCCTCGTGGAAGTCGCCGGTGCTGGTAGCGCCGTCGCCGAAATAGCAGATCGTCACGCGATCTTCCTTGCGCAGCTTGAACGCCCAGGCAATTCCCGCGGCGTGCAGCGTCTGCGTGCCGATCGCCAGGCCCATCGGGTTTATCGACAGGTTTCGCGGGATGGCGTTCCCGCGCTCATCGCCCATCCAGTGCAATAATATGTAATGCATGGGAAGGCCGTGCAGGAACAGGGCCGGGTTTTCGCGATAGTAGGGGACGATGTAATCGACGCCCTTGCGCAGGGCGCGGGCCGAGCCGAGCGTGGCGGCTTCCTGTCCCTTATTCTGCGGGAATGTCCCCATCCGCCCGGATCGCTGCAGCTTAAACGCCTGCTCGTCAAACTCGCGGCAGACGATCATCTGCTCGTACAACGCCTTCACCTGCGCATCGCTCAGCGTGTCTTTCGCCAGGGCTTCGTCGACCTGCCCCTCGGGGTCGAGAATCTGCACGTACTCGATGTCGGCATGATAAACGGTCTTGCGGGGCATCGGCGTTGTTCCTCCGCGTCACATGATTGCCGCTTGCGGCTTCGCGAGCGAACAGGGCTGATACTGCCTCGCGCGCGATTCGCGATGCAGATCCACTCCCATGAAATAAAGACTCGCTGCGCTCATTTAGCGTCAGCCGGGTACGGCTTACCGGCATGCGTACATGCCTCACGGGCGCGACGCCCGTGCCACTGGGTGCGCACCGTCTCCGTTGACTTCAACCGCATCTCGCGCCTCCACGCGCCGCAAGCTCCCTGACGACGTCCCATCTCCAGGAAACTGCCTGATCCCCGCCTGATCCGGCACCTTTCCCGTTCCCCGGGCGTTGGGCGAACCCTCGGGAATCACAAATTCCCCATTCGGCAAGGTCTCGCTGTATTTTAGCGCAGTCTCCGCGGCCCGCTTCATCGATTCATCGTCGTTTTCAAAAAGAGCAGCATGACATCGGCGGATTTCCGTGGCCGCCATGTCCATGAAAAACATCGCCGCGGCATGATCGCGGTGAAATTTCGGGCCGCTTTCATTTGCCCGCAATTCCGAATCCAGCTTGCTCAGTGTACAGGCCCAGGCGTGCAGCCACATCGCGCTGTCGGCAAGCCGCGCCTGCACGGCCTGGCGCGAGATAATCTGCTCGCCGTAATGCTTGCTCGCCAGCTTGAACTGATGGCTGTGTTCCGCCACCATCGCCGCCAGGGCGCTGGCGCGATCCTTCAATGTCTCGTGGATCAGGTGAACTTCCGGCGCTTGGGGGCGATGGCCGAGGAACAACTCCGATGCCAAGGGCAGGGCGGCATGGCGAACTTCCGGCCGTTTCAGATTGTGCAAAATGCGCGAAAGATTCTGCGTCGGCGATTCGGAATGATCCCACCCGACGGCCTGCTGCACGCCGAGCAACTTTTCCGCCAGTTGTTTTCCGCCATAGGCGAAGATGAACGACTGCATGACTTCATTTGCGCCTTCGACGATGAGATTGATGCGCGAATCGCGGAAGATGCGTTCGACCTGGTTTTCGGTCATGTATCCTTCGCCGCCCATGATCTGCATCGCATGATTCACGCAGCGCCAGCCCATTTCCGAGCAGAAGACCTTGCAGACGGCGGTTTCCAGCATGATGTCTTCGTCGCGGCGGTCGAGCATGCCGGTGGTCATGTAGAGCACCGCGTCCATCGCGTAGGTATACGCGGCCATCTCCGCGATTTTCTGCTGCACCAGCTCGAAATCGGCCAGGGCGCGCTGGAATTGAAATCGTGTCTGCGCCCATTTGGTTCCCTGGGCAAACGCCCGCCGCGCGCCGCCGAGCATCCCGGCTGATAATGTGCAGCGGCCATAGTTCAGGCAGGTCAGCGCGACGTTTAAGCCGCGCCCTTCCTGATGCAGGAGATTGGCTCGCGGAACTTTCACATCGTGAAAGCGAATGCGCGCCTGCCAGGTGCCGCGAATGCCGCACTTGCTGCGATTCTTCTGGAAGATTTCGATCCCTTCCATGTCGCAGGTGCAGATCAGGGCCGTCACTTTTTCCACCGGCTTGCCGCGCTTCGGGTCGATCAACTCTTGCTTGGCCATGACGGTAAACAAGCCCGAAAGCGCGCCGGAGGTCGTCCACTTTTTTTCGCCGTTAAGGATGTAGTATTGGCCGTCGGCAGAAAGCTCGCAGCGTGTTTCCTGCCCGCCGGCATCGCAGCCGACGTTTGGCTCGGAGAGGCAAAATGCGCTCAGCCAATCGGTGGCCAGATGGCGCAGCCAGCGGCTTTTTTGCTCGTCGGTGCCGAACAGCATGACGGCTTTGCAGCCGATGGATTGATGCGCCGAGACCATGACGGCGGTTGATCCGCAGCTTTGGCCGATGCGTTCAAGCACGCGGTTATAGCTGGTGATGCCAAACCCGCCGCCGCCGAATTCTTTGGGAATGGTCATTCCCAAAACGCCGAGTTGGAACAGCCGATCGACCACCCAGCGCGGGATTTCCTGGTCGGCGTCGATCTGATTGGCGGGATGTTCTGTTTCGAGGTAACGGTCGAGGCGTGAGATCAATTCATCGCAACGGGCCGTTTCTTCGGCCGAGCCGGCGGGGTAGGGGAAGACAAGCTCTTCGCGAACATTCCCCCAGAAGAGATTCTTCACAAAACCCATCGTGCCCGGCTCGGGCCCGAGCAGCGACTCGGTGTCTTCGATGAGCTTGCGATCCTTCTCGCCGACGCCTTTAAGTGTTTTGAGGTCCGCCATCAGACGTATCCTCTCTAAAATCTCTTCGGCAAATTGTAGGAGGGGGAATCAGAAAAGTGCAGGCGGTAAATCGCCACAGGGCACGAATTTTGAGAGCCTACACTTTGATATACGATTTGGGTTATTGCGCGGCAAATCAGGCGATTTGCCGCCGGCTCGATCTGATAATGCATCCCGAGAACGAATTGCCATGAGTCAATTACTGGACTTCTATCGTCAGCTCACACCGGATAGCGAAGGACGAATGCTGGAGGACATCTGGCAATGGGACCACGCGCAACTGGAAGCGTGCCATGATTACATTCAGTGGCTCTTCCCTCTGGACGTTGCCAGCAATTTCAATCCGGATGCGCCCCTGCTCACAAAAGAAGACATGGCGGCATTCCGCCGAAATGACCTCCTGCAGGATCATTTGAGAAAATCTTTCGAGATGTGGATCGATTTTGTCGGACTGGATTTCGCCGTCGATGATTCACCGCAGCCGGCGCGGCGAATCATCAAAGGCCCCAACTTCGAAGCGAGAAAATCGCTGTGGGCCCGCCCCAATCACAACTGGCTGCGAATGACGCGGGTTTTAAAGTCATTGAAATTATGCGGCCTTGAGAAACAAGCCGCAATACTCTTCGATTGCCTTCAGCAAATTCATGCCGAGGGATATGTGTCCGAAGAATCGTTCGCATTCTGGAAAGACGCCGCCGGCGCGAGTGGCCGTTAGCGCGCCTGACGGTTCCACGCCCGCAGGCACATCAGATCTCATTCCAATCGAACATGATTCCACCCTGGCGCAGGCGGTTTTCCAGCAGGAGCAGCCGATAAAGGAACAATGCCAAAACTTCCTGATCGCGCCGTCCGGCTAATGATCCCAAAAGGCGCGGGAGGGTCTTTCGGCGGCTGAGAAGACTCAAATTTCCCTTGTGCATAATCGCCCGCAAAGCCGCGGCGGCCCACCCGGTGGTACAGTCGCTGCGGCGCGGGGACGACTCGTTTTTCGCGCCCATCTGACAGTTGTGTGGAATGTGCGCGATTTCGGGGAACGAATCGGCCAGCAGATTTTTGTACATTGTGTAATCGTACAAAGACGGGTCATTTTGCATCTTGTAATCGATCAATTCCCAACTGGCGAACGGGATGATCGGATCGGTCACATGAAGCAATTGAGTGACGTTATTCCCCATGAAATAGCGCTGGTGGAAAAACAACGTGACGCCGAGAAACGCGTGCCCCGTGTATTCCCACACTGCCAGCCGCTGGCGAAGCAGGTTCAGGATTCGTTCATCCGCCCGGGCGATGATCTTTTCGTCAATCAGGTCGAACCGCGCCAGACGATGGTTGATGATGAACGCCCGGCGATAGGCCACGGCAAGCTCTTCGGTGGTCTGGCGTTCGTTCAAGCCATGCAGGCGGTCTTGCGATCCGCGCACGGTGGGGTCGCCGAAAAATCCGCTCAACAGCGGAACGCCGGGGCGCTGCGACGCGATCAAATGCGACACCTGTTTGGTGATGGGAAATCCGCCGGGCGTGAAGTGATACGGCTCGGCAAACATGTTCCACATCGTGCCGTCGGTTTCCAGAACACGAAGTTTCAGGTCCAGGGCCTCGGCGACCATGGTGGCGGCGATGGCCTCGGCTTCGCGATCGCGCACGCAAAATGCCTCGACCTCAAGCCGCTTGTTTTTTGCCGCCAGGGCGGCCATGAATCGGCTGTCGTATCCGCCGGATAAGGGAAGGCTGATCTGCGTGAGATCGCGGGTGACGGCATCGAACGTCCGCGAAACGCGCTGGCGGATTCCGTCGAACAGCTCGGCCTGCGTGGGTTGGTTTAGCCCGCCGGTAAGCGTGAAGTATTTTTTTTCGACATAAGCGCCGTTTTCCCAACGGCCCAGGCTTCCATAGCCGATCTCCGCGAAATTCTTGAACAGCGATTGGCCCGAACAATCCCAGATGAATCGAAGCCACGATGCTACGGCATCATAATTGATCCCGCCCATGTCGATGCCGGCCTTTTGAATTTCCCAGACGTCACTTCCGCAAACCAGCCGCCCCTGGTGCTGCCCGACGAACCATGGCCGGATGCCGATGATATCGGAAACCATGAGCACGCGGCGATTTTTCCGGTCGTCGATCAGCACAACAAAGGTGCCGACCAGGAAGCGGAGTTGCGAAATATCATGGCCCCCGGCCGCCGCGGCAATCCATTGCAGAAGATCCTTGCTGGCGATATCGGGGTGCGCCATTCTTCCCCAGCAATAGGCGCAGCAGCCGCCGGTTGCATCGCGGAATGTTTCAACCTTTGCCCCCGGCCCGGCAACGACTTCGATCCCCGCAGCCAAGCCGTCGCCGGCCGCCACGGTAAGGCGGGTTGTGCCGGGAAACGGGTTGGCAAACGCGCCCGGAGCGCTTTCGAAGGCGAAGAACGTATTGGTGCGCTGCTCGGCAGGCGATGTTGGATATTCGCAGCGGGTTTTGGTCATCGGCTGTGTTGAGTTCGCATGCATTATGTTTGATCCGATGACACGCCGCAACAATTTCCTGTTTAAACCATATCCTGGGGGTCGAGGTGGGTGGAGTATTTATCGAAATAGGGATAGGCCAGGTCCGGGCAAACGAAAACCGCGAGGATTTCGCCGTCATCGTTGCGAAGCCGGTCCAATTCCCCCGCGGCTTTTCTAGCGGCGAGGAATTTCAAAAGACCGGCCAGCGCGAATCCGGAACTCGGACCCACCATCAGGTTAAGCTCCCACCACAGCTCCCGGCTTTTCTTGAAGGATTCCCTGGTTCCCACCGTTTCAACGGCATCGAGGGTCTGACGCCATGGGAATCGAATCTCGCTGAGGCGCGCCTCGGTTCGCACACCCGGAACGCCTTCGCCCGGCGCAACCATCACGCCAACCACCGTACAGCGCGGCGATGTGCGCAAGACAAACCGCTTTAGCCCAACAGCCGTTCCCGTGCTTCCCAGCCCGCAGCAGATCAGCGAAACCCTGCCCTGGGTCATCTTCCAGATGCGCGGGCCAAGCCACATTTCATAAGCGCGCGGGTTGGCGTCATTTTCATATTGGCCGAGGTTGCAATAGCCGCCCTTGCCTCCAATTTGCTTTGCCAATTCGATTCCCCCCGGCTCGCCGGGCAGCTCGGTGCTGAACTGGCACTGAATGCGCGACAAACGCAGCGGATCAAGCTTTCCCGATGGGACATCGGCTCGAAGAATGGCGATGACCTTGCGGATGCCAAACTGCGGCGCAAGCAGCCCCAGGGCCAGCGCCATATTCCCCGACGAATTTTCCACCAGGGTATGAACACCCTCCAATCGTCCGGCGGCTTTGGCTTCCAGAAGCAGATTCAGGGCGGCAAATTTTTTGATGTTGTCGCCGCATGTCTGCGCCACGATGCGCACGCGGTCGGCTCGAAACGGATTGAGGGCGTCGGACAATTCGGCAAGCCGGCCCGTGTCAAGCATCGTATCGCAATGCGGCTCGAGGGCGATGTCCATAAATCCCTTTATGGTTTGAGGAAAGGTTACTCCGGCCGCCAGCCCTGCTCGGTTCGGGTTATTTTGTTCTGGTCGTCGACAAAAACCAGCGTGGGTTTCATCTTCTTGACATGCCTGGCCTCGACCCACGCCTCGCCAAGAATGATGACTTTGTCATTCTTCTGAAAGAGCCGTGCTGGCGGGCCGTTAAGAATAATCTCACCCTTGCCGCGCTTTCCGAGCACGATATAAGTCCGCCAGAGGACGGCATTTGAGACATTGGTGATTTGTACCATCTGCCCCGGCGCCAACCCCGCGGCGTCGATCAGGTCTTCGTCGATCGTGATCGAGCCGACGTAATTCAGGTCCGCGTCGCTCACGGTGGCGCGGTGGATCTTGGCGATGCATACGTTCAAGAGCATAAAACCGAGATTCCTTTCGATGAATTCTTGCCGGCTATGTGTGGATGAACAATCTCCACATGCCCGCCAGCGCGCATTGCAGCAATCACTTACGTAAGTGTCATTAGGCGGAGTCTAACCCGTCGAGCGACGGATAAACAGCCTGTTGAGATGCAATTTTTGCCGCACAGGCAAATGCGGGCGGTCGCGATTCACGCCCGCTTCAGCGCCCGGCCCGCCGACGGCGGAGCAGGCCGAACATCGCGCCCCCGGCGAGAAGCATCACTGTGGAAGGCTCGGGGGTGGGGGCCACGGACACGCCCTCGAGAAGATCGCCAACCGGTGCGGTGTAGAGCGTGGAGATGGCGCCGGGGTTGGGGGCGGCGTTGTAAGCCGCGCTGTCAACGAATTTATCCAGGACGTTTCCGGCGGCGAGGTTGTCGGTGTAGTAAACATCAAACCCCGCCGTCGCATCGGGGACGACGGTGAGATCGTTTACCTTCGTGCCGACGGAGGTAATTTCGGTGCCTTCCTGCGTCCAGGTTGAGCCAACCAGCGCATATTTGAAGATTCCGGCGTTGTCGGCGAAGTAAAGCGTATCGAATGTCGCCCCATTCTGGCCGGATGATGCGAATGCGAAATCGACGGCATTCTTATTACCGCCTGTATCGGCGACAGGCGTGACGGTCACCGAAGTCGCCCCGCTGGCCGGCGAAGGGGGAGTGAGGGACGAGATGACGGCGGTGCCGGCAGTGGCCTGCAGGATGTAGGTTACGCCGCCGAAGTTTTTGATGCCGCGAGTATTACTCGTGCCGGTCAGAATCGATGTTGCGCCGTTGTAAAAAATGCCGCTCTTGTCGGTCATGTACCAGTTTGTTCCGTCGCCGGAATACGCAGCGCGGGTTTGTGTGCCTGTGGCCGAATTGCTGTAGCTTGCCCCGGCGGGAGTGCTGAATGTTCCCGTGCTGTCGACTGTTCCCACGGCACGGCCGGCGTTATTGGTTTCGTTGGCAACCGATCCGCCGGTATAGCCGGTGAAGGAAAGCAGCGTGCCATTATTTGAGAGCGAAAGGCCGCCTTCACTTCCAGAGCTATCGGTGACAAGCGACGTAGCCGGGATGGAGATAGTTTGTACCAGGGTGCCGGTCGGCGAAATCTCCAAAATCGAAATGGGGACGCCAAGATTGCCGTTGGTGGGCGTTCCGTTTGTTCCGTCAAAATTTCCCTGCTGGTAGACGATAAAGTCGCCGGCGGAAATCGGGGCAGCCGACACGCCCTGCGACATGGCGGCAACAAGCCCCAATCCGCACGCCGCGCCCAAAAGCCAGGCGTTGTTGCGTGGCAACGATATCGAACCATTGCGACCGGTAAGGTGCGAAATCCGCATTGAAATCTCCGTCCTGTGTTAGACTTTCCCGCCCATGAACCCGAAAACCCAAACTCCAACAGGCTGTGGGTGTCAATCAATACAACGAAGGCCCCGCATGTTTATTATAAAAAGGTCATGTTGGGTTCGCTTGTGAATAATGTGTTCATTTGGTTAAGACTTGCTTTGAAATCGCCAGTGTCCCCGGAATAGACGTAGAAGTGGCCCGATCTTTACGCGAACACGCCAGCCGTCCTAGCGAGTATATATTCTCGTTGGTCCAGCGAGGCCGCGGCGAGTGGCGCCACTTTTCACGGGCGAGCAGTTCAGGAGTCATTTCAAATGGGCATTTTTGGGAAGAGCAGCGCCTGGGCGATCGCCACGGCGGTGGGGCTGATCGCCGCGCCGGCTTTTGGGGCCGAGGCGGCTATTCCACAGACTATCGACTTCAATCGCGATGTGAGGCCGATTTTTTCCGACAATTGCTACTTCTGCCATGGCCCGGACAAGAACAAGCGCAAAGCCGAGTTGCGCCTTGATACGCGCGCCGGGATATTTTCGACGATCAAGGACCATCACACCGTTGTCCCAGGCAAGCCGGGCGAAAGCGAACTGTTTCGGCGGGTCATCGAAACCGATCCTGATGAGCGCATGCCCGATCCGAAGAGCAACAAGAAACTGACCGATCGCGAAATTGCCGTGCTGAAAAAGTGGATCGACCAGGGTGCGCCATGGGAAGGGCATTGGGCGTATCTGCCGCCAAATCGGCCGCCGGTGCCGGAGATTGACCAGCCGGGCTTTGTGCGGAATCCGATCGATCGCTTCGTTTTGGCCCGGCTCAAGGAGGCGGGATTGTCGCCCGCGCCGGAGGCCGACAAAGCCACGCTCATCCGGCGGCTGAGTTTTGATCTGACGGGTTTGCCCCCTTCGCCAAAGGAAGTGGCGGAATTCGTTGCCGACGGTTCGCCCGATGCGTATGAGAAACTCGTCGACCGGCTGCTGGCCAGCCCGCATTTCGGCGAGCGGATGGCGGTCTTCTGGCTTGACCTGGTGCGCTATGCCGACTCGATCGGCTATCACAGCGACAATCCGATGAACGTGTCCCCTTATCGCGATTACGTCATCAAGGCGTTTAACGAGAATAAGCCGTTCGATCAATTCACCATCGAGCAACTGGCGGGCGATTTATTGCCGAATCCTTCGATCGAGCAAAAGGTGGCCACCGCGTACAACCGGCTGTTGCAGACCACCGAGGAAGGCGGCGCTCAGCCGAAGGAATATGAGGTCAAATACCTGACCGACCGGGTGAGGAACGTGTCGACGGTGTGGATGGGATCGACGATGGGGTGCTGCCAGTGCCACGACCATAAGTTTGACCCGTTCACGCAGAAGGATTTTTACAGCATGGGGGCGTTCTTCGCGGACGTTCAGGAGGCCAGCACCGGCCGCCGCGAGCCGGGAATGAACATCCCCACGCCGGATCAGGAAAGTGGCCTGAAAAAACTCGATGAGAGCCTCGCGGCGGCGAAAGAGAAGCTGAAGGGGACAGACCCCTCCCTGGAAGCCGAGCAGGCCGAGTGGGAGAAATCGCAGGCACAGACGAAAGTCGATTGGACAACGCTCCACCTGAGCGCCAAAACCGCCAACGGCACGAAATTGGAAAAACAGGCGGATGGAAGCTACCTGGCCAGCGGGCAAATCCCGGCGAAAGAAACCTACACGCTAACCGCCAGCGCCGATCTTCACGGCATCACCGGTTTTCGCCTGGAAGCGCTTGCGGATGACTCATTCCCCGCCCATGGCCCGGGCGCGGCGGAAAACGGCAATTTCGTGTTGACGTCGATCAAGGTCGATCTGGTCCAGCCGAACAAGAAAGCCAGGCCGATTGCGATGGCGCGGGCGACGGCGGATTTCTCGCAGAGTGGTTTCCCGGCCGCCAGCCTATTGGGAAATAAAGGGCCAGGCTGGGCCGTGATGGCGAAGTTTGGCGAACCGCACACGCTGATTCTCGAACCCAAATCCCCGGTGAACGCAGAGGCAAACGCCACGCTGAAATTCGTGTTGGAATTCCAGTCGATTTATCCGAAGCATCAGATCGGCCGGTTTCGCATCTCGGCCACCACCAGCCCCGCGCCGGCGGGGGCGCAGTCGCTTCCGCCAGGCGTGCGGCAGATTCTTTCCATCGCCGCCGCCGATCGAAAGCCGCAGCAAAAGGCCGAAGTAGCCGAATATTTCCGCACGATTGCTCATTCGCTTCAGCCGGTGCGCGATGAAATCGCCAAAATTGAAAAGCAGAAGGAAGCGCTGAACAACACGATCCCCAAATGCCTGGTGACCACCGCCGCCAATCCGCGGCAAGTGAAGCTTCTGCATCGCGGCAACTGGATGGACACCACCGGCGACGTGATGCTGCCGGCAATTCCGCAATTTCTCGCGCCAAAGTCACTGCAAGAACAAGCTGCCAAACGCCGGCTGACCCGCCTCGATCTGGCGCAATGGCTCGTGGCCCGCGACAATCCGCTGACCGCGCGGGTTTACGTCAATCGCCTGTGGCGGCTCTACTTCGGCACGGGAATATCCAAGATCCTCGACGACATCGGCTCGCAGGGCGAATGGCCCACGCATCCGGAATTGATCAATTGGCTGGCGGTGGAACTGATGGACCCGACCGTTCACGCCGACGGCGCAAAGCCGTGGGACACCAAGCATCTCGTGAAGCTTCTGGTGATGAGCGGCACCTATCGCCAAAGCTCGCAGCCCTCGGACCTCGCCCGCGAAAAAGATCCCTACAACCGCCTGCTGGCCCATCAATCGCGCTGGCGGATCGACGCCGAGTTCGTCCGCGACAACGCCTTGACCATCAGCGGCCTTCTCGTCGACAAGCTCGGCGGCCCCAGCGCCAAACCCTATCAGCCGGCAGGCTATTGGGACCAGCTCAACTTCCCCGCCCGCACCTACATGGCCGACAAGGGCGACAACCAATATCGCCGCGGCCTATACACCTGGTGGCAGCGCAGCTTCCTGCACCCCAGCCTCGCGGCCTTCGACGCCCCCTCGCACGAAGAAGCCGTCTGCGAGCGCAACCGGTCAAACATCCCCCAGCAGGCGCTGGTGCTACTCAACGATCCCACATACGTAGAAGCCAGCCGTGCATTTGCCGTTCGCATCATGCGCGAAGGCGGGGCGACGGTGGAATCTCGCATCAATTTCGCCTTCGACGTGGCCCTCTCGCGCAAACCCCGCCCGGAAGAAATCGGCGTATTGAAGGAGCTATACGAAAAGCACGCAAAGGAGTATGCCGCTGATACAGCGGCGGCGGGAAAATTGCTCGCGGTAGGTGATACGCCTGCGCCCAAGGACCTAAGCCAGGGCGAACTGGCGGCATGGACGAGCGTGGCGCGGGTGATTTTGAATCTGCATGAGACGATCACGCGGATGTGATGCCGCTTTGACCGGAAATAACTGGGGAACACACGATGGTCTTCGAGAATACCGAGAAACAACTTGACGTGCTTTCGTATGAGAGACGTCGTCAGCGGCGTTTTTTTACGCGAGCGTTCCTCTCGGACGTCCGGCGTGGATTCCTATCGACGCTGTATGTGTCAATTTGTTTGGTTGCTGTCATATTTTCTGTTTATTTTTTGTTCAGATTTGCTTCCCGTCGCACAACTCATAATCTTATACAGGCTTGCGCAGCATGGCCGCCGTCTCAGCAAAATGTCATATTAACAGTCGGTCCCCATAATCCGAACGCCGGTATCAATACCGATCATCGAAGTGTTCCGATTGGTGAATTAGAGGCATCGTATTATGTGTCCCCCAACTGGGATTTACTATGTTCGAAGATCTTTCGCTTTGATCCCGTGGATTCGCATGGCAATCGCGTTGTGCCCTTCGGACTTTCAAAAATGCCGTCACTGGGAACGCTGATGATCCGCCGAATTCGGACGGCCAAGGGCACTGATCGTATTATCGTAGTAGAAGCTTTTTATAATCCTATGATCTTTCTGACGAACCCCCGAGGTTATGCGGTCTCCTTTTGTTATCTTGTAGTTAGTGAGCCGTCATTTGGCGTACCGCAACTGATTTCAGCGGACTTTCTTGAGAGCCCGAAGATCGAGGTCTCATTCACCGATCGGCTCACTTTTCTACACGGCCAGTCAGACCCCGATGACAGTTCGCGATTTAGAATTCCATATACAATCAACGGAAGCAGCGGAAGTCTTATTGGTGAGCTGGGGACTGACGATAAAGTGCGTTTACGACCGCAACCGGGGTCGCCCAATTCCATTTTTGTGCCACCTTGAGTTGCTTGCGAAAACCAATCGGGACGGGTCCGATATTGACAGCGCAGAGGCGGGGATTTATGCTCCTCCTCATGCCAAGAAGACCCCGAAATGCTCCCGGCGGAATCATTTATCATGTTTTCAACCGCGCTGCCGGACGACGTGAACTTTTTGCCGACGCGGCGGACTATGCCGCGTTTATCCGGGCCATCGCCCGGACGCTCGAAAGCGCCCCCATGCGAATTTGCAGCTTTTGCCTGATGCCCGACCACTGGCATCTGTTGCTTTGGCCCGAGCGCGATGGCGATCTCGGCCGCTTCATGCAGAAACTGACGATCAGCCACGCCCGGCAGTGGGTCGAGGATCGGCATCGAGTCGGCCATGGCAGCGTCTATCAAGGCCGCTACAAGTCGTTTCCGACGGAGGAAGATGCGCATTTCACAACCGTCGCGCGGTATATTGAACGCAATGCCGTGCGGGCGGGAATCGTCAGGCGTGCCGAGCAATGGCGATGGTCGAGCCTGGGGCAGAAGGCAACGTTGGAAACGCCATTGATACCGCTGGCGGCGTGGCCGGTTCGGCGGCGGAGAAACTGGATCGACTGGGTGAACCAGCCGCAGACGGCCGCGGAGGAAGCGGCCCTGCGCCACTGCCTGAGCCACAGCCGGCCATTTGGCTCGGCGCAATGGACGGCGAAGATGGAATCGCTGCTGGGCCTGGGGCCGTTCCGCAAGACCGGCCGGCCGAAAAAGGAGGTAAAAACGTGAAACATGGATCCGTCCCGATTTCCGTTTCTGTAAGCATGTAAGCATTCCATGCTTGGCTCATTTGGCGACAATCGCCGTTTTGGCCGTCCAATATCGAGAGGTTTCAGCATCTTCGGGTGATTCGTTGCGACCAAGGTGGGAACCCAAGAGACAAGCCTGCGCCCTCACGACTTCGCCAGCGAAGAGGCTCTTTTTCTCAAATTACGATCCATTCGCTCCATTTCAGCCACAAATTCCGTAGCGAGACGATCGGTATCATCGATGTAGGTCTTCATCTCCGCGGCAGATCTCTCTGGAGAAAATCCGGCCCAAAGCGGTGCGCTCGCTCGCGCGGCGTTCCAATAGGGCGCGAGGTCCTGGCGAACATTCCCGGTGACAAGCGACGCGCGATATCCCCATAAACATCGCAACAAATTGACGAGCGGCATAAGGTTGCTTCCAAGCGCGTCGATATCCGGCGGAACTTCGTCAGAAAACTTATACCCGCCGGAGAAAAGATCGGGCGCGCACGCCGCGCCTTCACGTCGCTGAAGCGCATTCAAATGGGTACAGAGAACAGAAAACTCCACTGAGCCAGGATCCACGTCGTCGACGTTCGCGTTTTGCATGAAAAACCTCAGGTCATGATAGGATTATCGCATACTCACCGGTTTGCGTGATCGTGGCGCCATTCAGAAAGCCTGGGAGATTGACGTTCGTGATTATCTGTGCCATTTACGATTTCGCAAACTAAACCAAACAGACGATCCCCCTGGAAGTACATAGTCATGTAGCCGTTGCAAGGACTCCAATGATAACCACTGACTCCGTCCGTCTCCAACAACGCCGCACTTTCCTCGGCCAATGCACGCGCGGCGTCGGAGCGCTCGCGCTGGCGTCACTCTTCAATCCGCAGATCCTTCGCGCCGCCGCCAGCGCACCGGCGCTAGCCGCAGCCGGCTCTGCACCCTCCCATCGCCATACCGGCGTTGTTAATCCGCTGCATTTTCCGCAGAAGGCCAAGCGCGTGATCTGGCTGACCATGGCCGGCGGGCCTTCGCATCTGGAGACGTTTGACTATCGGCCCAAGCTGGCGGAGATGTCGGGCAAGCCGATGCCGGAAAGTTTTACCAAGGGGCAGCCGATCGCGCAGCTTCAGGGGGCGCAGCTGAAATGCTTCGCGCCGCAGTGGGGGTTCAAAAAGTTTGGGAAGAACGGGCAGGAAATGGTCGAGCTTCTTCCGCGCATCGGCGCGGTGGCGGATGATATTTGCATCATCCGCTCGGTGACCACCGAAGCTATCAATCATGACCCGGCCCACACCTTCATGAACACCGGCACCACCATTTCGGGCCGGCCCAGCATGGGGTCGTGGGTTACCTATGGCCTGGGCAGCGATTGCGAAAACTTGCCCGGCTTTGTCGTCCTGACCAGCCAGGGTCGCGGCGGGCAGAATCAGCCCATTTCCGCCCGGCAATGGAGCAGCGGGTTTTTGCCGAGCCGGTTTCAGGGCGTGCAGTTTCGCGGGCAGGGCGATCCGGTGCTGTATCTCACCCGGCCGAGTGGCGTCAGCACGGGCCAGCAGCGCGATGTCGTCGATGCCGTCGAAAAGCTGAACGAATCGGAAGACCGCGTGGTGAACGATCCGGAAATCGCCACGCGCATCAGCCAATATGAGATGGCGTTTGCCATGCAAAGCAGCGTGCCGGAATTGATGGATTTGAGGGATGAGCCGCCGGCAATTTTGGAATCGTATGGAACGAAAGGGGCGGATGGTTCGTTTGCCGCCAATTGCGTCATGGCCCGGCGGCTGGCCGAGCGCGGGGTGCGGTTCATCCAGCTATATCACCGCGATTGGGATCATCACGGCAATTTGAAAAACGACATCAAGCTCAAAGCCGAGGAAGTGGATCGGCCGACGGCTGCCTTGCTGACCGACCTGAAAAATCGCGGGATGCTGGATGAGACGCTGGTGGTGTGGGGCGGCGAATTCGGCCGCACGCCGATGGCCCAGGGCAGCGGCCGCGATCATCACCTCAAAGGCTTCAGCATGTTCGTCGCCGGCGGCGGAATCCAGGGCGGAATCACGCACGGCTCAACCGACGAATTGGGCTACAACGCCGTCGAAGACATCTGCCCGATTCACGATATTCATGCCACGATGCTCTACCTCATGGGCATCGACCACAAACGCCTGACGACGAAGTTTCAGGGTCGGGATTTTCGGCTGACGGATGTGTCAGGGAATGTGGTGCGGAAGATTCTTGCGTGATGGACAACCACGCACGGACTGACAATGGCGCGGGCAAAATCCCGTATCACGGGCGTCTCGCCCGTGTTTTCATCCCAGCAGAACACGGACGAGACGTCCGTGATACGGGAGAATCGATCATATGCGCCCGTTCTTCCTAACATTCATCTTGCTCCTGTGCTCTGTTTCCGTGCTGGCTGATGAACCGCAGCCCGAATCGGTCTGGCTCGAAGCAGAAACATTCGGCCCGCTGCACGGCTCCAACTTCTCGTTTCAACACCCGGACAAAACCACCAAAGGCTCGTGGGCCATTGCCGGTCCGGATGTCGCACAGGCGTGGACGCAGGGAGGGGAAAGCGGCTGGATGTCGGTCGCGGCCCGGGCGGACGAAGCTGACGAACTGGTGATTGGCCGCAGTGCTGAGATTCCCGTTGCCGGGCGATACACGCTATGGGTTCGCTACAGCGATCATCGCGGAAAAAAGCAATCGTTTGGCGTGCGGATCAAGCAGAATCAAACCACCTTTACGCATGTCTTTGGCGAAAAGCCGGTGATCGATGATCTTGATCCGATGAAACTGATGTGGGATTGCGCCTTCGGCTGGGACCATGCAACCGTCGATCTGAAAAAGGGACAGGCGAGAATCGAGCTATACACCACCGGCATCACCGAAGCGCGGCGACAGGTGGATTGCCTGTGCCTGACCACCGATGCCAGCTATCACCCCGCCGGCCGCGAAAAGCCGGATGCCCCCGCCTGGAAACTTCTGCGCGAGATGCGCGCGGCCGAGCCGGGCAGCGTCAATCCGCTGGCGACGAAAGCGGCCGTCGACACGAAAGACCGCTGGAATTTGCCGGCTGCGTGGAAAGGACCGACCCAGGCTCCGACATTTTTGTGGAACAGCGGCCAGCCATGGCTGGATGAGCTGAAGAAGCCCGGCGATCGGGTGGAATGGCCGTTCAACATTGATGAATCGCTGCAAAAATTGTTTATCGCGGATTTCCATGGCAAGGATATCCCGGTTTTTGGCGATGCGATGAGCGGGCCGGTCCTGCACATTCCGCTTTATCCGCAGGCCTTTGCGCCAGGCTCGGCGTTTCTTGCCTGGCTGGGAAAACATCCGGATCGAAGATTCTGCATCCTGCTGAATTATGCCGAGCCGTCATGGCCGAAGCAGAAGGTTGACCGCGCGGCGGTTCACGAAAATCTCGTCAAGACAGGTGACCGCTTTGTGGGTTACATCGCGGGGGAAAACATTTCGTACGACAACGTCGATCAAAAGGCGCTGGACGAGAAAATTCGCGCCGCCAAAACGCGGGGCGATGTGCTTGCCGCGCTGCGCGATGCGCACACCGCCGCCACGATCAAGAAATTCAGCGATTATGCCGGCGCGCCGCTCTCGGCCGAGCAGGCCTGGGAAAAAGTGATTCCCTGCCTGTCGGCGGGGAATGAAGCGTTTACGCACGCCTTGGCCGAGTGGGGCGTGAAGCGCATCGGCCACGAAAGCTGCGGCAACGAGCCTTGCCTGGCGCGCTCTCTGGCCTTTATTCGCGGCGCGGCCCGGCAGTTTCACGCCGGCATCGTCGATTACCAATCGTGCAACCTCGGCGATGCCTCGACCATCTTCTCGCGCGAAAGCCAGATGTATCCGGCCAGCGCGCGATACATTTTCGATAACCAGTATGATGCCTGGGCGGGCGCTGGCATTAATTGGGTGCTCAAGGATTATCTTCTCTTTCATGAAGCCGGCGCTGATGCCTTCTATCACGAGGAGGGGCAGGACATTTTCTGGAAGCCGGGCGGGAACTCGGCGGGCGATGATTTTCCCATCAGCCTTTCGCCGCGCGGCAGGGTGACGCAGGCGTTCATGAATCTCGTTCGATCGCATCCCCGCGCATCGCAATATACGCCGATCGCTTTCCTGCTCGATCCGGCTCATGGCTATTCGCAGCAGGCCTTTCAAGTAGGCGCATTCGGCCTCGACCCCACTTTGAATCCGGCGGTCCTCACTCCCGGCCGCCACGAGGAAAGCATTCAGGGCTGGCTGGACGTGGCGTACTTTCCCGCCCCGGAAATGCAAAACGAGCCGGCCACCGCGATTCGCCAGACCTACGTCAACGGAATCTTCGGCGACATCTTCGATGTCCTGGTGGCCGCTCCGCATCACGCCGATATTCTTCCGGCCTATCCGGTTGTCATCGTCGCCGGGAACCTGTCGCTGACGAAGGAGTGGGGCGATGCGCTCAGTGAATACATGAACGCCGGCGGAACGCTCGTCATCTGCGAAAGCGAGCTGACCGGCGATGGAGCCAAGGCACTGGCGCTGCCGACGATGGGCGAGGCGACCGAAGCATCGGCGTTCCAGTGGGAAGCCGACAAGCGGCAGGTGCAATCCAATACTTTCGCCTTCCGGCCGATTCAGGCCGGCGCGGGCGCAGTTGCCTTGGCCACGGTTTCTGCAAAGCCCGTGGCGATATCAATGGACCACGGCCGTGGCCGACTTATTTTCGTCTCGATCCCGCTTGGCCTGGGTCTGGACGAAAAGCCGGTCCCATTGCTGGCGCTGCTGATGCAGCGGCTGACCGCCGGCCTGGTGCCGATCCAGGTTCGCGGCGATGTCGAAACAACTATCGGCCGCTTCGACGATGGAGCCTGGTTGGTAACGCTGTTAAACAACCGCGGCGTCATCAAGCCGCAGCATGGCATCCTGGCGACGGATTACCACGAGGCGCAGCTCGTTCGGCTTTCGACGCCCTACAAGGTTGCGCACTCGCGCGAATGGGTGACCGATCAGGACATAAAGTGGAGCAGGCAGGAAAATGTCTCAAAAACCGAGGTAACCGTCCCGGCCGGCGTGGTTCGACTCGTGCGCATTGAGCCGTCGCGGTAAACGGAAATGGTGGGCGGATCGTTGGAACGCGAAGAGCCTTTACTACTAAGCGACGGGTCGGCCTCAAGCTTGCCAGTGAATACCTCATTCCAGATTTTCGCCAGTCGGGGATTCAATCGCGGGTCCGGCTTCAATCGTAAGAACAAATCTCCCGCCTTTGGATTGACATTATTGAAGAGTCTGTCGTAGAGAAGCCAGATACAAAATTCGAGATTTTTTTTCCGACGCGCTTCCGGGATGGGCCCTTGCCGATCCTCTTTCCGATAATGGCTGATGCCGGTATAGCCCGGCCAGCCAATGCGCATTTTTTCATAAATGCATTCCATTCCTTCCACCGCCCGATCGCGGTCGCATCTCATCGTTCGACGGGAAATCCAGGCAAGCGCCATGATTCCATCCATGATTTTGTCGTCGTCGTTCTGGCGTAGCGTCCACTTGGTTATGCTTCCAGCGTTACTGAAAGGCGAATCGACAAGGTAGTCAAGGTGTAATGGGGCGCAACCACACCCGGCGATAACGAGCAATAGAACAACAGCGGCTCGAAGCGCGACAAATGATCTGGACAAAATCGAAATTCGGGTTTGCAAGATGCCTCCGGCAGGAATTATTGCGTTATCGCGGTTCGTAAAATGCGCGACGGCTCGCCGGGCCGTCCGTAGTCGAGGATGTCAGTCGCGACAAGGCTTGCGGGAATTTCGCGCACGTAGCGCGCCTCGCCCAGATCGATTGTGACGCCGCCATCGTGCGGCGTGCCATACACGACCATCATATCGCCCGGCACGATCAGGCGGCGCATTTCGTCCAAATTCCATTCCTTTTTCAATGGCCAAATGCAGCGAAACTGTCCCTCGCCTCGCGGCGATAAAAAATAACGCTGCCGCTGCGTCGAATGATCCTCCAGCCAATCGTAATAGTGATGTTCCACGACCAGTGAAACGTAGGGATGATCCGGATCTTCGTTGTGTATGTTGCCGGAAACCAAAAGCCCGACCCACGCAACGAGCGTGTTTGAATAATTCCCGGGCTGATCGCGAACCTGATTCGGAAACGCATCCTTGCGCGCAGTTTGGTATACGCTCCGTTCCCACGAGGACGCGGGACGATAGTCATTGGTGCAGCCGGTAAGGGCGATGGCGATAAATGTGAGCGCCGCCAGGATGATTGATTTCAGCATGTTTTCCCCGATCGATGTTAATCGTGAAGCGCGCCGAGTGGCCGAAAGGTTCAAATACCGTTGATTAATCCGCAGATTCGGCGGAATCGCTGCCGGGAGTCTCTTCGTTCTCGCGCTACATGATCAAAGCGCCCCATCCAATTCCGCTAGAAAACCAGCTGGGCCCACGATCAGCGTCGAACCCGCTCGTTGGCGAAATCGCCGCGCAGGATCAGAGTGGCCGTACGGGAGCGATAGCAAATCCTTGTCGGCAGATACAATATGAGTTGCCCGACCAGAGATCGCAAGCTCGACAAACATTTGATCTTTGGGATCGCGAGGGTAATGGAATTCGGCCGTCGGGCGTATCACATCGCCCACATATCGGAGTCGTCTCAGCGCGATCTCAACTTTTTCATTCGTAAGTTCCGGATATCGTTCGACAATATAAGGGTCAGTTAGCACCGAGCGGTATTCGGCCATAACCGGCTTGCTGGTAAGGAGGACCACCCTGCGCTCATCGCACACACGAACGACGCGCCCAGCGGCCGAGCGGATATTCACCAGGCCCCGCAAGAGAATGTTTGTGTCGACGATAACCCGAAGCGAACTAGCCACGTGTTATTTTCCTTTTGGCGATCCGCCGATGGTGGCGCAAGCGGGCGGCTTCGACAAGCTGGTCGAGCTCGTCTTCGTCGACTTCCCTTCCCGGCCCCATTAGCTCAGCCAAAGACGTTGTGCGCGCCTTGCGATCAAGCGCGAGGTCCTCTTGCACCAGATCGCGAATGTATCGCTCCGGTGAAACGCCAAGGTCTCTTGCCTTGCGAACCAACTCCATCATTGCTTTTTTGCCGAGGCCTTTTATTTGAAGTGTTGCGGTAGCTGTTGGCATGTGAAACCTCTTTTATAGAAATATTCTACCGAATCCTCCGTCAGGTGCGAAGGAAACCTCACTTCCCAAACAACTCCCTCACTCCCGCCTCGATGTCCGGCTTCCGCATCAAACTTTCCCCCACCAATACCGCCCTTACCCCCGCCTCGGCGAGCTTCTTCACGTCGGCGTACGTGTGAATTCCGCTTTCGCTCACCAGCACGCTGCGGTCTTCCACCAAATCGGCCATGCGCAGGGTTGTGCCGAGGTCGGTCTTGAAGGTGCGCAGGTCGCGGTTGTTGATTCCCAGCAGGCTATAGGAGCGGTGGGGGAAGCCGATGACGTGGTCGCGCACGCGCATGAAGTTGTCGAGATCATGAATCTCGATCAGCGTCGTGAGGTGAAGCTCGGTCGCCAGGATTTGCAGGTCGATCAGCTCGCTGGTCTCCAAACACTCGGCAATCAGCAATATCGCATCCGCCCCAGCGGCCCGGCTTTCGTAAACCTGATACGGGTCGACAATGAAATCCTTGCGAAGCACCGGCAGCTTCACGGCGTCGCGAATGGCGTGGATGTATTCCAACTTGCCCTGGAAATATTGCACATCGGTCAGCACGCTCAGGCAGTCGGCCCCGCCGGCCGCGTAGGCGCGGGCGATGGATACCGGATCGAAGTCGGCCCGGATCACGCCGGCGCTGGGCGAGGCTTTTTTCACCTCGGCGATCAGGTTGAGCGGCTTATTGGTCTTGCGCGTAATTGCATGAAAAAAATTCCGCGGACGGCCCAGCGTGGCGATCGTTTCCTGCAACTGCTCCAACGGAACGGCAACCTTGGCCGCGGCTATCTCCTGGCGCTTGGTCGCGATGATCTTGTCGAGGATGGTGCTCATAGGAAATCTTCACGCCCGGCCCTACAATGCCCCGCCCGGCCTCCTGAGCCGGCCGTGCGTTATGCGGCCCATGCGAGGCGGGAACTGTAAATCGAAGCCAGTCCGTGTCAATCTTAGGCAACATCGCCAACCTCTTCCGGTCCGCCGACGTTGACGTCGTGTTGGGGGCAACGCTGCTTATTTCCCTGCCTCTGGCAGTCGTGGTGGGAATGTATCGCCCGCGCGCCATTGCCGGCCCGCCGCGCCTCGCCGGCGATCGCTCGGCATTCTCGCTGGCCGTCGCGCTGTTCATCGGCTTTCTTGTGATGATCGTCGTGGGCATTGGCTACAACATGATGCGGCATCCCAGTGCGATCGGAAAGCCGCCCGCCACGCTCGATATTGTCGACCAGGCGTTTCTTTTCAGCGTGCCGGGCATCGCCTGCGCGGCGGCACTCATTCTCGCCGATCATTTTTTTGGCGGCCGGGGGTTTCTCACCGGGCTTGGCCTGAATCTGGGGAAATTTCCCGGCGGAATTGCCTGGGGCGTTCTGGGTGCGCTCATCCTTGTTCCACCAACCTACGCCGTCAGTATTCTCGTCGAGTTCATCTACCAGCACGTTTCCTTTAGCCACCCCACCGAGCACGAGCTGTTAACTCTTTTGCATACCCATTCGCCGCATCCAATGGCCCGGGTGGTTTTGGTGCTCGCGGCAACGCTCATCGCGCCATTTTACGAAGAGCTGCTCTTTCGCGGGCATTTGCAGACGCTGCTGAAGCGCATGATTATCGTCTTCACCACCCCGGCCCCGCCAAGGACCGCGCTCATTCCCGGCTATGGGTTTCCGGTGCTTCAGCCCGGGATTGCCGCGAATTTCGCGCCGGCCGGCGCTCCTGTGGACCCGCCATTGGCCAATGTGCCGCCCGATGCGATGGCGGCGAATCCCCCGCCCATTGCGGCGCCAACGCCGCCGGTTCCAGCGCCACGTCGGGTCTGGCAGTCCTGGCTTGCCGTGCTGATCACCTCCTGTCTTTTCGCCGCGATGCACGAGCCGTGGATGTGGCCGCCCATCTTTTTTCTGTCGCTGGGTTTGGGATACTGGTATGAGCGGACGGGAAATCTCTGGACGAACGTGACGATTCACTGCCTGTTTAATTCGATTTCGACATTTGCGTTTCTCATCTCAACACACCCATGATTTCGATTGATGAACAAATTCGCGTTCTTTCCCGCCGGTGCGAGCGAATCCTCAGCGAGCAGGATTTGCGGAACAAGCTGAAAAAAAGCGCCGAGACCGGCAAACCCCTGCGCATCAAGCTGGGCATGGACCCGACCGCGCCGGATGTGACGCTCGGCCATGCCGTCCCGCTGAGCGTCGTGCGGCAATTTCAGGAATGGGGACACAAAGCCGTGCTGATCATCGGCGACTATACGGCCAGAGTTGGCGACCCCACCGGCCGCAATCAAACCCGCAAGGTTCTCGATGGCGCTGAAATCGACGCCAACGCCAAGACCTACGTCGCCCAGGTCGGCAGAATATTGCTGACCGACCCTGAGCATCTGGAAGTCCGCTACAACGGCGAATGGCTCGGCAAAATGGGTTTGGTGGATATCATCCGCCTGGCCGCCCGAAAGAGCGTGGCGCAGATTCTGACGCGCGAAGACTTCGCCAAGCGCTATGCCGAGGGGGTTGATATCCGCATGCACGAAATTCTATACCCGCTGTTGCAGGGTTGGGACAGCGTGATGATCGATGCCGACGTGGAAATGGGCGGCAGCGACCAGCTTTTCAACAATCTCGTCGGCCGCGAATTCCAGAAAGAGGAGGGAAAAGACGGCCAGGTGGTGATCGTCACGCCATTGCTGGTCGGCACCGACGGCGTGAAAAAAATGTCCAAGTCCTTGGGCAATTACATCGGCGTGACCGATCCGCCCAGCGGCGAAAAAGGAATCTTCGGCAAGGTGATGTCCCTGCCCGATGCGTTAATGGAAAGCTACTACACGCTGCTAAGCGATCTCCCCGCCACGGAATTCATCCCCCTGATTCAAAGCCATCCGCGCGATGCAAAAATCAAGTTGGCAAAGCTGATCATCGCCCGGCTTCACAGCACTGCCGACGCCGACGCCGCCGAGGCCGCGTTCAAAAAGCAATTCGTCGACCACGGCGAGCCGGATGACATGCCGCAGGTGCCCATAGACGGTCCCGGCCCGCATAAGCTCGCGCCGCTGTTGGTAAAAGCCGGCCTGGCTGCGTCGAATGGCGAAGCGATGCGCAAGATCAAGGAAGGGGCGGTACATGTGGCGGGGGAAAAGGTGACAGATCCGGCGAAGCAGTGGACATTTGCGGAGCCGGTATCGGTAAGGCTGGGGCGGCGGTGGGCGAAGTTGAAGCCATGAACGCTTCAATTAGGAGCGCGCGGATTCTTAGAGAAGGTAAATGACCTTGCGCGATTCATGTAGGGTCCGCACTGCGGACCATTACGTTTGAGATGGAGAAGCACCGTCCGCGGTGCCGACCCTACGAAGATTCGAAGCGCGTAATCGCGCAATGTCATGTAGCCACGCCCGCCTCGCCCGGACCTGCCAAGGCGCCGCTAATTCAATTTCCCTTCAGCAACTCCCTCAAATTGTAATGGGTATATCGCGTCAGGCTCGCCACGTGTTCGCCATCGGCGTTGGCCACCCACAGGTCCAGCGTGTCCGGCTCAAACAGGACTGACTGAATATTGCTGTTCATGCAGACCGGCGGGTCCATCAGCTTTCGGGCCGACTCGGCATCGAAATGGCCGTAGTTTTCTTTGACCCGCGCCGTGAGGGTTTCATAGCGCTTGCCGGCCGAAAGCAATACCGTGTCCGGCTCGGGGCGCGGCAGCAGGGGATGGAATTCGCCCGGCTTGATCGTCACAAATTCCTTCGGGTTGGCGGAAACGCCAACCGCATCGTGCGTCTTGCCGTCGGCAATCACGTAATAATATTGGCACGTGCGCGGCGAGTCGCGCATGATCTTGACCGCCTCGTCCAGAGTCGAGGCTTTCTCCATGACTTCGCGCACGAGATGGGCCATCGGCTTGCCGTCCCAGTTGCCATATCCGCCGCCGCCCATTTCGCCGATGCTGATGCCCTGGTCGTTCATCGCCGTGACAGAGCCGACAAACCCGGCGTAGCTGATGTTGATCCAGGCGTGGCCGTAATCGGGTTGATGGACGATGGTGACGGCGTTTTGCTCCAACCCCACCCCTTTAAGATAATCCAGCACCCGGCCGTGATAGATATGGCCGTCGGCGGTGGCCTTGCCCATCAGGGCAAAGCCGCTGCAATGGAAAAGCTCGGGGAAGAAATTCGCCAGCCGGGCCTCCTGCGGATTCATGCCGGCGGCTTTGGCGATGGCATCTTCCTCGGTCAGGTATCGCGGGTCCATGTACGGTTCGAGCCGGGCCTCGGCTTTTTCCACTTCGCCGAAAAACCAGCTTCCGCGGGCAAATGAACTTCCCACGCCAACACCATACAAAATGCGGTTGGACACGGCGTGAATTTCCTTTTTCAGCAGCACGCCATGCTGATGCCCCATTTCTTCCGGCGAGCCTTTAAGGAACAGCACCCGCGCCCCGTCGATCATTTCCAGCCGGCCTTTGCCTTCGACCGCAACTACACGCCGATCGCCCGTGGCCGGCGGCAAAGTCGGGCATTTTTCCGTCGCCATCTTCGGCAGCAGATTCAGGAATTTCACCAGATGCGAAACGGCAACCGTCTGCACCGCATCCCCGGCGGCCGGATGCAGCTTCCACGCATCAGCCTCCCACGCTTGCACAAATTTGGCATCGGTCAGATCAACCTGCACGCGGGTTTTATTCGCATCGGTGCAAATGATCCGGCCGGGAAGATGATCTCCGTCGCGCACCCAAAGTTCCACCTGCCCGCTTTGGCCGTGAAGCAGTTCGCTTGCCGCGGCGCCTGGGGAAATTTTCAGCACTTCGCAGCGCATCTCGCCGATTTTCTGCGATGGCAGCAATTCGACGTTCAACGCCAACGCGGCCAGGGAAATCTGCGTACGCGAAAGGGGAACCGAAAATGGCGCAAGGACGGTGGCATCGACCGATTTCGGATCGTTGGCAAATCGCAATACGCCCGGCTTGCCCAACAGCGCGAAATGTTTGGATGGCTCATCGGTCCAAAGCTCGCCGCCGTCGCGGCCGGCGGAATAGGACTCGCCGTCGACGCTGGCAACGATGTGCAAATGGTCCGGCGATTGAAAGGCGATCTGCGCCGAAGCACCCGCCGCCTGTTTGGGCAATCCATCCGCCTGCATCACCTTGATCGTGACGAGAAAAGTCTTCGGCTCGCTTGCGGCGGGCGGATCGATGATATTCAGGCAGGCATCGATCGTGCTGAAAAGCACCTGCCGGGCGGATGGCGGGTCGGCCGTCACCTGCGCTTGGGCCGATCGCGAGAACGAACTCAGCGCAAGCATTCCGATCAGAATTGCAACACTGGCGGTAAGGTGGCGATGTGGCATAAGATGATCAAGCTACGCCGCGCCACCGAGACCGTCAATGGAAGAGCCAAACTCCGATGACAACTTCTGGAGCAGAAAACGCTGGCTGGCGAGGCTCGCGTTCTCATTCCTTATCGTCGGGGTTTTCCTTGCCTACACGGGATATCACGGTTACCAGGATCACACCCTTACCCGCGACCGCGTCATCCTCCTCTATTTCGCCGCCATGCTTTCATTCGTAATGTTCGTGATTGGCGTGCGGGCGCGGCATCGGTAGCGGAAATCCGGATCGCGGCATCAGCGCAAACGGCTTGAAACAACCGCTTGCGACATTGCATAATGTCGACGGTCGGGCTCTTGAATAGACGCGTTTTCGGGAAAAATACTTGATCCATCCCAATAAGATTCCGCTATGGGTTCGGGCGGCGGCAGCCTTCGTGGTCATGGCCGCACTGGCGTGGATGCGCCTGCGGCTGCCGTGGGACGCGGTGCTTCCGATCGGATACACGATTCCGCTGGTATTGATTGCGTGGTTTCGCAGCCGGTGGATTTTGTGGGCCGCTGTGGCGGGGCTGGTGGCGACCATGATCGCCAAGCAGATGCTTCCCAACGAGCAGGTGAGCGAACACGTCGCGGGCGTTTACACCCGCGGCAGTTGGCGTGGAACCAGTCTTATCATCCTGAACCTGCTGGTGCTGGCCGGCCTGTGCCATCTCTGGATCGCATCCCTCGATCGCATCGAAGCCCAAAATGCGCAGCTCGCCAATGCCAATGCCGAACTGGCCGAGCGCGACGCGAAAATCCTGCGAAACATCGAAGCGCTTCGCACGCAAACCATGGAACTGGAACGGCAGGGGATCGAAACGGAAAAGCTGCTGATTGAAGTCGCCCGCGAGCGAACGCGGTTTGAAACCGTGCTGCGAACCATGCCGTTTGCCGTGGCCGTGGCCGATGCAACGTGCGATGATGTTCGCCTGAACCCCGCCGGCGGCGTGTTGTTCAACGCCAGTGCCGACGCGAATGTGAAGCAGGACCTGGCGAATTGGATGATGTTTCAAAACGGAAGGCCGATGGCGGCGGAGCAATTCCCGGTTCTGCGCGCCTGCCGGGAGGGCGTGGAGATTGTTGCCGGGGAGTTGGAACTGCTGACGGCGATGAACAAACGGGTGACGCTGCTGGCCAATGCCCGGCCGATTCGCGATCGGGATGGGAAGCTGATGGGGGCGGTGGGTGCGTTTGTGGACATTACGCCGCAGAAGGAATTGCAACGCGAACTCGATTTGCGCCGGCGCGAGGCCGAGGAAGCTTCGGTGCGCAAGACGCATTTTCTGGCCGCCGTCAGCCACGACATTCGCACCCCCGCCAATGCAATCAGCCTGCTGGCGGAGCTGATTCGCCGGACGGCGGCGAATCCGGCGCTGTCGGCGGATATTCCCGACCTGGCGGCGGAGCTTCACTCCAGCGCAATCTCGCTGATCAATCTCTTGTCGGATGTTTTGGACGTTGCGCGGTTTGATTCAGGGAAAATTGAACTGCAGGAAACGGAGTTCCAACTTGCCGGGTTGCTGGAGCAGGAGCATCGGCAGTTGATGCCGTTGGCCCGCGAGAAGAACCTGGATTTGCAATGGAGCGCCCCGGCTGAGCCGATCCAACTGCGCATCGACCGGATCAAACTGGCGCGGATTTTGGGAAACCTGATCGGCAACGCGATCAAATTTACCGAAGTCGGGCACATTCGCGTGAACGCCCATCCGCCGGATGAAACGGGTCTTCGCATCACGGTGAGCGACACGGGCATCGGCATTCCGCCGGAGTTTCAGGAACACATTTTCGACGAATTTTTCCAGATGCGCAATCCCGAGCGCGACCGCAACAAGGGCACGGGCCTGGGCCTGACAATCTGCAAGCGCCTGATCGACGCCATGGGCGGCTCACTGCAAGTCACCAGCGCGCCGGGCAAAGGAAGCACATTCACGATAACGCTGCCGCCGGTATGCGTCGTGAGATATAAAGATTCGAACGTCGCAAGGCGCTAGCTACGCTACGTCTCAGCGACGTCCGGCTTTGCATTTCCCGTCGGTGGGGAGCGCGCGCGTATTCAGGACGCCGGGTCTGACACACTCGCCGCGTGAGAATGTCTGATTTGGGTGGGCGGTCCATAATTACATTAGATGCGGCCGATCTTCTGCCCTCAAACAGATTCCCGACTTTTCGTCTACGGGCGCTGCGCCGGCGGTGGTGTCGGTACCACGCCGAAGCGCGCCTCCTCGCTTCCCTGTGCCTTGGGCGAATCAATCCGGCTGAATTCGATGAATGTCCCATGGGAATTGTGCACCCCTTCAACCAGGACGAGCTTCGATTGGGCGGTGATGTGTTGTCCATGTTCGTTGTTGACCGACTCCACGCCTAGATCCCGCGCCGTGCTGTCAAAGACGCCCTGATGGTCCTTCACCTGACCATCGTTTATAAATCGCAGCGCGATTTTAAATAACTTTCCATCCGCAAAGACGAGGCAGACGTAACTAGCCCTTAAACAAGCGAATGTTTATCACAATATTGCCACGCTGATTGGAGCCGGGCGGGTGCGTACCACAAGCGCGTCTCCGATTTGATTATCGGCAGATCATTTCATATCCGAATTGTGGTGGCGTAATAGCTTTT
>DASRRM010000231.1:0-53343 GCA_035695715.1 Tepidisphaeraceae bacterium
AAGAAATAGGTTTGCAGTTTCAATGTCCGTCATTTGTTCCTCGATTCCCTGTTGGCGTTATTGCCTTATTCACCTCGTTTGCGTGGCTGGTTTTTCTTCAACAAGCCGAAGATTCGTGTCGTTAAAATCGGCGTATTCGTACCGTCGCCAGCCACCCCAGCCCTGTACGCTGCCAGGGCGGACAATCGTGCAATGGTCACATACGGCGCAACCGCACGCGACATAGCCGAGACGAATTTCCTTGTTGCACAGGGTGCACTTCAGCATGGTTGCTCCTTCCGACGGCGAATTAAAACCATTGCTTCTTTTGAACGACGTATTCCTGATGGAACTGCGCGTCAGATTTGGTCAGGTAAATGATTCCTTCGATTAGCCCAATAACCGCCATAATTATTGGTCCGACACCATACAGGCAGCTTCCGAAAACGCTTACCAGCAACATAATCAACCCCGCCTGAGTGAATCCAAGCATGAACTTGTGGATGCCCAGCCCGCCCAACAGAATCCCGAAGATGCCAGCGGCAACGCGGTTGCTCGATTGACCACCGGCGGGAGAGTAGGGTGTTGACTGCGGCGGTGCGGGCGGCAGATACGCGGGCATGGGCACGACCGACGAAATCGGAATCCATCTGGGCGATCCCGTGCGCCACACCATCGCAGTTTGTCCGACAGTGCCTACCGCGACGAGCGTGGCAAGCTCCATTTCGGTGTGAGGCCCGAGTTGATTCCCGCGATCATGGATCATCCAGCATCGCTCCATCCCGGCAGGAGTAGGGACGGGGACCGTCTGGCGATATTGGGGAACCATGTTCGGCATCGGCTGCCCGGCGCGGGCCAGCCTTGCGGGTATTGCGGGGGCGGGGAAAACGGCGGCAACCGCGGCGCGCGAGGATTTCTCGCCTGTCGCGATGCCTCTGCCGCAGCCGCTAAGTCATCCAGGTCTGACATCAATCCTCCCGTTGCGTGCGCGCCCGGATGAAAGCTTATCTGTCTGTCGTTTCAATAACAGAGAACAGATCCTTAACTGAATGGCGAAATAACAATCAAACTTCTTCGATGGTAATGCGGATATTCTTCCCGAATGCCCCAGCCAAAACCGATTCCGCCTGTGCGATCAAATCAGGCGCGGCGCTCCCGACTATCGACCACTTCAATCGATTGTTCAAGCGACCTTCCATCACTGTCTTAATGGCCCAATCTAAGCACTCCCGATGCAATGCTTCATCGACGCGATTGTTCTTCCTCTCATGCCGTGGAGGTTGGCGCTTATCGTATTCGGCATAGCACGCAAATTTGATTTGATCCGCTTGGGTTGTGGTTGGGAAATAATCCATCGCATTTGCGGCGGCAATCCAGTACCGAAGCTTTTCGGCATTCTTGCTCATTTCTTGGGAACCCTTCGCTTATCAGTATGGCGTTGAACGAATTCCGCCAAAGAACGGTCGATGAGGCGGGATAAACTCGTCTCGGGTGGAACCAACTTTGCGCCGATCAATTTTGCCCGCTCAACAATTGTGTCGTCCAGGGTCACACTTCTGACGGTTCGTTTTCTTTCAAATTCAGGCATGGGGTAATCATACAGCGTCCATACAGAGATTTTCAATCCTAAAATAAAAACGCGGGATTTTAGTATTGACACTGTATGGACAGTTGATATGATTGCTTTCGTTGAGTCGGCGACGTGCTGATTCAAAAAGTTGTCGCCGGGTGTGTACAAGACACCCGGCGACGGTAGGCCAAACCTTTAGGAGCATGGCCCATGTCTACCCTATCCCACGATCCGTTCACCGTCCAGTTGTCGCCTTATCGCGATACGCCCGCCCGCGATGCCGCCGACGCCCCGACCGTTGAAGACGTTCACTCGGCTACGGCCACCAGCGGCATGCCGGATGAAATGTCACCGGTCGCAATGGCGGAATACGACGCATGGATCGCCGAAACCCACTCCGACATGACGGCAGAAGAACTGGACGCCATGTATGCGGAGTATCTGGAAGACTGTCGGCGGAATGATGCGGCGGCAACCGAAACCGCATGAAGCGTCCCATCCCTGCCGCCGGGCCAACTGACCCGGCGGCTTTTCCCCAACGCCCACGCTTCAGGAGCCTGCCATGAGCGACCTTATCGACCTAGCCGTTACGTGGCTGACCATCGCCGCCTTGTGCGGATTGATCGGGTGTTTCGTCATCACGCTGTTCTTCTGAGCCGGAGCAACGATGCGCCGCCACAAACGCCCAACATCCGTCCCGTGCATCTTCTGCGGTCTGCCCGCCGACCTGCGCACGGGCAAGGCGATGGTCCTGCCGCTCAGCGGGAAACGCCTGCACGCCAAATGCCGGGCGCAACTTGCCCTTGAATTGCAGGCGCTTCCCCGTCCCGCGTCTCACCCATTAAACCCCGCCGACGCCAACGCGATTTTCGGCGGCATATTCGAGCAATAGGAGTCGGACCATGTCAGACATCAAAAACACCCCGACCGCCGCCAACCGCAAATTCGATGACGGAATTCCCGCAACACTTCAAACAGGAGAACCTTTTATGACAACCGAAACGACACAAACTCCCGGCGAAATATGGCAAGGCTTTGGTGGACCCGACATGGTCCTTCAAGGCTACGTCGTCACCGAACGCGGGAACCGTGACCGCGTTATTGCCTATTCCTACGTCAGTGGGCAAGGCGCGAAGCGGGCGGAAGACGCCGCCAAATGCCTCATCGACTGCCTGCGTGTCGCGGCCGATCCGGCAAGCGCCAATGACGGGGGCCAGGTTATCGACCTGCGCGTCTGCGGAAGACTTGACAGCGCCCGCCGCATGCCGGGCGATATTTATGAATGGGTGCTGACGCCGCTGGGCGCTGGGAGTCCGGCGGATGAGGACCAACCCACTGATGATATGGTTGGCCGTGTGGTCGAGAATCTCGTGCGCATCGCCCACGATCCATCGGCGATGCCGGCCGAGGAGATGAATTACCTGTTGCGACCGACGACTGGGCAGGGCGCGATGTGGTGGGTGGAATGGATTCGACAACAAACCGGAAAGTAACACGCCATGGCAGTGGTTATCTCAACATTCCGCCGTATTATAGTTGATTTTTAAACAATTAAACTATAGAATGGCTACGATGAGGGAACGATCATTCACCGATCAGATTCGGGGTGCCGTTGAAGCGTGCGGGCGCTCGCGATACAGGCTTTGCGCCGCAACCGGCATCGACAAGGGGTCAATGTCACGGTTCATGTCCGGCGGGGGGTTTTTATCCGAGCAATCATTGAACGCCCTGGCTGATGCCATCGGGCTGTCTGTGGCTGAACGCGAGCCAATGAAAGCAAAGGTGAACCCATGAAGTACCGCATATTCAAACCCACCTACACGGATCGCCACACCGGCACCCGCCGCGAATCTGAAACCTACTACATCGAATTCCGCGATCACAACCGCACGCGCCAACGTTGGCCCGCCGATACCAGCGAGGAAACCAGCCGATCCATGGCAAAGCACATCGGAGTGCTGGTCGATGCCAAAATCACGGGCGAACCCATCGATGAGAAAACAAACCGATGGGTTGAGTCGCAAGCCGATGACCTGCGCGCCCGCCTGATGGAGGCCGAGATTGTGGACGTGGGGCAGTTGGCGCGTCGCGAGCCGCTGACGGCGCATTTGGATGCGTTCAAGAAACATCTGATGGCAGGGAGAACCGACCGGGAAGAATATGCCACGCTGATTACGGGACGCCCCCGGCGGGTTTTCGACGCCCTGGGGCTGGTCTTCTGGCGCGATCTTCGCAAGGGCGATGTGCAGACGCGCATTGGGACACACCTTGGCGAACTCCGATTGAAGGGCGAAATCACTGGCCGAACCTACCAATATTATGTCCGCGAGATTCGAGCATTTTGCAGGTGGATGGTGCGCACGGGCCGGGCAGCATCGCCCGCGCTCGAAAACCTGAAGGCCGTCACAGACGCGGACTCTGACAAGCGGGAGACGCGCACCCTCGACACGGAAGAAATGCGGCTGGTCATTGACGCCGCAAGCACTGGCGAAGCCTGGAAGCACTGGTCGGGCGAGGAGCGGGCAATCCTGTACCGCTTCGCGTTTGAAACCGGCATTCGACCCGGACAGATTCGCCAGTTAACAGTGTCGAGCTTTGACCTTGACGCCAAGCCCCCTACCGTCACGGCTAAGCCAGCAACGGTGAAGCGCCGGAAGACTCACACCCAAGCCCTGCGCCGGGAAATGGCCGAGACGCTCCGGAAGCGGTTTGATGCGAAGATGCCAACGGCACCCGCCTTCTCCATGCCCAACAAGTTCAAGTGCGCTGAAATGTTCCGGCATGACCTGGCGGTGGCGCGGCAGGCATGGTTGAAGGAAGCTGAATCGAACCCCGACGAAATGCTCCGCCGACAGAAAACCGATTTCCTGTTGGACGTGGACCACCAAAAACGGGTCGCGATCTTCTACAGCCTGCGCCACAGCCACGGGACGATGCTGGGCGACGCTGGTATCCCTCAGAAGGATATTGCGGCCTCCATGCACCACACGAAGACCAGCACGACGGACCGTTACGTTAAGGCGGACGTGCGGGCGAAGTCGCGGGCGGTGGAATCCCTCCCCGACGTGGCACCGGTCATCAAGCCCGAGGCGATGGCAGCAACAGGGACGGACGGTTCCTGCTTGTCATCTGCTTGCCCAACAGGGTGGAGTTCTGTGGATTCTGGTGGAACAAACAACCCCGTTCCCATGGTGGAAAACGGGGTATTCAGCGAGGACGACGGGACTCGAACCCGCAACATCCGGATCGACAGTCCGGTACTCTAACCAATTGAGCTACGTCCCCGTAGCGGGATTGAAGAATTTATGCATGGGGATGCGATTGTCAAGAGGGACGTTATAATCCCGCCCCATGATATTGGCAGGGATTGATGAGGCTGGGTACGGTCCGGTGCTGGGGCCATTGGTGGTGGGCACGTGCGCGTTTGAAGTTGAAGCCGACCCGGCCGCGCCGCCGCCGTGCTTGTGGAAGCTTTTACGCAAGCTCGTAAGCAAAAGCCGCTCGCGCGATGGGAAGAAGCTTCATATCAACGACAGCAAACTGGTTTACAGCACCGCCGCCGGGTTGAAAGAACTGGAACGCTCGGTTCTGAGCGTCGCGGCGGCGGCGTGGGAATTGCCGGAGAACCTCGAAGCGCTTCTGGGCCGGGTCGCGCCGGCGGTGGTGGCGGAGATGGCGCGGTATCCCTGGTATCGCGCCGAATACGAGCCGAAATATCCGCTGGAGCAGGAGGCGATTGCGGTCAAATTATTCGCCAATGCCCTGCGCGGTGAGATGCAGCGCGTGAAAACGCAATGCGTCCATCTGGCCGCCCGCGTGATTTGCGAGGGAGAACTCAACCGCATGTTCGATGCGACGCGGAATAAGAGCAATGTGCTCTTTTCCGTCGCTGCCGGGCATCTCGATGATCTCCTTCGAACATTCGGGCAGCGGAACCTGGTGATTATCTGCGATCGCCAGGGAGGCCGGGCGCACTATGGGCCGCTCTTGCGGCTGATGTTCGAGGAATGGGATTTGGAAATCGTCAGCGAGGTCGAAACGCGCAGCGAATATAGGCTGGTGCGTCACGGCCATCCAGTGCGAATCGTGTTCGTCGAGAAAGCCGAGGTCGGCTGCCTGCCTGTGGCGCTGGCGTCGATGCTCAGCAAATATTTGCGCGAAGCAATGATGCACCGTTTCAACGGCTACTGGCAGCAACAACTCCCCGGCGTCAACCCGACAGCCGGCTATCACGGCGACGGAAACCGATTCCTCGGCGACATCGAAGAGAAGCGCCGGGAATTAGGGGTGATGGATGCGCAGTTGATTCGGTCGAGATAGTACGTTTCGAAATGACGAATGACGAAATCCGAATGACGAATGAATAACCGATAACGAATGACAAATGACAATTGACCCATCGCATTCCAACATTGCATCCCCGCCGCCTCAATGATACCGTTCCGTTGACGGAGATTACCCGATGCCAGTTGAAAAATGGTCTGATCGAGTCGTCGTTGCCCGCCTGGCGGATGATCCGTCATTGACAGAGGATCTGCTCACCCTCGACCAGACCCCCAACCACGGCCCCCACGACATCGTCCTCGATTTCAGCTCGGTGAATTACCTGAATTCCTCGCACCTTTCCCGCCTGCTGAAGCTTCGCAAAAAAATGGCAGCCGACGAGGGCCGGCTCATGCTCTGTGGCGTCTGCAACCAGGTCTGGGGCGCATTCCTCGTCACCGGCCTGGACAAAGTCTTCCACTTCAGCGACGACGTGACCACCGCCCTGGCCACCTTGCAAATTGGTGAAGAAGCGTAAAGTGTGGAGCATATCGCGCGCGAAACCCGCGGTGCAAAATCGCGAAATCGCAAGCGACAACCCAGCGGGCACGCGCAACCACGGTTTTCACAGTGCCGCCGCGAAGTCGCTTGCGATTTCGCGATTCCTACAACACCTGTCCATGAAAATCGTCCTCATCCACATCGCTTAAGAATGTCCGGTCCGAGGCAACCAATGAGCCGCGCACGAAGGGTACTCCCAAAGTAAGCGGATCGGGCGAAACCGCTTACTCCGGGAGTACCCTCCGTGCGCGGCTCGTTCCGCGCTTTTACGAAACGGGCAACATCATGCGGCGTATGTGTCTGATTGATCCTCGACGCAAACACATCCTTCACATTGTGACGCTGAAAATCCGCACCTCTCCTGCTACAATCCATCCAATTCCCTTTCCCGGAGCAACCATTTCCTCTGCAACCTCCACATCCTCATCTGGCAAGCTTCCGCAAACGCTCTTCGGCTACACCGTCGTCAGCAAGATCGGCGAAGGCGCGGGCAGCACGCTTTACGCCGTCACCGATGCCGGCGGGCAAATCTTTGCCCTCAAGCATGTCATCAAGAAAACCGACAAGGACCAGCGATTTCTCGATCAGCTCACCACCGAGCACGAAATGACCCGGCTTTTCCGCCATCCAGTCTTGCGGAAAACCATCGACCTGAAATTCCCGCGCCGATTTTTCAGCAACAAAGTCGACGAAGCCGCCCTCATTTTGGAATGGGTGGATGGCGAAGGCCTCGACGAGCGGCCGGCGAGCAATCTGCCAACGCTTCTGGGAATCTTCACCCATTGCGCCGCGGCATTGGCGTCGATGCACAAGCTCCGGCTGGTTCATTGCGATTTTAAGCCGCACAATGTGCTCATCAACAGTGAAGGAAAGGTGAAGCTGATCGACTTCGGCCAGACGTGCAAGACCGGCATGAAGAAGGATCGCGTTCAGGGAACGCCGGACTTTATCACGCCCGAGCAGGTGAAGCTCAGCATGGTGGATGAGAAGACAGACATTTACAGCCTGGCGGCTTCGCTCTATTGGACGCTGACGGGGACGAAGGTGCCGACGTATATGACGGTGGACAAGGCCGATCGGGATATCATCAAGCTGCAGCAGTTTCCCTCGCCGCGCGATTTGAAGCCGGAATTGCCCGAGGCGATGTCGGATTTCCTGATGCGCTGCCTGCGCTACAACCCCGACCGGCGCCCGGCGGATATGTTGACGGTGATGAATCAACTGGAGAGTTTCGCCAAAGGCTTGACATAACCCGCCGGGTCGTGCCACTGTATCGGCATGACCGACCCACGCATCGAAAAACTGGCCGATCTCCTCATCAACTATTCCTGTGCCGTCAAAAGCGGCGAAAGAATTCTCATCGAAGCGATCGATGTGCCGCATGCGTTTACCAAGGCGCTGATCAGCGCTGCGGCCAAAGCGGGCGGCCAGCCGCTGGTGGCGATCAAAAGCAACGAAGTCAACCGCGCCCTGATGCTGGCCGGCACGCGCGAGCAGTGGGACACGATTGCCGACGTCGAACGCGCGCAGATGGAGCAGATGCAGTGCTACATCGGCGCGCGGGGCAATTCCAATGTGTCGGAACTGAGCGATGTTCCCGCCGACAAGCAGAAAATCTACGAAGAAACCGTCTGGAAGCGGGTTCACCACGACATCCGCATCAAGAAAACCCGCTGGTGCGTTTTGCGCTGGCCCAACCCGTCGATGGCCCAGATGGCCGAGATGAGCACCGAGGCATTCGAGGACTTCTTCTTCAATGTCTGCACGCTCGATTACGCGAAGATGGCCCGGGCGATGCAGCCGCTGAAACATCTCATGGAAAAGACCGACAAAGTCCGCCTTAAAGGCCCCAATGACACCGATCTTTCCTTCAGCATCAAGGGCATTCCCGCGATTCCGTGCGAGGGAAAGGTGAACATACCCGACGGCGAAGTTTTCACCGCTCCCGTTCGCGACAGCGTCAACGGCGTCATCCACTTCAACGCCCCCACCATCTATCGCGGCGTCACCCACAACGACATTCGCCTGGTCTTCAAAAATGGAAAAATTGTGGAAGCCACCAGCACCGCCACGGAAAAACTCAACGAAGTATTGAACGCCGACGAAGGCGCAAGATACGTCGGCGAATTCGCCATCGGCTTCAACCCCTGGTGCGTCAAGCCGATGAAGGACATTTTGTTCGATGAAAAGATCGCCGGCAGCATCCACTTCACCCCGGGCGCGTGCTACGACGATGCCAACAATGGCAACAAGAGCGGAATTCACTGGGACATGGTAATGCTGCAAACCCCCGAAGCCGGCGGCGGAGAAATTATTTTCGATGGCAAGGTGATTCGGAAAAATGGGATCTTCACGGGGGCGGAGTTGCTGGCGTTGAATCCGGAGAATTTGAAGTGACAGTTCTTCGGCTGGAACCAGCAAAACCGGCAATGTCTTTGCTGGACGCAGGAATTGCCGCAACTCGAATGCGGAAGCCATACCGAGGTGCTATGCCGAATTCGAAATCGTCACGCGATCGCATTTGTCAAAGGCCAAACGTCGATCCAGACCCGGCAACGGATTAGAAATACCTCTATCGTCGGTGCAGTTGTTATTGGACTAAGCGTGGGTAGATTTCGTCTACCAGTTCCTCGCCTAATGGGACCGCCCGACCGTCCGGCCTGATAGTGAACAGGGAACTATGGCCCAAGGCTTCGTCCAAAAGGGCCGTCGCACGTGAACGATAATCCGAAATATTCCCTTCAGCGTCATCAGCTGGAAACTCGCCGTCAGACGCAGTTTGCGATGGCATCAGGTTCTTAAAAGCGCGTCGAAATTCCATTGTCCGGGATCGGTTAAAATCCCTCGGTTCGTCCAGGCCGTCCCGAAGCACGCGCAAATGATCTATTCGCTTTGATCCCATCTGCTCATCATAGCATTTCTCAAAAAAGAATCAACGGAAATCCCGGAATTGTGTCGGAACGTTCTGGAACTTGTCCTCTGGATTGGTCATTTTCGGCACGATCGCGTATACTTTTTGCTCATATATTAGGAGAAAGTCATGGCACGGAAAGCAAAAATTGAACACGGTGATCGTGGGCGTCAAGCCGGAAACGCGCGACAGACAATAAAATCGCTCAAGTTAAGCAAGCGACCGCAGAAGTTAGATCGGGAGCTGTTCAAGAAAGTATCAGGCGCGTGGAAAGACGTTGGTCAACAGGGATTTGCCAGAGAATGTGAAGTTAACAGCAAGCTCATCACCACGCTCAAAAAAGAGAACGTTCCAGATAGGTCCCAAACCGTTCAGTTCGCCAAAGTGCTGTACACGGTTTTTTTGGGGGAACTCGAGCCAGAAAGCGCTCGTCTCGAAGCCAAAAGACAACTTATCCGGCATGGATTTGAAAGCGACGAACTTGAGGATAAGTTGAAACGGGCAGTCGAAGCGGTTGATCGCAAGCGAGAGTACGTGAGTTCCGATCGCATCATGGAAAGCTTGCACAGGAACAAGAGGCTTGCAGTTCAGTGCATCGAATGGCCCCCTTTCGTCGACAGCGATGGTAAAGCCTCGGCCCTCTTGGAATTGCTACAGTGTGCGCTGAAAGTCCTCAGGCCAAATTGGAGTATTGACACCGGCATTGGAAAAACAACTTCGACCGTTTCGGGCAGCGTCGAAAACTTCTCCGAACGGCGTACTCGCGTCGACGTTGTTTTCGGAATGGGGGCCACTGCAGCGCGCGTGGCACAAGGAATGAACGTCATTCCGTTCTACGGGCTGTGCGAGCGCGTACGATTTGCATCCCGCATAGATTCGGCAGTGGCTTGGTCAAGAATCAAACAACAGTCTTTTACCTCCCTAATCGTTGTCACGGACGAGATGGGAGAAGTATTTTCACGACCCCGTCAATATAAGGATATTACACCGGTGCAGAGCCTGTCTCCGACAAAAATTGTCGAAGCGATTCAGCATTTGTTTGCCGATCCGAAATCGAGTTACGCATTTTTAGGAGAGGCTATCCTCGTAAGAGAGGTGGCAAGGGGCCTGGATCGTGTACTCGACGGTAAAGAATTCTCACAGCGAGATGATCGAAGGCTGGAATCCCGCAAGCTCAAGCACATGATGATTGGCGATGCTATCGTCGGCATCGATTCCAAGTCTCGCCGTGAGGAGGAGGACGTTCGCTATCCCCTCGGATTCGTCGTGCGCGAAGACTCGCCGGATTTTTCTATAAAAATTGGCGCGGCGATGCAAGAACTTCTGATGAATCACACTGATATTGTCGCGGATGCGCTATCAAGAGTGTTCAAGCGATATGGGGACGATCTGGCGTGGGATTGGCGGACGTTTAACGGGGACCGAGGCGTGCTACTTGCGAAGAAACTGCGTACGTATGTGGAGAATATCTTCCACGACGAAGGACGGGAAGACGATTGGAAGCCGGAGGGATGGGACAACGCTGACGGGAACACGGAGTCGTCGGGCTCAAAGGCTACGGGCGATTCGAGTCGGGAACGAGCCGACACGATCTAACCAGCGAGCCACAAAGAATAAAATGCCAGCACGGCCACGAATTCCTGAGCAGCGAAGCACGGTTCACATTAACTTGCCGGCGATCCGGCATAACGCGAAGGTCCTGCGCGACTTCCTGCGCGGGACCTCCGCCGGCACAAGCAGAATTATCCGGCCCGCGGGCCTTTGCGCCGTCCTTAAAGGGGACGCGTACGGTCTGGGCGCTGTCGAAGTCGCACGCGTGGTCGGTCCATACGCCCAACTGTTCGCGGTTTACGACGAAGCGCAGATGCGCGAGTTGCTTCGCGAAATCAAAACTTCCGTTCCCATCCTGGTTTTAATGCCGACGTATAGGCTCCGGAACTCCGAACTGGTCGAAGAAGCAATGCGTACGCAGTCCGTTCATCTGACGATACACAGTCCTTTACAACTTGGATTGTTGGCCGATGTCGCCAAACGAAGAGGTTGGAACATCCGCGTGCACGTGGAAGTAGACACGGGCATGTCGCGCGCAGGCTGTAGCCTTCAAGAAGCGCCATCCCTCCTTCGACGGATTCGAGATTTGAATGGCCAGTTCACCCTGTCTGGAATTTTCACTCATTTCAACACTGCGGCGAGCGACCCGGCGTTCACAATCAAACAGCATCTGAAATTTCAACGATTGCTGCGCGATACGGCGCCACTCATTCCGCCAGGTTGCCTTGTGCATGAAGCCAACACGCTCGCTGCCATTGCCTCGCGGCACTATCACCAGAATTTGGTGAGGATGGGTCTCGGCCTGGCGGGCTTTGGGCCCGAGGCGCTTTCCGGTCGCTCGATATTACCTCCCGGCAGTCTTCGGCCATCAGTGACGTGGACGAGTTGGGTATCTCATGTGCAGCGGATCCCGCGTGGCGCGGCCGTCGGGTACGATTCTCTATGGAAATCGAAAAGACCGACATGGGTCGGCAGCATACCCGTTGGATATGGCGACGGCTTTCCCCGGGCGGTCAGCCGCCTCCCGCTCGGGAAGCCGGCGAAAGTCGCTGTATTTTTTGGCGGCCGCGGAGAATTGCGCCGCGTCTACTGCCCCGTGATCGGAGCCGTCAATCTGGACCAAATAAGTGTGGATTTGACCGATGCGGTGAACGTGGGAATTCGTTCGGGGGTCAACGTTGGCGTCTTCAGCAAAGTTGAATTAATCTCTCCAGATCCCTCAGCGCCGAATCATTTACCTGAACTCGCCCGCCGTGCGGGGACAATTGCACACGAACTGCTGACGAATCTGCGGCTGCACCCATGCCGAAAATATGTGCGCACAGTAAAATGCTAAGCCCGCAAATCTGGTTGATGCGAGTGATCGTTATTTGACGTCTCACCTGGGCCAAAAAACGCCCAATGGCCAGGTATTGGGGTTTCGCTTGTAGATTGGATATCCAACTCCAGTCACCCCCCTGACTGCCGGCCCGACGATCTTCAGATCCGGATCGCCCATGCGATCAAACAGCTCGACGATAGCGCTGCAAAAAGGCACGGCCGGGAGCAATATCCTGATATTCATTGACGCCTGCAACTGCAGTTGGAATTCCCACAGGCTTGTGGGTCGATCAGCTTGCGCCAGCAGCCCCCTGCAATGATGGCTGACTGCACGCAGCAAGCGGCTTGTCTCTTCGCTTTCGATTTCGAATCTTCTGTGCGGCATTGAAACTCCTTTGCTTACGCTTGCAGATCCCGTCAATAACGCTTCGAAGGCCGGCTTCTCGAAAAATGTGCTGAAATTCCGTTCCGGTCTGGTCCACGAGCGCCTCGAGATCGGGTGGGTGCATTTAAGGAGTGTATCCGCTGGGGCCATTAATAGCAATGAAAAATCTGAATTGGTCTCGCATTTTTACAGAATGTTTCAAAATTCGTATGCAAATCTGACAAGTTCCAGAATTTCAGGGGTGAGTCGAGGCGATAATCCGCTCCGTTACTGCGGCGGGTCAAGATTTGCGCGGGAGTTCACCTGCGTGTTGGCGCGAGGGAATGCTGGCGGGGGCATCAATCATCGTGTGCAAAGATTGACTGATTCACCTTGAACATGCGATGGGCTTACGGTGAAGGCGGTGCTGTTCGCGCGTGGTATTTACTGGCGGGCGTTTGCGGTGCGGCTACGACATGAGAATGACGCCGAATCAGTGCCCCGAGTGCGGCGCCAAGCCGGTCAAGGGATGGATGGTCTGATTGCCGGGAAAACGTGGATTGTGCCGGCCGACTCAAATGCTTCCATCGGCACGCCGTAGACGCTCTGAAGCAAGTCGGGACGAAGCACGTCGCGGGCAACCCCGTCGGCGGCGATGCGGCCCTGGGAAAGGACGATCAGCCGGTCGGCGATCTGCCCGGCAAGATTCAGGTCGTGCGAAGCCATGAGAATGGCAAGCTTCTTCTGGCGGGCGAGGGTTCGCAGCAAGCTCCCCAGCTCGACCTGGTGCTTGAGATCAAGATAAGTGCTCGGCTCATCGAGCAGCAAGACGGCCGGCTCCTGCACGAGACATCGGCCCAGGAATACGCGCTGCCGCTGGCCGCCGGACAGTTCGTCGATTCGGCGGTTGATCAGCGGCGAAAGGTCGAGCGACCCGGCGATCTCGCGCACGACGTCCATATCGTGAGCCGATTCCACGCCAAACGCCTGCAAATAAGGCGTACGGCCCATTCGCAAAACATCGAGGACGGTCTGGGCGGGGTTGGGTGTGACGGCCTGGGCGAGATAGGCGATTCGCCGGGCCAACTCGCGGCGGATCCATTGCGAGAGCGGCCGGCCGTCCCAGGCAATGTCGCCGGTTGCGGCAAGTTGGCCGAGCAGGCAGCGGAGGAGAGTGGATTTTCCGCTGCCATTGGGCCCGAGCAGGGCAACGACTTCGCCTTCGCGCAGGGAAAAAGAGAGCCCGGCCAACACCGGCGTGTCAGCATAGGCGAAGCAGAGGTTGTTGCAGCTTAATAGCATCGCACTTCGTGGCGCAGGACTTCGGCGAACACGCTTCATTTCGGTGTGGCCATCTTTTCGGGCAACCGGCACCGTGGGCGTACTCGCTCGCCATCTTCCGCGAGTCACAAATGGTGGGCGAGTACGCCCGCCCTACCTTTAACTTCGACGAGCCCCCTTCTCTATTCGTCATTCGTTATTCCTCGTTTCCTCCCCGTCGTTGCCATAGCAGCACCAGAAAGAACGGGCCGCCCAGCATTGCCGTCAGGACGCCGACGGGCAAATGGGTGCCGGGCATCGGGTGCGAGAAGAGCTCTCGGCGGGCCAGCAGCCGCGAGATGGCATCCGCCGAACAAAGCAGCGCCGCGCCGAGCGCGGTTGACCAGGGAAGCAGCCGGCGGTGGTCGGCTCCGAAGATGGCGCGAGCCAGGTGCGGGCAAATCAGGCCAATGAATCCGATTGGCCCGCTGATAGCAACCGCCGCCGCGGTGACCACCGAGGCCACGATCAATCCCGTCCAGCGCAGGCGCTGGATGCGCACGCCCAGCGCCTCGGCTTCGGATTCATGAAGTGCGGCGACGTTCAATTCCCCCGCGGCGTAGAGAAGCACGACCCAGCCGGCGGCGGCAATGACGAGCGAGCCGACCTCCTGGCCGCGGGTGAGGTTGCTTTGGAGGCCGCCGACGAGGAACCCCATCGCTCCGCCGGTGCCACCGGCAATTTCGGGATGCAGGGCGTCGAGCAGGAGAAAGAGAGCGCCATCGATGGAGTTTAGCACGACGCCGACCAAAAGCAGCGTCACCGGCTCGAGCCGGCCGCGGCGCGTTGCCAGAAGCAGGACGATTGCCACAACGATCATGGCCCCGGAAAACGCGGCCACCTGCTGGCTCATGGCAACGAGAAACGAGCCCGCCAGCGCACCGGCCAGCGGCAGCCGCCAGGCATAGGCGCAGAGCGATGCTCCGCCACTGACGCCCAGCAGATATGGGTCGGCCAGGGGATTTCGGAGGATGGCTTGATAGACCACCCCCGCCGCCGCCAGGCTGGCGCCGACGAGTGATGCGACCAGGACCGATTCGAGGCGAAACGAGCGGGCATACCCGGCCTGTGGCCAGCCGAATCCTTCGATGGGCCCAATGCAGGCGCAGAGGGCGGCCACGATGGCCCATAAAAGAATGCCGCCCGCGATGCTGAATAAAAGCCGCGAAGGGCTCCATCGGCGAAGCGATGCGTCGGGATGAAGGGTGTCGGCGGGCAACGTCGGGAGAGTTTGCGGGCGAAAGCGGTTTTTCGCAACTTTGGCGGCGGGCGTTTGCATCCAAGGGTTGACGGGTGCACATCAGTTTTTCACCGCCGACGGATGCAGTGCATCGGCGAATTGCTGGGCAACATCGCCGACGTGATATCCGGGCAGCATCTCGTACCATTCGGTGAGCTGCTGAACGCGATGGTTTTTCACTGCCGGGATTTCCGGGAGCGCGTCCCAAAAACCCGCGGCCTGCGCCTTAACCTGCGGCGAGGCGTCGGGAAGCAATTGCAGGATCACCTCCGGCCGCAGCGCGATGAGTTGCTCGCGATCGAGACTGGGATAGCGCGCGTTTAAATCAGCCGCAACGTTTGATCCGCCTGCGATATCGAGCAATTCGCTTAGATAACTGTCCTTCCCAGCCGCCATGGTCCCCTGGGCGCCAATTATAATGAGTGCCGACACACTGGGCTGGTTGGCCACGTGATGATGAATGGAGGCAAGTCGGTCGCGAAGCCGAGCCGACGCGACGGCGGCTTTTTCCGGCTCATTGCACGCCTTGCCCAGCGCTTCGATCGCGTAATAAATCGTCGAGGTTTTGTCCGGGCCGTTCAGTGTTTCGGTCAACAAGTTGAGCTGTTGGGCGCCAATTGCGTCGGCGTGCTGCGTGAAACCAGCGGGCGTTCGGCCCGGCCCGTAATGTGTGATGATCCACTGCGGATGAAGCGTGGCGATCGTCTCCCAGTCGGTTGTCATGTAATCGCCAGCACGCGGCAGGTTCGCCACTCGCGGATCTTCGTCAATGGTGGTGATGCCGACCAGATGATCGCCGCATCCCATCGATTCCAGGATATCAGATGCTTGCGGTAACAGGGAGACGATTCGGGGCGGCGTGGCCGTGTCGGTGGGCTTTGGCCGGCGCCTGGGACGTGCAAACACGAGCAATACGGCGATGATGCCGGCCAGAAGGACGGCGAGAATCATGGTTTTAAAGCGCGTTGAAAGCCGCCATGGTTTGGAAAAGGTGGAATTCCGCCGGGTTTGCATCTCGCGCGGATGGTAAAGACGGGGATGGCGCGTGTCAAAACGGCCATGGCTTTCCTGAATGCGACATCCGGCGGCGATGAATTCGCCCGCCCGCTGTAGTAAGCTACAGCGGGCGGCTTCATTTAAGCGGATTAACTGCCGCCAATACGATGAGGAATCCATCATGCGATACGCCAGGGTCATTGCGTGTCTGACGGCCACTCTCGCCAGTTTTGTCATTTGCGCACGAGCGCTGGCCGCCGACGGAAATCGCCTGACGTATCTTGACGGACTCGATCCGTATTATGTCTCGCGCAGCTTTCCGAAACTTATCACGCCGCAATGGGTGGGCGAGGATGGCGTGGATACCGTCATCATCCTGTCGATCGACGACATGCGCGATTCGGCGAAATACGAAGCAGTCATTCGCCCCGCGCTCGACCGTCTTAAGCAAATCGACGGCAAGGCGCACTTCAGCATCATGACGTGCAAGATCGACCCCGCCGACGCGCAGGTCCAGAAATGGCTCGCTGAAGGCGTCAGCATCGAGTGCCACACCATCGACCATCCCTGTCCGATTCTCGCCGGCGGCGACCTGGCCCGGGCGCGAAAGACCTACGAGGATTGCGTTGATCTGATGGATGCGATTCCCGGCAGCCATTCCGTCGCGTTTCGCACGCCATGCTGCGACTCGAAAAACACGTTCAGCCCCCGGCTGATTTCCGAGCTATTCGATTCGAGGACCGCGAAGGGGAATTTCCTGCAAATCGACAGTTCCGTGTTCCATCGCTATACGGCCGATGAGCCCGCCCTTGGGCGCCCGCTGGTTTTGAACGATGCCGGGGGCGATCGCTACCAGCGATATGTCCCCTTTGCTTCCTTCGCCAACGATATTCGCGATTATCCTTATCCATACGTCATCGGCCGGCTCTGCTGGGAATTTCCCTGCGTGACGCCGACAGACTGGCAATCGTTCAACATCCAGCAGAAGGCCAATCCGCAGCTTCTGAAAGACTGGGAAGCGCAGCTTGACGCCGCCGTCATCAAAAAGGGGACATTCACACTCTGTTTTCACCCCTACGGCTGGAGCTCGCCGCGGCAAATCGCGGATCTGGTGGATTACGCTGACAAAACCTACGGCAAGCGCGTGCGATTCCTGAATTTCCGCGAGGCACTGGAGCGGCTGAACAAGAATCTGCTCGGCGGCCAAAACCTGCGCGCCGCCGACGGCGGCGACAACGGCGTTCGCCTTCTGGACGTGAACAACGACGGGTATCTCGATGTGGTGATCGGAAACGAGCACGTCCGCCAGACGCGGGTTTGGGATCCCAAAATGGAAAAGTGGACCACGACGGATTTCCCGGTGCCGCTTGTGGATGTCGATGCCAATGGCCAGCGATCCGATGCCGGCGCTAGGTTCGGCGTGGTTGACCGTAGCGGGGCGGCATCGGTTCTTATCGCCAATAACACGATGCGGGCGGCATGGACGTTTTCGAAGGGCGCATGGGCCGAAGACCCCGCGGTGAAGGCTGTTCTGGACACTGACGGGTCCATCTTTACCTCGCGCGATGGAATCGATCAGGGCGTTCGGCTTCGTGATATTGACGGCGACGGAATCTGCGAGGTGATTGTTTCCAATCCGGCTCATCAGGCGATCGAGCATTACGATCCTGCCGCCGGCAAATGGTCGAAGCTGCCATTTTCGCTGCCGCAAGGCGCGACGATTGTCGATGAGAAGGGCCGCGATGCGGGGCTGCGTTTCGTCGATGTCGAGGAGACGGGATTTCCCGCCGTCCTTTTCTCCAATGAAAAGACCTCCGCCCTCCACCTGTTCAATTCGATGAAGGATGGCTGGACGCGAACCGTCATGTCCGCCCCTCGCATTGAGGGCGACCAAACCCAGATTCCTCCCATCGTTCGTAATGGCCAGAATAACGGCGCTTGGTTTTCACATCGCACCCTGTGGGTGCAAAACGAGAACACTGCCAACCTTCCCGATCTGGTCGATCGCAGGACGTTCAACACCCTCCTCGCGAAAATTGACCCCATCGCCAAAAGTCCCGAGGCTTCGCTGCGCGCAATTGAAGTTCATACCGGGTTCAAGGTTGAGCTGATGGCCAGTGAGCCGATGGTGCAAAGCCCGATTGCGTTCGCCTGGGGTCCGGACGGCCGCTTTTGGGTGGTTGAGATGGGCGATTATCCGCTGGGACTGGATGGACAGGGAAAGCCCGGCGGCACTGTGAAAATCCTCGAGTCAACCCACAACGACGGCCACTACGACAAGGTCACCACATTCCTCGACGGCATTCCATTTCCGACCGGCGTGATGCCGTGGGGCAAGGGCGTGTTGATCACCGCGGCCCCGGAAATCATTTACGCAGAGGACAGCAAGCGCGATGGGCATTGCGATATCAAGAAGACTTTGTTTACGGGGTTTGTTGAGGGGAACCAGCAGCATCGCGTAAATGGAATGCAGTGGGGCATGGACAACTGGGCCCACGGCGCAAACGGCCATAGCGGCGGCGTTGTCACATCGTTCAAAGGCGGCGAGCCGGTGAATCTCAGCGGCCGCGATTTCCGCATCAAGCCGGACGAAGGAATCATCGACGCCGAGACCGGCATCACGCAGTTTGGCCGCAGCATGGACGATTGGGGCAACTGGTTTGGATGCGACAACAGCAATCCGGATTTCCAATTCGTGCTGGAGGATCGCTATCTTCGGCGCAATAAGTTTTACGCCCCGCAAGCGGCCCGCGTGGATGTCTCTGATCAGCCGGGTGCCGTCGCGGTTTATCCGATCAGCCGCACCCTGCCGCGCTTCAACGACCCGTGGGGCGCGGATCATTTTACCTCTGCCTGCGGCGTGATGGTTTACCGCGACAATCTTTTCGGGCCGGTTCTCAGCTCGACGCTTTTCGTCAGCGAGCCGGTGCACGATCTGGTGCATGCCGAGCTGATTCACCGGGACGGAACTCTCTATCACAGCAGCCGGCTGGCGGACGAGCAGACGTCCGAGTTTTGGCGCTCGAGCGACAACTGGACGCGCCCGACAACCATTCGCACGGGCCCGGACGGCGCGCTGTGGATTTGCGACATGTACCGATATGTCATCGAGCATCCGCAGTGGATTCCAAAGGATTGGCAGGCCCGGCTCGACCTGCGCGCCGGCCACGACAAGGGCCGCATCTATCGCGTGTTTCCCGTGGATGCCACACCCCGGCCGATTCCCCGGCTCGACCGTCTCGACGCCGCCGGCCTGGTTGCCGCGCTGGACAGCCCCAGCGGGTGGCAGCGCGACATGGCGCAGCAGATGCTGGTGCAGAAGCAGGATAAATCCGCCACGCCGACGCTGGTAAAAATGGCGCGCGAGTCGAAAAACCCGCTGGCGCGACTGCACGCCATCTGCACGCTGGACGGCTTGAACACCCTTGATGGCGACGTTTTGCTGGCCGCGATGAAAGACGCCGCGCCCGGCGTGCGGCGGCACGCCGTGCGCCTGTGCGAAGGGCGGTTTTCGCAATTCCCGGAACTCGGCGATGCGCTGGCGAATCTCCTGAACGACCCCGACGCCCAAGTGCGCATGCAACTGGCCTGCACACTCGGCGAATGGGACGACCCGCGCGCCGGCGAAATGCTGGGCCACCTGCTCGTGCGCGACGGCGGCGAGCGTTTCATCGCCGCCGGCGCATACAGCTCAATCAACACCAAAAACCTGGACATCGTCGTGCGCGCCGTGATGTCCCGCGAAAATCCGTGGCCGGCGCCGCAGCATGTGCTCGTCACGCTGTTGAAAATCGGCAGCGGCATGGGGAATTCCAAAGCCACCGCCACGCTTCTCGCCGCCGTCACCCGTGACGAAAAGGGAGTTTATACGCCGGCGCAATTCGAATCGCTGAGCGGCTTGCTTGATACGCTGCGCGCCTCGGGCGATTCGCTGGAAAAGATGGGCGCCAGCAGCGACCAGGATTTGAAAAACGCCGTCGCCCGGTTGGCCGGCATTTTCCAAGCGGCCCGCGCCCTGGCCCGGGATGAAAACGCCAAGCCCGAAGATCGCGCCGCCGCCATCGGGATTCTGGCGCAGGGAAGCGACCATCGCGCGGACGATATTCAGCTCCTTGGCGAATTCCTCCGGCCGCAATCGGCGGAGGCGCTGCAGCGCGCCGCCGCTGCCACGCTGGGCCGCTTGCGCACGAAGGAAGCCGACCAGATTCTGCTTGCCGGGTGGAAGGGTTACAGCCCGGCGTTGCGTTTGCAGATGCTCGACCTGCTGGTGGGCCGCGACGAGGCGGCGGCGCTGTTGATCGAGGCCATTGAGCAGAAAAAAGTGGCCGCGCTGGACATCGACGCCCCTCATCGCCAGCGATTGCTTCAGGTGCGCAACAAGCCGCTTCGCGCCCGCGCGGTTGCGGTCTTCGCGCAGGCGATCAATCCCGACCGGCAGAAAATCGTCGATGGGTACAAGGCCGTTCTCGATCTCAGAGGCGCGTCAGCGCATGGCGGTGAGATATTCGCCAAAACCTGCACCGCCTGTCATCTTCTGGGCGGCCAGGGGCACGCCGTCGGGCCGGACCTGGCGTCGGTGGGCGATAAGTCGACCGAAGGATTGATGATCGACATTCTCGATCCCAATCGCGCCGTCGAGCCGCAATACATGAACTACATCGCCGAGACGCGCGACGGGGAAACCCTCAGCGGCGTGATGGCCTCGGAAACCGGCAACAGCGTGACACTGCGCATTCCACAAGGAGCCGAGCAAACCGTCCTGCGGGCAAACCTCAAGGCCCTGCGCAGCACCGGACTTTCGCTGATGCCCGAAGGCCTGGAAACCGGAATGTCGCCGCAGGATCTGGCGGACTTGATCGCCTTCGTGCAATCCTCCGGCCCGGCGCAAAAGCCGCGGACCTTCGAGGGCAATCGCCCGGAAGTGGTCATGCCCTCGTCCGATGGCGCGCTGCGCCTGCTCCCAAGCAACTGCGAAATCTTCGGCAGCAAAATCGTGCTGGAAAAGCAGTATGGCAATCTGGGCTTTTGGCAGGCCGATGACGACCGTGCGGTCTGGACGCTGCAACCGGGCCGGGCGGGCAAATATCTGGTCTATCTCGAATACGCCTGCGACCAAAATTCCGCCGGCAATCTGCTGGCGATTCAAGCCGGCGCGGACCGGCTGACCTGGCGCGTGGCCGGGACGAATAATTGGGACACGTATCACCGCGAATATATCGGCGAAATTACATTGTCCGCCGGCCGCCAGCGGTTGACGGTAAGAGCCGATGGCAAGATAAACGGCGCGCTGCTCGATTTGCGGGCGATCGAGATTTTTCCGCAGCCGCCGAAGCTGGGGAATTAACCGATGGTAGTTTTCACGTTTCGTACGCAGGACAAATGAGCCGCGCACGCAGGGTACTCCCGAAGTAAGCGGTTTCGCCGGCCCCGCTTACTTCGGGAGTACCCTCCGTGCGCGGCTCATTCGTCTGCAAATACCGCGATTTGCGGCACCAAAGGCGACACATGCGCTGCCAGGCTGCGCTATGCGATTGAAGCGACATGGTGAGCTTCAGCGAGGCCCGCGGAATCGAATTTCCTGCGAGAAAAAGGTTGGACCGCGGATTACGCTGATGCACACGGATGGAAAAAGGCCGTGCATCTACGTGAAATCTACTTCGCCTCGCTGACGATCAGTTCCACGATATGCACATATGGGTTGGCGCTGTTCTTCAGCATGTTCACGCGCACATATCGCGCCTGCGTTTTTGGAAACTTCGCTGAATACCCGGCTGCTGTCGCGGGGGTTTTATTGCCGGAGAAATCGACCACCTTCGTCCACTTCTTTCCGTCAAGCGAAGCTTCAACGTTAAACTGGTAATACCGGCTGCCATCCCAATAGGTGATCACGTTGATCGAATCGATCGGGTACTCCTTTTCCAGATCGACTTGCAGCCATTGCGGGGCGGGGTCGGTTGAGGCCCAATGATGATTGGGATCATCCGCCTTCCCGTCGACGGCGGCTTCGGCCGACCATTCATCGGTGCGCTTGGGTCCCGGTCCCTCGCTCACCGGCTTATGCGTCGCCAGGTTCGGATCCACGACGGTGATTCGCTTGAACCATCGGCCGGAAAGATATCCCTGCTGGTGATTCTGCGCGTCAAACAGGCCGGCACGAATGTGGGCGGTGTGGTCGAGGTGAATCGGACCATCGTACGTGACCCATTTTTCGTCGGGAAGATTGTTATCCAGCGTGTAACGGATTGTCAGCCCGGTCTTCGCGCCGGAAAGGGTCACGGTCAGCGGATCGGAGAACGTCAATTCGCCATCGAGAAGCGCGCCCTCGGTTTTGATGCCCACCGCCTCGATGAGCTTTTCCAGAATTGGATTGGCATGGGCAAGCCGGGCCTTAAACGCGGCCAAATCGCCGCCCGCCTGCGGATTCCACGACCGTTCGGCCACAATCGCCAGGCGATCGCGGAGCATTTGGATTTCGATCGACTCGGAATTCTCCCACGAGCACAATTCCGCGCCGAGGAGGCCCTTGATGTCTTTCAGCGGCACAAAATCCTTCGATCCCTCGCGGCCGAACTTCGTAATGTCCCAATTGAACAGGAAATCCAGCGGCATGCAGTTGTCGCGCACGATATACAGCGGCGTCCATGATGCGTTCACCACCGAATATCCCGCCGCCGTGATCTCATTTGGATTTCGCCCCAGCGACCAGGACATCACCACCGCATCCGTCGGCAGCGGATAAGCCCCGCCGGGATTGAACGCTTCCTCCCATACAATCGGCGTTTTTCCGCGGGCGCGCACGATGCCACACAGGTCGGACACAAACTTGCAATACAAATCGTGCGTGCTGCGAATCTTTCCGTTTCGCTTCACGGCCTCGGCATACTCCGGCGTTTTCTCCAGGCCGCCCAATCCCACTTCATCCGCACCGAGATGGATGTATGGCGTGCTGGCAAAAACGTCCATTACCTCATTGAGCAATTCCGTTGTTGCCTCCAGTGTTTTGGGCCTGGCGATATCGACCGTCGACCCGTTTCCCGGAAAACCGAAGGTGGCGCCTTCGTCGGCGATCAGCCGACCGCTATGCCCGGGCAGATCGATTTCCGGCACCAGATGCACGCCGCGATCGCGGGCGAAGATTTCCAACTTCTTCAATTCTTCGAGCGTATAGGGTTCGATTTTGGGCTTCGATCCCGGCTCAAATCTGGCGAATTCGTGGTTGGATTTTCCCGCATGCGAAAATTTCGCCGAGGGAAACATGAACAAATTGTCATCCGACAGATGCAGGTGGAGGTAGCTGATCTTGTAAAACCGGCACAGCTCAATCACCTGTTCAATGCCGCCGGGCGTGTGATACTTTCGCGCCAAGTCGATTAGCGCCGCGCGGAAGGGATAAGCCGGCTCATCCTTCACGTGCAAATAGGGAAGCGAGACATGCCCGTCCGCGATGTTCAGCGCTTGCAGCAGTGTTGCCGTTGCAGCGGCGACGCTGTCGTAATTTCCACCCCGCACGATTGCGCCGTTTTGATCGACATCGAAGGCGTAAGCCTCGCCTTTGAGGGCTGGATCGATGCGCAGAACAATATCGCCTGCCTGCGCTTCGCCGTCGGTGGTTTCCAGATGAATGCCGGTGATGCTGGCGATTTCGTCCGCGAGAATTGGCGCAAGCGGCGTTAGTGATGGATCGCCGGCGACGATGCGCGCATGCTCATTCAACACCAGATTGCCTTGGCCAAGTGCGATTTGTTTGGGTGCGGGGATGATTGAAGGCGCCGGCGCGTCGGGCGCGAAAAAGAATGGGCTTGCGCGCAGAATTTCCTTATCCTGCGCCGTGAGATAGGTCTTGTCCGGATATTTGCCGTAAATCCCCGCCCACATGATGGCGTCGGCATCCTTCACCTTGTCGGCCGGATGCTGCAGTCCAAATGCATGGCCCAATTCATGACCCAGCCCCGCGATCCACCGGAGCTTGTCCTTCTGCGTCGGATGCTCGCCGATCAGGCCAAGCAGGTCGTCCTCCGGCAAACAGCAAACGCCGCCTCCCCCCTGCCCGGTGTTTCCCGGCCCGTCGGAATAAATGGCCCAGATGTAATCGGGATCATTCTGCTTTGCGCCGATGACGCGGCCCGCCTCTTCCAGCGTATTGGAATAAAACCAGTCATCCTTCGGCTCGGACCTTTGGTGCCCGGAAAACCATTCGGCTTTCTTTTCCGAATGCACCACTTCCACCACCGGATCGTGCAACTTGAACGTCCGCCCGCCGAGCTGCTTGCCATACCACTTTTGCAGATCGCGGATGGCGTATTCCACCGCATCGCGATAATCCGCGCGGACTTTGCGATCGCTGGAGACCATGTAAATGACGCGCACGGTTTTGCTTTGCGCCGCCGGCGCGGGCGCATCTTTCGCTCGGGCGGGTATTGCGATCTGAAGAATTGCTGCAACTGCAGCAAGGATAACACCGGTGAATTTTGCCATAGGATGCCTCTTGGTAATGGGTAGGCGTGATTCCGGGGGCCGTTGTTCCGAAAAATCGCGTATCGGATCGAGATGCCGACCCTGCAAACAATCTTTTGTTTTAGGAGCGTCTTTCAAAATTGATACAGCGGCCCATCGTCATCCTGAGTCCTCATGCGGCTGCGCCGCGCCCGCGACGGATGAAACTCACGTAGGGCGGGCACTGCCCGCCGAGCACGGTGTTGGCGGGCAGTGCCGCCCTACATTTTCAGAGCAGGTACTACGAAGGATCCACGTCCTTCGACGCACAGGCAAGATCCTTCGGAGTACCTCAGCTCAGGATGACGGACCCATCCGTTCAAGAAACCGGACAACTTCACGCGGCGCGTGTATCAAAATGACGCGCGACCAACGTGAAAACTGTTCGAAGTTGCGGGATCGTTCGCGACCGCAAACAAGGATGCAAACGCGGTTGCGAATTGCCCGGCAACATCGCGGACGTTGACACGACAGCCGTGTCGCAAAACAAAAAAACCGGGAAGCCCATTGGCTTCCCGGTTCTTTCTCGCCTCAGTTGTGTCCGCGACGATTGTCTTACATCGTCGTGGCATGCACGATGTTGCTCGGAGCGGAGTCGCCGCCGGCGCTGACCGCGATCAAGCGGTAGTAGTACGTCGTTCCGGTCGTCAGGCGGATGTCCGACACGCTGGTGGCGGTCGGGAGGACTGTCGCCACTGCCGTCCAGTTGGTCGAGCCGTCCGCCGAGCTTTCCAGGCGGAAGCTGAGCAGGCCGGCGTCGGTGTCGGCGGTCCAGGTCAGGTTGATCTGGCTCGTCGAGACAGCCGTGGCAGCCAGGTTTACCGGGGCGTTCAGCGGTGTGATCACCGTGATCGGCGCGGTCGGGGCCGACGATCCGTTGGCGTTGATAGCCGTGATGCGATAGTACGTCGTCGAACCGGCCGTCACCGTGGTATCCACGAAGGTCGCGCTGGTTCCGGTCAGGGCCGTGTTCAGCGTGATCCACGACTGCTGGTCCGGCGAGCTTTCGATGAGGTACGTCGTCGCATCGGGCACGGCCGTCCACGTCAGGGTGACCGAGGTCGGGCTCGTCGCGGTGCCGGCGAGGTTTGTCACCGGCGAGAGCAGCGTCGTCACCGTGACGATCGAGCTTTCGTCGGACGTTCCGCCGGCGTTGACCGACGCCACCTCGTACTCGTAGTTGGTATCGCCGGTAAGGGCGGTGTTGGCGTACTCGGAGATGGTCGGGGTGGCGATGACGGTCCAGGTCTGGCCGCCGTCGGCCGAGGCCTGCACCACATAGCTGGCCGCACCCAGGATCGGGTTCCACGTGAGGTCGATTTCCGTGTCGGAGGCGGCATTGGCGGTAACCACCGGAGCATCGGAGATGTCGATGGTGTTGATTGCCGTCGACGGGGCCGATGTTCCCGCCGCATCGATCGCCGAGATGCGGTAGAAGTAGGTGGTGCCCGAAGCCACGGTGGTGTCGGCGTAGAAGTTACTGGCGCCGGTGAGTGCCGGTGACGGCGCGAGTGGCGTCCAGACCGAGTTGTTGAGCGAACGTTCGATCAAGTATCCGGTTGCGTCGCTGACGCCGTTCCAGACCAGGTCGATCTCGGAGGAGGAAACCGACGTCGCGGCCAGTCCGGTCGGCGCGTTCAGCAGCGTGCTGATTGGGACGAGGGCGCTGGGCGAGCCGGTTCCGGTCGCGTTGATCGCCGAGACGCGATACAGGTAGTTGGTGTCGGGCGTCAACGTGGTATTGGAGTAGGAGGTGACCGCGCCGCTGGTGGCGGTGCTCCACGTCGCCCCGCCGTCGGCCGAGCGTTCCAGCAGGTAGCTGGTAGCGCCGAAGGAGGAGTTCCAGGTCAGGTTGATGACGGTGCTGGAGAAGACGGCTCCGGTGAGCGTGGGCGCCGCGGAATAGGTCAGGGCGTGGGCCGTGGTCGCCGGTGCGGAGGTGCCCGCCGCGTCGACAGCCGAGATGCGATAGTAGTAGGTCGTGCCAGCCAGCACGGTGGTGTCGGCGTAGCTGGAGGTCGCACCGCCGAGGGTGTTGGAGATTGTCGACCAGGCGCCGGTGCCGGTCAGCGAGCGTTCGACCTTGTAGGTGACGGCATCGTCAACCGGCGTCCAGGCCAGGTCGATTTCCGCACCGCTGCTCACCAGGGCCGCGGTGGTGGTGAATCCGGCCGGAGCGGCGAGCAGCGTCGTCACGGAGACGACGTTGCTGGCAACGCCGGTTCCCGATGCATCGATGCCCGAGATGCGGTACTCATATCCGCTGTCGGAAGTCAGGGCGGTATTGGTGTAGCTGTTGGTGGTGGCCGTGTTGATGGTCGACCAGGTCGCTCCGCCGTTGGAGGAGGCTTCAACCAGGTAACTGGTGGCGCCAGTGACGGCGGTCCAGTTGAGGGCAACGCTGGTGGCCGAAGAGGCCGTGGCGGTCAGCACCGGAATTGCCGGCAGGCTCTGGCCGCTTGTTGCGGTTGTCGGGGCGGAGGTGCCGGCGGCGTCGATCGCCGAGACCCGGTAGTAGTAAGTTGTCCCGGCGTTTACGGTGGTGTCGGCATAGCCGGCACTGGCGCCGGTTAGCGGAACCGCGGGGGTGATCGTTGACCAGAGCGTGGTGCCATTGGGCGAGCGTTCGATCTTGTAGTTCGTCGCATCGGTTTCGGCCGTCCAGGCAAGGTCGATCTCGCCGGAGGCGACTCCAGTCGCGGTGAACCCTGACGGGGCCGCCAGAAGAGTGGTCACGGCAACCGGTCCGCTGAATGCGCCAGTGCCAGTCGCGTTGGCCGCGGCGATTTGATACTCGTAGCTGGTGTCGGCGGTCAGGCCGGTATCGGTAAAGGTGCGGGCGACGTTGGCGGCTTGTGCCGTCGGCGCGCTCCAGGTGGTGCCGCCATCAGAGGAACGTTCGATTTCGTAATTCGTCACGCCGACCACCGCATTCCACGTGAGGGTTGCGGTGCTAAAGGCGGCCGAGGTGGCGGTGAGGGACGGGGCGGTGGAGTATGACAGGGCATGCGCCACCGTTGAAGGAACCGAGGTGCCCTGGGCGTCAATTGACGACACGCGGTAGTAATAGGTCGTGCCGGAGGCAACCGTCAGGTCGTTGTAACCCGTCGCCGACCCGGAAAGAGCGGGGTTGGGGGTAACGGTGAGCCAGATCGACTGGTCGAGCGAGCGCTCGATCTTGAAGCCGGTCGCGTTGGTCACGGTCGGCCATGTCAGGTCGATCTCGCCGGCTGACGCCGCCGAGGCGGTGACGGTCGGCGGGCTAAGGAGCGTGCTGATGGTCGTCACGCCGCTGGTCACGCCATTGCCGGTCGTGTCGGTCGCCGTCACGCGATACTCATAGCTTGTGTTGGCGGTGAGGGCGGTGTCGGTGAGCGTGGTTCCGGCTTGCGGGCCGAACGAATTCCACGTGCTTCCGCCGTCGGTTGAATGCTCGAGGAAATAGGTTGCCGCGCCGACGACCGGCGTCCAACTCAGGCTGATCGTCGTTGCCGACGTCGCGGTTGCCGACAGCGTGGGCGTGGCGGGCAACGTCATGGCGGCCTGGGCGGCGGTCGGGGTTGACGGGCCGTTGGCGCCGATGGCCGAGACGCGATAGTAATAATTGATACCGGCCGAGGCGGTTGTGTCGGCATAGGCGGCGCTGCTGCCGGTAAGCGCCGGGTTCGGCGAAAGCGTTGTCCAGATCGTCTGGTTGGTTGAACGCTCGATCTTGTAGTTGGTTGCATCGGTAACGGCAGTCCAGGCCAGGTCGACTTCGCTGGCGGAAATCGCCGTGTCGCTGAAGCCCGTTGGGATGGCCAGGAGCGTGCTGATCGTGGCGACGTTGCTCGTCGCGCCGGTCCCACCGGCATCGATCGCCGAGACGCGATACTCGTAGCTGGTGTCGGCGGCCAGGCCGGTGTTTGCGAAGGTGGTGGCGGTGCCGGAGGTGACGAGCTGGCTCCAGTTGGTGCCGCCGTCGCTGGAGGTTTCCAGGTAATACCCTGTGGCGCGGGCCGACGCCGTCCAGGAAAGGTTGATGACGCTCAACGATGCCGCCGAGGCGGTGAGGGTTGGCGTGGCCGGATAAGTTGTGGCATGCACCACGGTGCCCGGGGCCGAGGTAATCGATGGGGCGCTGCCCGAGATGCGGTAGTAGTAGGTGAAGCCCGCCGATGCCGTGGTATCGGCATAAGCAGCGCTGGAGCCGGTGAGGGCCGGATTCGGCGCGAGCGTTGTCCAGGTGTTCTGGTCGAGCGAACGCTCGATCTTGTAGCTGGTCGCGTCGGTGACAGTCGTCCAGGCCAGGTCAATTTCGCTGGAGGAGGCAACCGAAGCAGTCGGTGATCCGGGCGCCAGCAGAAGCGTCGACACGCCAACTGCCGATGCGGTGACAGCCGACGTTCCTGACGCGTTGATGGCCGACACGCGATAAAAATATTCGGTGTCGGTAGTGAGACCGGTGTTGGCGTAGCTGGTGCCCGCCTGCTGAATCACGGTTGTCCAGCTCGTGCTTCCATCGGGCGAGGTTTCCAGCAGATACTGCGATGCGCCCTTCATGGCGGTCCAGTTCAGGGTAATGCTGGTGGCGGAGGTCGCGGTGCCGGTCAGGACGGTCGGGGTGGCGGCATACGTCAGCGCCTGTGCGACGGGAGTGAAGGCGGAATTCCCGCCAGCTTCGATGGCGTTGATCTTGTAGTAGTAGTTCGTTCCCGCCGCCGCCAGCGAATCGGTGTATGACGTGCTGGTGCCGGTCAACGATGGATTGGGGGCCAGGGGCGTCCAGGTGACGCCGTCGGTCGAACGATCGACCAGGTAACCGGTGGCGCCGGTGACGACGTTCCACGCCAGGTCGACGCCCACAAGGCTGTGCGCCGAAGCAGTGAAACCGGTCGGGGCGGCCAAAAGCGTGGTCGGGGTCGGCTCGTTGCTGTAGGCACCTGCCCCCGAGGCGTTGAACGCCGAAACGCGATAAGTGTAGTTGGTGCCGGCGGCCTCGCCGGTGTCGGCGTAGTTGAGCGTTGTCACCGTCGCCAGAGTGGTCCAGGTTGTTCCCGAATCCGGCGAGACGTCAACGCGGTAGCTGCCGGCGCTGAAGACCGCCGGCCAGCTCAGGTTGATCTGGGTCGCGGAAACCACCGACGCCGTCAGCGTTGGCGCGTTGGGCAGGGTAATGGTGTGAACGACCGCGGAGTTGGCCGATGAACCGGCGGTATTGGCCGTCGAGATGCGGTAGTAGTAGGTGATTCCCGCCACTGCCTGCGAATCGGTATAGGTCACGGCCGAGCCGTTGAGGTTGGGGTTCGGCGTGAAGCCGGCCCACGTGTTCTGATCGGTCGAACGCTGGATTGTGTATCCAGATGCGGTTGCGACGGCGTTCCAAGTCAGAGTGATGGAGGTGGATGAAGTGGAGGTCGCTGCAAATCCGGTCGGGGCGGTCAGCAACGTGGCGGTCGCCTGCGTGGCGCTGGGCGCTGATGTGCCGGTGGCGTTTTTGGCCGACACGCGATACGTGTAGGTCAGGCCGGTGGTGAGGCCGGCGTTGGCAAATGTCGTGGTGACGGGCGATGCGATGGTGTTCCAGGTAATGCCGCCATCGCTTGACGATTCAAGCACATAAGAATTGGCGCCAGTGACAGTGTTCCAGCCTAAGTTGATCTGCGTTGCCGAAACGGCGGTTGCCGCGAGCGTCGGCGAGGCCGGGACGGTCAGAACGTGAACGACGGCGGTGGTGGCCGAAGTGCCGGCGGCATCAATGGCCGACAGGCGATAGTAGTAGTTCGTGCCGCCGTTGACGCCGGCATCGGTGGATGTCACGGTGCTGCCGCTGCCGATGGTTGTCGGCGTCCAGGTCGTCTGGTTGGTCGAGCGTTCCAGCTTGTAACCGGTGGCGTCGGGCACCTGCGTCCAGTTGAGCGTGACCGATGTCGCGGAAACCACCGTTGCGGTAAAGCCGGTCGGGGCGGGCAGGAGAGTTGTGACGGTCTTCACCGTGCTGACCGAAGAGCTGCCGGTCAGGTTGTTGGCGGTGAGGCGGAACTGATAGGTCGAGTCGGTGGTCAGGCCGGTGGCCGAGTAGCTGGTGCCGGTCGGCGTGGCGAGGGTGTTCCAACTGACGCCGCCGTCAGCGCTGCTTTCCAGCAGATAACTGCTCGAGCTGAGCACCGCGGCCCAGGTGAGATTGACCTGCGTGTTGCTGACGGCGGTTCCGTTGAGAACTGGCATCGCCGGCTCGGTCAGGGCATGCACAACCGGACCGGGCGTGGAGGTGGCGGTGCCGGTGATGTTCGACACGCGGTAGTAGTAGGTCGTTCCCGCCGACGCGGTTGTATCAGCATAGCTGCTGCTTCCGCCGGTCAGGGCGGGGTTCGGCGAAAGCGTGGTCCAGGTGATCTGGTCGGTGGATCGCTCGATCTTGTAACTGGTGGATGCAATGACCGGCGTCCAGGAGACGGTGGTCTGCGACGCCGAGCTGGCGGTCGCGCTCACGCCCGTCGGGGCGACGGGAAGCGTGACGGCGGTTGTGCCGGAGGTCGGCGCGCCGTAGCCGGTCGCGTTGGTCGTGGAAACGCGATATTCGTAGCTGGTGTTGGGGATGAGGTTGGTGTTGGAATAAGTCACGCCGGTCTGGGTGGTGAGCGTGTTCCACGTCACGCCGGCATCGAGCGAGGTTTCCAGCTTATATCCCGTCGCGAATGGCACGGTCGTCCAGGTCAGGTTGATCGTTGAGCTGGAGGCGACGCTTGCGGTCAATGTTGCCGGGGCGGCGGGAAGGGTCAGAGCATGCGCGATGGCCGACGGGGCGGACGTGCCGGCGGCTTCGATCGACGAAATGCGGTAGTAGAAGGTGGCGCCTGCCGTGGCCAGCGAATCGGTGTAGAACACGCTGCTGCTGTTGAGGGCCGGCGAGGGGGCAAGCGTCGTCCAGGTCTTCTGGTCCGGGGAGCGCTCGATCTTGTAGTTCGTCGCATCCGGCACCGGATTCCAACCCAGCGTTATGGACGTGGCCGAAACCGCCGTCGCATTAACGCCGGTCGGCGGCGCCAAAAGCGTGGTGTTTGTGATGGCATTGCTGGCCGCTGAAACGCCGGCGCCGTTGATCGCATAGGCGATGTACTCGTATGACGTGTCGGCGGTAAGGCCGGTGTTGGCGTAGGTCAGCGTTGTCGGCGACGCCAGCGTCGACCAGCTCACGCCGCCGTCCAGCGAACGCAGGATCAGATAGCTGGTGGCGCCGGTGACGGCGGCCCAGTTGAGCGTGATCTGCGAGGCGGAATTCGTCGTGGCCGTCAGAGTCGGCGCGACTGGAAGCGTCAAGGCAGTGACAGAGCTGCTTATGGCCGACGTGCCGGCGGAGCTGATGCTCGAGATCCGGTAGTAATAAAGCGTGCCGGCCGAAACCGTGTCCACAACACTCACCGCCGAGCCGGTCGGACTCGGCGACAGGGCCGTCCATGTCGTCTGGTTGGTCGAACGCTCGACCTTATAAGTGGTCACGTCAGGCGTCGGATTCCAGGAGACGTTAATGGTGGTGGTCGTCAGCGGCGTGGCGGCCAAGCCGCTCGGGGCGGCAAGCAGCGTCGTCACCGTGCCGGTGTTGCTCGGCGCTGAACTGCCGGCGGCGTTCATCGCGACCACATGGTACTTGGTGGTCGAGTCGGGAGTCAACCCGCTCAGAGCGTAGGTGAGGGTCGACTGATTGGCGATGGCGCTGAAGGTGTTTCCGCCGTCGGTCGAAAGGCTGATCTGGTATGATGTCGCGCCCGTGACGGTGGGCCAGCTCAAGGTGCCGGCGGTGGCCGATGTAGACGTCGCGGTCAGAACCGGCGCTCCCGGCGGGGTGATGGCAGTTGCAACGGCGGTCGTTGCCGATGTTCCAGTCGTCGAAATTGCCGACAGGCGATAATAGTAAGTTGTGCCGGCGGCGGCGCTGGTGTCGGAGAAGCTGTGGGCGGTGCCGGGCGTCAGCGGGTTGGGCGAAAGCGCCGTCCAGGCAGTGCCGTTCAATGAACGCTCGATCTTATAGCCGGTGGCGCGTGCATAGGCGACCCAGCTCAAATCGATGCGCGTGGCGGAGTAGGTGATGGCGGAAAAGCCGATCGGCGCCGCCAGCAGCGTGGTGGTGGTGACGGTGGTGCTTTGGGGGGTGGCGCGTGTGCCGACGGTGGCGTTGACGCGATATTTGTGGGTCGACCCGGCGGCGAGGTTCGAGTGGACATAGGTCGTGGTGGTCTGGGTGGCGATCGTCGTCCAATTGGCGCCGTTCAAGCTGGTTTGCAACGTGTACTTCGTGGCGCCAGAGACGCTCGACCAGCTCAGGTTCACCGAGCTCGTCGCCGTTGACGTCGCCGTCAGCGTCGGGGCAACCAGCGGCGCGGTGCCCACCAAAAGATCGGAGAACGGGATCGGCGTATAGCTGCCGCCCTCCCTGGCGATCTTCTTCGCGAAGTTCGCCTGCTGGAGAGCGATGTGGTTTTGGAACTTGACGTTGTCGGCTTTGTTCAGGTTGTGGTGAACTTCATTGCGGATGGTCTTCTCAAAGTTCGTGATCGACTTCGCGATCACGGCCTGCCGATGGGCCGACAGCGTTGCCTTGTGCTCGGTGGCGCTGGCCATGACTTCGTTGGCGGCCGGGGCGTCAGTGTGCAGCGCCGGCAGGACGTCGGACGAGGCCGACATGTATTGCCGTTGCTCGAGCGGTTCGATCAGGGCAGCCCGCGCCGCCCGATTGAGTACATCCTTGCTGTCCATTCCCGTTCCCTGAGTAAGCCGTGCCATGAAGCGCCTCTTGTTAAATTGAAATTTCGTGAACCCGCGTCGGAAAACGTTCCGCCGGCTGGCTCGCCTGACCAGCGTTGTCTTTTTCGGTGCTTTCGAGGCAGCGCATAACATCCGTTAAATCCCGTGTAGACAGACTCTCACGCCTAATCGCACCTTCGCCGCGCCTCCCCCTTCGCTTCCGAAACATATTCACGAGTAAAACGTGCCGGGAAGCGCGGGAACGGCACTAAGGCGGGACGTTGCGCTGCGCCAACTTAGGCAACGGAACAGCGACCTCTAAGAAAGGGGACAGGAATTTTTCGCGGGGAAACTGATGCCGCGCCCGAAATGTGCCGGGGAATGCGAAAATTCCCTGCGTCGCGGCTGCGGCCATCGGGGGGACGATGCGCCGCTGCATCCAAATGAATAATGCACCGGCTCCAAACCTTTGTATCCGCGGCAACAACTCCTGTCGCGTGGCGGTAACGTTATTGATAGCATCTGCTCTTTCCGCAACACGCTCATTTGGATAGCAACGCATGAACCTACCCATCCCCACGCGACGTGAATTCCTCGCAGCTTCTGCCGCGGCCAGCGCGATGCTGCTGCCCTCCCTCCCGGCCTTTGCCGACGAAACCCTGCGCGGCACCATCCGCAAGGCCATGATCATCGGCCCGGTCACCGAGGCAACACTCACCCCGCTGAAAGAGGCTGGTTTTGCCGGCGTGGAATCGCAGACCTATAACATCACCGAAGAAGAAGGAACCCGCGCCAAGGGACATGCCGACAAGTTGGGGATGCGCATTCACTCGGTCATGCGCGGCTGGGCGGAATTCAACAGCGATGACCCGAAAAAAGTCGAAGCCACCCTCGAGCAAACCCGCCAGGCCATGCGGGCCGCCAAGTGGTATGGCGCTGACGATATTCTGCTGGTCCCCTGCCGGATCGGCGGAATGCCGATGCCCGATCCCGGCGACTTCAATATCGAGTTCGATGAAAAAACCGGACACGTTTCCAAGGTCGTCGACGGCGACAATTCCAAATACGAGGCGTACATCGCCGCCCAAAACAAGGCTACCGATACATCTAAAGCCGCAGTCGAGAAGCTGATCCCATTCGCGGAGGAATTGAAAATCATCATTGCCATCGAGAATGTCTGGAACAATTTGTGGGTGCAGCCCAAGCTCTATAAGAATTTCGTGGCATCCTTCAATCATCCACTGGTACGATCCTACTTCGACGTGGGCAATCATGTGAAATATCGCAAGACGCCGGTCCAGGATTGGATCCCCATCCTCGGCAAACTCATCGTGCGCTTGCATTTCAAAGGATATCACCTCGGCGCGACGACGGCGCAGGATAAATGGGTCCACCTTCGCGACAAGGGCGCTGCCAACGACAGCATCGACTGGAAGGCCGTGCGAAAAGCGCTCAGCGACATCAACTTCGACGGCTGGGCATGTATCGAGGAAGGCGGCTTGCCGCTGGCGGAGTTTGATAAGCGGTTTGATTTGATTATTGAGGGGAAATGACGGGCTGAAATGACGAAATCCAAATGACGAATGACGAATCAAATCTGAATGGCAACTGACAACTCAAGTAGACCAAGGAAAACGACAATGAAGAATCAACCCATCTCCCGCCGCGGTTTCAACCAGTCCGTCCTCGCCGCTGGCGCGGCGGCGGCTACCAGCACATTCGCCGCCCCGGCATTCCTGCGCGGACAGAGCCTCAACAGCAAGTTGAACATCGCCGTCATCGGCACCGGCGGGCGCGGGGCGGCAGACACCGCAGAGGTCAAATCCCAGAACATCGTCGCCCTGTGCGATGTCAATGCCAACGACGTGGAGAAGGCCGGCAAAAATTTCCCCAATGCCAAAAAGTTCTCCGACTTCCGCGAGATGTTCGACAAGGCGGCGGGCGATTTTGATGCCGTCGTGGTCGCCATCTGTGAGCATAGCCATGCCGGGGCAACCATGCTTGCCCTGAAGCACGACAAGCACGTCTACTGCGAAAAGCCCCTCACCCACGACATCTGGGAAGCACGGCAGATTCGCGAGATGGCCGCCTCCAAACCAAAACTCACCACGCAAATGGGTATTCAGATACACGCCACCGACAATTATCGGCAGGTGGTGGAACTGATTCGCTCTGGTGCGGTCGGGCCGGTGCGGGAGGCGCATGTATGGGTTTCACGCGCCTGGGGATATCAAGACCCCGCCTTCGCCAAAAAAGCCGATATCGTGGTGACCACCGAGCGGCCCAAGGACGAAGAGACCCCGCCCGCAACGCTCAACTGGGATTTGTGGATCGGCGCCGCCCCATACCGCCCGTTCAACAATGTCTACGTACCCGGCCCAAAATGGTATCGCTGGTGGGATTTCGGCAACGGCACCATGAGCGACCTGGGAAGCCATTGGAACGACCTGCCCTTCTGGGCGCTCGACCTGGAAGCTCCCCTGGCGATTTCCGCCGACGGCCCCCCGCCGCACCCGGAAATCGCGCCTGCCTCGATGAGCGCCACCTACGAATACGGCCAGCGCGGCGATAAGCCGCCGGTCAAACTCACCTGGCATCAAGGGACTTCCAAGCCCCAAATCTGGACCGATGGCGGCATCCCGAAATGGAGCGATGGCTGCCTGTTCATCGGCGACAAGGGAATGCTGTTGGCAAATTATGGCAAGTACCTGCTGCTGCCACAGGATCAGTTCAAGGACTTTAAGCTTCCCGCGCAAACCCTTCCGCGAATCGCCGGCCGCCACCACGTCGAATGGATCGAAGGCTGCAAGGCCGGCAAGCAAACATCCGCCAACTTCCAATATTCCGGCTTGCTGACCGAAGCCAATCATCTGGGCAACGTCGCATATCGCTTGGGCAAGAGAATTGAATGGGACACCAAGGCAATGAAGGCCACCAACGCCCCCGAAGCCGACCGGCTGATTCGCTGCCCGCGACGAAAGGGATGGGACCTGTAATATCCCGGTGCGCTCGCCGACGTTAACCAACCAGCTCGGCCGTTCATAACGCCATTTCATCGCGAATGTCCACCAGGCATTGTGCAAGGCGATCGTGATAGCTGTATTTGCCGCTGAGGCACCGAGCCAATCCCGCTTTTGCGACACGCTCACGCTCGTCAGGGTGTTCGAGATAGAAACGGGTCTTGTCGAGGAGTTCCTCGTCAGAGCCGAAGAACGCGGCTTCGACGCCTTCTTCGAACAGGGCCAAATGTTCATCGGTGCGCTCGGCAAGCATGAATGCGGCGCATGCGGGAATTTCGATCGATCGCTGGGTTTGCTTGTCGCGATTTATCCTGCGTAGAAATCCAAGATTGACATCAAACGCGCAAATGGCGGTTCCATAATCGTCTCCCAAAAGCACGCGATGCTCGATCCTTAAATTGGGATGCTGAAGCGGATTCTTTTCCCAGTTGGGACCCCAAATCCGGATGGGAATCCCGTTTTTGGCCAGGCCGTACATCATTGCCGCGCGTTCATATTCGTAGTCGCCGATGAACCCGACGGGGCCGCCGAGTTGCTTTCGCTGTTCTGCGGTGATGTCCCGCGGGTGGTGCACGTGCGGGTCAAAGGCATTCCCCGAGAAAAAAACCCTTGGAACTCCAAGCGCCTTCAGTTCTTCCACACCGTAAGTCTTGGTGGTGAAATAAACATCATAGAGTGGCAGACCCTTAAGAAAGTAAGCGGACTGATTATGACGGCCCGCCATGTCGTCAGGACTATACCCCGCCACAACCGCGTGCGGCTGGGCAGCGCGCACCGCACGAAGCGTTTGCGGGCGGATGCCAAGTCCCTTATCAATCCAGATGAGGTCAAATTTTTCGGTCGCGGCTGCAGCACGCATCAAACGGTTGGCCCCCACTTCGTCCAGCGGATGCCTCAGCCTTCGCATCACCCGGCTTGGGAAAGCCGAGATCCACGTGGAATGGGTCGGCGGGGTTGTAGGAACGGCGAAGACTTCGTGGCCCAGTTCCTGCATCGCTTGCATTCTCATGCCGCAGGTGCTGCCGTAGTGAACTGGGCCTACGTACATGATTCTCATGATCGCACCGATGCCTTGCGGGAAAAACCGTCAGCGGAATCCGTTGGGCGAATGGGATGAAAACGCCGCTCATCGTGCTGCGCGGCACAGAACGCTCGAGGCGGCGAAGTCGCTGCGGACGTGACTGGGATCAATTCGCTCCCCAATGGTTCCGTCTTCTAAAATCCTGAAAATCTGATATCCGAGCGCAATGACTCGCGCCATTAAATCGCCGCCGCCGATGCCGGCGTCTGCCAGCTCGAACGTGTCGAATTCCATCAGCATGTCCGGCTTCAATGCCTTGAGCGAAGCGGCCGCGCCTTCTAAAAAAAGCGACTCAGAGCCTTGTATGTCGATCTTCAACAGGTCGAGACGGGTAATCTTCTGCTGCGCTACAAAATCGTCAAACGTCATCGTTGCGACACTGATTTCCTTCACAAGAAGGGGCGAGCGGCTGGTCAGCGACGACATCGCCTGGTTCGACGTGTTTTCATCGGCGACCCGCATTGTCACCGTGCCGGTCTGATTCGAGAGCGCCATCTGAAATGTCTGCACAATCTCCTGGAGGCGGTTGCGCTCGATATTTTCACGGAATCGCGCCATGACGCTGGGGACCGGCTCGACGGAAAAAACTTTGCCGCTCGATCCCACGCGCCTTCCCATGTGCACCGACATGATGCCGAAGTTCGCGCCAATGTCGGCGCACACCATTCCCGGCTTGACATCTTTGGCGATGTAATTGGACGTATACGGGTCATAGAGGCCGAAGGCGATGATTTCATAATGCATCGCGAAATGCGGATGCAATAGAAACTCGTTGCCGAAACGATCGCGATGCCATCGGAAATCATGTTCGGTGGGAGCGGAATCGCCATAGGCTTTTCTTGCGATCCAGTGCGTTATCCGGCGCGGGCGGATTCCCCCAAAGGGCCGCCCGAGGGGCGCTAAGATTGCAAAAAGCGCTTTATACATTTAGTTACCTTTACAGATGCGCCGACTCCGTGGAGAGACACTCACATTTACCATCGGCCCGGGGTCAGGTCAAAAGAAGATAATTGAGTCTCGATGTTTCTCCGGGCTCGGCGGCGTTATCGGCCCTTTTGTCACATCTTCAAATGGCGGAAATGCGCTGGAACGCGAACGTAGCAGATGCGACCGCCACGCGGATCGACCACTCGACGGGCGGCGGCATGATCCGGACCGCCCTCGCCAGCGCCCTCGACCCGGCCACGATGATTTATTCCGACACCGCCTCGTGAGGAGCGAGCGGCGGGGCGTGGATTAGGCGGCGAGCCAATAAAAGATTTGCATTATTTGGAATAGCCGGTATTTTTTCCCCTATAAAGCGCATTTCGCGGGCGGTCGGCGTGTTGGTCTTAAATTCGAAATGGGAGTGGTTCGCATGTCCCGGATGTCTGTAATTATGTTTGCCGATATCGTCGGCGCCGTGACTCTTCGAAATTCAATAGGGGAAAAACAGTATTCGAAAATAAACGCGCAGTTCCGCCAGCTGTTCCAAAGAGTGATTGCGGACTTCAAGGGCGCTCGTATCCGGCAGTGGATGGGGGATGGTTGCCTCACGACTTTTGAATCGGTTACGACGGCGGTTAAGACTGCCCTGCTGGTCCAGCACGGGCTCACGGCAAATCCCGACGAATTCAAACCGATCGCCGTGCGATTCGGAATCGATTCCGGCGAAATTGCGGCGATGCCTAAACGGAACACTCAAAAATATGGGCTCAGCGGGCTCACCGTCGACCGAACCAGCCGAATCGTCAATCTGTCAACCGCCGGACGCCAGATTCTTGTTTCTTCCCGCGCTTTTGACGATGGAAAGCAGGGGCTGGGCGACACGCTTGATCTGCCGGGCGGGGGCAGTCTCAATCTGATATGGAAGAATCACGGTCGCTATAAGCTCAAGGGGTTTTCCAATCCAATTGAGATTTACGAAGTCGGCGCGAAGGAGGCCGGATCACACTTTGAGCCGCCGCCTGGAGGCTCGACTGCCGTGGAGCATCCTGCCACCGACATCTCTTTTGAAAAGGATATTTTTGTCAGTTATGCCTCGGATGTCGATCCCGCATGGGCGGCGCAGTTGTCAGGAGGATTGAAGCAGTCGATTGTGGGACGGCTCAATCGTGAAATAAGCACGTGGCCCGGGGAAACGATCGCGCCGAAAAGTGATGCCGACCAGGCCCGCGCACAGCGGATCGCCGCGGGTTCCAAGACGATGGTCGTCATTTGCTCGGCTGGTTACGCTGGTTCGCAACAATGCGCCCAGGAATTAAGCGCTTTCATGGCGCAAAAGGAAACCGTGCCGGCGGGCGAAAGAATCGTCGTGGTTGAAACGGTTCCCGGGGCTGGCAGGGAAAGCTGGCCCGACGCGTTGCGAAGGCTGCGATCGCACCGCTTCTGGACCAGGACTGCCGACGCCAATCCAAAACTCGTCCACGCAAATGAGAGCCCGGCGATCTTTTACAAAAAGCTCGACAGCCTGTCGATCGAATTGAGCGAGCGGTTGTCGCGCAAATCCGGGACAGATCAAGTCGATTCGCGCCTGGCGGTGTTTCTGGCGGAAGTGACCGAAAGTGTAGCCGAGACGCGCGACGACGTGCGGCGGTATCTCGTCCAGATGGGCTTTCGCGTTTTTCCCGAGACGCGTTACGAGCACGCACCCGAAGCATTTCGCACAGCCATGCTTCGCGACTTGCAGCGCTGCCGCGTCTTTGCCCAGTTCCTTGGCGATCAGACTTCCGCCGGGGAGTGGGACCTGCCCGGCGATTTTATCGAATATCAGAACAAGATCGCCCGGGAAGCCAATGTTCAAACCTTTCGATGGCGCTCCCGCGAGGTGAAACTAGCGGAGATAAAAGACCCCGCCTACAAACAAATCCTGTCTGCGCCGGATGTGCGATCGCAAAGTCTGGAGGATGCCAAGCAGGAGATCGAACGGATTGCAAACCGATCGCAGACGACCCACACCGACCCCTTTATTCTGCTGCGCGCCAGCGAAGAGGATCAGGAACTGGCGCTGCAAATCCTCGACCGGCTTCACCCCATCGCTGGCATGCACAACGTGGGATATGTCGCTGATCTGTACGGCGAGGAAGACACATTGGGGGCTGAGAAATACGGCGGGTTGATCGTCGTCTACGGAAAGTGCAAGCCGCAATGGGTTCGAGACAAGCTCAAGGAGGGCAAGACATTGCTCGCCAGCAGCCTGACCGCCTACGGCGTTTGCAAGGGCCCGCCGCCTCCGCAACTGAGGCCGCTTTTGTATGTGATTCCGGGGATGAAAGACCTCGCGACGGATTCGGAGCAGTTTAACGTCGAACTTGAAAAATTCGTTACAACTGCCGCACAACTGGGGGCTTCCAAGTGACCGACTTTTCCGCAACAGCATCACAAACCATTGAAACCACCGACCATTTGCCAGGGCAGACGCTTCCCGCCTATCCGTATCCTGGCTTGCGTCCGTTTCGCACCGAGGAAGCGCAGATATTCTTCGGCCGCGACTCGCATATCGATCAACTCCTGGAGAAGCTGACCAATAACCGCTTCGTGGCGGTGATCGGGGCCAGCGGATGCGGGAAGTCATCGCTGGTGCGCGCTGGATTGATTCCTCTTTTAAAGTCCGGCTTCGTGGACACAGCCGGATCCCACTGGCGAATTGCCCAGATGCGCCCGGGCGAGCAACCTTTTGCCAGGCTCGCCGACGGGCTGTGTAAAGGCGGATTCGGCCGCGACGGAATTTCCGACAGCCACATGCCGGCGATTCTGGAGGCGACGCTGCGGCGCGGGCCTTTTGGCCTGGCTGACGTGCTGGAGGAAAGCCGCCCGCCCGCGGGAACCAATCTTCTGGTGGTTGTCGATCAATTCGAGGAGTTGTTTCGATATCGAAGTGCCGGCAGCGTTGACGATGCCGAGGCGTTTGTCAATCTGCTGCTGGGGAGCCTGAAATCCGACTTGCCGATCTATGTCGTTATCACGATGCGCTCGGATTTTTTGAGCGACTGCGTATTTTTCGGCGGGCTGCCCGAAGCAATGAACGGAAGCCAGTTCCTCACGCCCCGCCTCAACCGCGATCAAATCAGCGAGGCGATCATCGGGCCGGCGCGGCTGTGCCAGGGAGATCTTGAGCCGGAACTTGTGAACAGGCTGATCAATGACATGGCGGACGATCCGGATCGCCTGCCGTTGCTGCAGCATGTGTTGATGAGAATGTGGACGCAGGTGCTTGCTGAGCGTGCGGCCGGTGGTTCCGATCCGGGGCAGCGTGTCTTTCTGTCGCTGGCTCATTACGAAGCCGTCGGAGGATTTGACCACAGTCTTTCCGATCATGCCGACTCGGTTTTTAACGGACTGGGCGACGGCCAGAAATTAATTGCTGAGCGACTGTTCCGCTGCCTGTGCGAGCATGGAGCCGACAATCGAAACATCCGGCGTCCGGCGCGGGTGACGGAGGTTGCGGCGGTGGCGGGCGTATCGGCGGCGCAGGTCATCGAAGTTGCCGGGAAATTCTGTTCCAACGAAACCAGCTTTATTGCCGCCCCGCAGGAGGGGCTTTCCCCCGACAGTGTCCTGGACATCACCCACGAAAGTCTGATGACCCATTGGCGCAAGCTCGCCGATTGGGTTTCCCAGGAAACGTGGTCCGGCCGCCGGTATACCAAGCTATTGGAGCAAGCCCTCGATTGGGAACAAGGCCAGATCGAAAAGCTGCGCGGCGTGGCGCTCGATCGGGCGCTGGAATGGGAATCCACCGAGAAGCCTTCGGCCGCTTGGGCAACGCGCTATGGAGGCGAGTTCGAGAAGGTTCGCAACTTTCTTCGCCAGAGCGAAGCTGCCAGAAGCGCAGAGCGCCAGGAGAAGGAGGTCACCGCCCGCCGGGAATTAGAGCACGCGGCGCAGGCTCGATTCGATCGCGAGCGCGCCGAGGCGCATGCGCGCGGCGAACGCCGTCTCAGAACGGTTCTGGTCGTGATCGGGATTTTGTTGGCGGTGATGGTGGCGATCGCGGTGTACGCGATAAGGCAGGACGCCAATGCGCATACCGGCTGGCAGATCGCCAAAGAGCAAATGCAGTTAGTCGCAAAAAACAAGGTAACGTCGGACTACCAGAGTTCGTATGCGGAGGCGATCTCTAAAATTCCGGCCTATGACTACGACGGCGCACGGCTTCTCCTGGCCAACCAGACGTTGCCGCCCGATCTGACTGCCGAGCAATTGCATTCCCGCGAACTGTTTCGCCAACTCCTCGATGCGGCAAGCGAGCAGCCCGCGGAACTTCTGGATTCCAGATTTAACCCCCCGGTGCATCGCGTTGTGGCCAGTCCGGATGGGAATTGGCTTTTGGCAATCAGCGACAGCCAGGCGCCGGGCGCGGCGTCGGCGGCCCAGGTCTACGACGTTCATCACGGGAAGCTTATGGCTTTGCCCACGGGCGACGACGGCGTGACAGTGGCGGCTTTCGATCAAGGGGGGAAATGGCTCTTTACCGGGGGTAAGAAGAAAGTCTCGCGCTGGTCTTTGCCGCCGGTCAAAAGCCAGGAGGTGCTGGCTGTCGAAAATCCAACCGCAAGCCTTGCCGTAAGCCCAAATGGCGCCATTGCGATCGGCCTCAAGAAAACCAGTGGCAGCAGTGGCAGGGTTTACCTCGTGACTGATGCGACCAACCCGAACATCACGACATGGAACAGCCTTCCGATTGATTCATTGCATGCCAAGGGCAAACCCGTGATCACGTTCGACGCCGATGGCACACACCTCTATATGGCCGACCCAAATACGGCCGGCGCTGAGTTGGACCTCATACAGTATGACATCGCAACGACGCACACCGAAGACTATCGCGATGCATTATTGAAACTGAGAATTCCCGATGCGCGAATATCGCAAATCGGGGCTACCGCCCACCTTGGTGGAATGTTCGCGATTGCCTTGGAAAATGGCCAGATTTATGTGATCCCATGGCAACTGCTCAAAACCGCCCACGAGCCTTCGCCCCCGGGCAATGGTGCTGCGCCTGCTGCGGCGAACAGCGAATCGGCACAACAGTTGTGGAACCCGGAGCGCAAGGGATTTTGTTTTCTCCAGAACGGCGAACTGCTGGCTTATCCAAGCTGGAATCGAATGATCGCCGTGACCCAATCCGAATCGGGCGTGATGCTCAAGGTCGGCCAGGGATATGCAGGCAGCCTCGCGAGCGTTTCTGCCAGCAAAGATGCGCTTTGGAGTTGCTCCACCGATGGCCGGGTCTATCGCTGGGCCTATGGGACAGCACTGCGGAAAGCTTCCCTCAATATCGTGTCGCTTGGGACCGATTCGGAGGCCGTCGCGGCAGCAATCAAGCCCGACGGGTCGGCAGTCGCGGTTGGCTTCGCGGACGGCGCGGTTCGCCTCTACGATCTGCCGCTGGGCAATACCTCGGCGTCGAAGCAGATCGGCAACCTGTCGGCGAAAATCACACACTTGTGTTTCGATTCCACAGGTAAGCGGCTGGCGGTGTCAACCGCGGACGATCAGATCGCCGTCCGGGATTCAGACGGACCCCTCACCCCGATTTCCTGGGAACGGGATCCTAAAACAGCCGTTCGCTCGATTGATTTCTCGCCGAAGGATCCTGGTGTGCTCGCATTTGCCACCTCGGAGGGGAAATTTGGAATACTCGACGCCAAGGCCGACGGTTGGAAGCGGAGGTTTCCGGATGTCGTTGCGGGCAACCGGCGAGCGAACGCCGAACAATCCGCCGACGATGCCGGAATGTTCTCAATCAGGTTTAATCGCGACGGGAAGCAACTGGTTACCTGTGGGGGCAAGATCGGCGTGCAAACGTGGGGCGCCGACAGTGGCAACTGTCTCAAGCAGCCCGATGGCAATCAGGCCCAGCATTATGCACTATTCAGCCCGGTCGATGGCATCGTTGCCAGCGCGGGCCGCGACTCGGTGATTCACATGGGGGCCAAGCCCGACCTGTTCAACTCTGCGCGGGACTTGAATCAGATTGAGTTTGGCAGGGAAGATTCGCAATTGTTTGCCGTCGGAGGCGACGGGAAACTGCACATCTTTGACCTTGCACTCAACCGGGAAGTGTTTTCGATGTATGTGGCGAACTTCGCCGAAGCGGGAAGGGGAATCATCCCCGACCTATCCGTCCGCTGTCCCGGAAATGATATCTGGATCGCCATTCCCTTTAAATCCAGACTCGCCGTGGTTTATCTGCCGGGCGTTTACGGAAAATGATGTGGCGGGATCAAAAACCCAGACCCAGGACAGCGGCTTTTAGAGGCGTCCAGGCCACTGCCCGCTATTATTGCCGCGGCTCAAATTCTTTTCTTGTGCCCGACCCCGGAATTGGTATGCTTTGGGATGGTTCAGTTATCGCCTGCGGTTGCCGTTGCAATCGGATTGCTGGCTGGCAAATCTACCGCACATTCGGGCCGGGCGCTTTGGGAACTTCACTGAGACACCGGCCCAAGGGGTCTTTCTATGATGCGTAAGCGTTCGTCTATCGGGTTTTTTGCGCTCCTCCTCATCTGCGTTGCGACGGCGACCGTCGCGCTCGGGGATAAGCTTGTCCTGAAGGACGGCACCGTTCTTGAGGGGAAGGTCATCAAGAATTCCGACCAATACTGGGTCAAAACCGCCGACGGCGATTCCCGAATCGTCCCGGCGACGGATGTGGCGTCTTATGTGAAGACACCTCCCCCCAGCGCCAAACCGCCCACGACGCCGGGGCCCAAGTCGAAAACCCCTCCTGCCAAGACGCCGACGCCCGCGACCCCGCCTAAGGAAGTTGCGCCGCCCGCGCCGGTAGCTCCTCCCCCGCCGCAGGTGACGGTTAGTGTTCCGGCAACCCATATCCATTCCAATGCCGTGGCTACCGGAGTGAAATTGGCGATGGGGCAGCAGTTCATTCTCAACCCCGATCCCAAGGACATGTGGGGCAAGGGCGATGGGCCGAGCAAGGGAAAGAAGTGCGATTTCAAGGGCTTCACCGAACGCCCGGGTTGGATGAGCCTTGGCTGCAAGGTGGGCGGGAGTGGCGTTGCATTTGAGGCGGGAAAGCCAGCCGAGGCGCCTGAGGCCGGCGAACTATTCCTTTCCTGCACGGATGACACCAATCCGGCGAAAAACGTCGGCGAAATTCATGTCACCATCATTGGGCCGCTACCTCCGTCCATCGCGTTTATCCAGAAGCAAATCGAAGGCGCGGATAAAATCTCGGCGGTGCTGGGCATTTTGAATGGCTACCTCGCCATGCACCCGGCTGATCCCGACCTTTCGCAGGCCAAGGCGGAACTGTCTAAGTGGACCGCCATGGGCGAGGGCGAAAAGATCAACGGCAAATGGGTAACCGGCGCAGAGCACAAGGCACTTCTCGCGCAGGCGAACACCCTCGTGAAAGACGCGATGGAGCTTTTCCAGAAAAACTCCACGCTGCAGGCGATGAAGAAGATGGAAGAGGCGCAGGCGCTGTATCCGAATTCATTCTTCGTCAACTTCCTGCTTGGCTACATGGCTTTCAGCACCGACGACATGGACAAGGCCATGCCGCTGTTCCAGCGGGCGGCGCAAATCCGGCCCAAGTCGCCGGAGGCGCTGGCGAATATCGGCGCGATCCATTTCAAGAAAAAGGATTACGAGCGCGGGATGACGGAATTGATGCAGGCCGCCGAATGGGGCGATTCCCCGGAAATTGCGATCGATCTCAATGTGATGGTGCATACGGCCAACGACGACTTGAAGAAAAGCCCGAAGTTCAAGGACGCCGAATCTGCCGCCAAGATTCTCGCGGCTAAATATGGAATGCCGGCGGAAATCTGGCGCGTCGGAATCCGGCCGGTGGAAATGATGGAGAGTGCCGACGGAGAGCCGCCGCCAGGTTCCAAAGCGAGCGGCACCGGGTTCTTCATCACCGACGATGGCCTGATTCTCACCAATCGCCACGTCGCCAAGGGCGGCAAGTCGTTCGAAATCACTCTCCAGGGCGGCGAAAAACTGCCGGGGGAAGTCGTGGTGATCGACGATGAGCAGGACCTGGCGCTGCTCCGCATCAAGCCGACCAAACCCGTTCACCCGGTGAAGTTTGCCGAGCGCGACGCCCCCGCCGACGGGGCCGACTGCACCGTTATCGGCTTCCCCCTTGGCGACCGCTATACCACCAATCCCAAGGTTACCCACGGCATTGTCACCAGCGGCCATATCAACACTGACGGCGCGGATGTGATGATCGAAGCCAAGGTCAACCCCGGAAACAGCGGCGGGCCAATCCTCGACAAGTCGGGAGACGTGATGGCCATCGTCTGCATGAAGAGCATTTCCACGGAAATGGAAGACAGTTATGGCCTGGGAATCGGCGCCGGGAAAATCCGCAAGTTCCTGGCCAAGAACAACATCAAAACCACTACTGCCAGCGGGAAAGCAACCACGCTGAGCGCCGAAGAGATCGCGTCAAAGGTCGAGCCGATGACGGTGTTGATCGTGACGACCCATTAGGAGGCTCACGCTCCGGGCTGATGTACTCTGTCGAATGCAACTGCCTGCGCGCATCGGTTGGATCCTTGGGAGGACCTGCTGGTGAAAATGCAGGGCGGCCACTGCCCGCCAAAACCTTGTTCGGCGGGCAATGCCCGCCCTACGAAGATTTCGTGCGTCGCGGGTGCCGCGCAGCCGTATGAGGACTCAGGATGACGGCTGTCCGATGCGTGGAAAAAGTGCCGCGGTTAAACCAATCCCAGCATCGAGCCCCGCGTCGCGGCATCTGGTTTTTGAGCATCGCGTCAATTCCGCTGCTGGCGCTGTTGGTTGTTCCGCTGATCGTCCTGCTGCTTCACCTCTCGCCGGGGATGCTGCGGCATTATCTTGGCGACCATGCGACGGTGCAGGCGATTTTTCTCAGCCTGATCACTACTACCACAACCCTTGCGCTGGCGATTTGCCTGGGAACGCCGCTGGCGTATCTGCTGGCGCGCGGGCGGATTCGCGGGAAGGGCTTGATTGAGGTGCTGGTCGACATGCCGACCGTCCTGCCGCCGGCTGTCGCGGGAATCGCGCTGCTGCTGACGCTGGGGCGTCGCGGGGTGCTGGGGATTTATCTGCAGCGGATGGGGATTGAGATCGATTTTACCGCCGTCGCAGTTGTCATCGCGCAGACATTCGTCGCGGCCCCGTATTTCATCAAGTCGGCCACGGTGGGGCTGGCGTCGGTGAGCGATGAACTGCTGGAAGTAGCTGCGCTGGACGGGGCATCGCCGGCCCAGACTTTTGGCTTTGTGACATTCCCCCTTGCACTGCGCGGCCTGGCCGGCGGCGCGGCGCTTTGCTGGTCGCGGGCGCTGGGCGAATTCGGCGCGACCATCATCTTTGCCGGCAATTATCCCGGGCGAACGCAGACCATGCCGCTGGCGATTTACATGGGATTCGAAAGCGGCAACTTGAGCGAATCGCTCACTTTGGCGGGAATCCTGCTGATCGTTTCGTTCTCGCTGTTACTGGCCATCCGCGCGGCGCTGCGGCCGGTGGCAACGGACTAATCCTACACCATGATTCTACAACGCGATCGGTTGAGATTGTGGGAGAAGGCAAAGCTCAACGGGGCAGCTTTCGCGCCTTCGCGTGGCCGCGCTGCGCATCGCTATCAAATACTTTGGGTGGTGAATGTTCGCGTGACGGTCATCCTGATGCACGCCGCATGATTTTGTCCATTCCGTACGCACGGCGGAATGAGCCGTGCACGAAGGGTACTCCCGAAGTAAGCGGTTTCGGGGGAACCCGCTTACTTCGGGAGAACCCGTGCGCGGCTCATTGGACTGGAGTACCGCGATCTGTGTCTTCATTCACATTCCATCGCAAGGATGGAAATGTCATCGTGCAAAGTCCCACCCTGCCATCGCTTTACTGACTTCAGCAGGTCTGCCACGGTCTGATCCAACCCGGTGCTTCCGGCGGCGCCAAGGTGTTCGACGACTTTGTCTCGGCCCAGCATTTTTCGCGAGTCGTCCATCGCCTCGGTGACGCCGTCGGAATAAAGATAGACGCGGTCGCCGGGTTTGAGTTGCACGCGCTGTTCTTCATAGGTGTCGCCGATGGCGATTGGCAGGCCCCCGCCGTCGAGGGTGATGGCGGCACATCCGCGGGAAAACAGAATGCCGCCCGGGTGCCCGGCCGAGACGTAGGTCAGCATGCGGGTTTGCAGATTGAACAGGCCATAGAAGAGCGTGAGGAATTGCTCAGCGCCGGACCGCCAGGCGAATTTCTGGTTGAGCCGCCGCGCGACTTCCGCCGGGCCGGTGGGCTCGGCGGGAAGGTCCTCGGCGGGTTTGGTGAAGAGGATGGAGTCGGCATGGCCGCCGACGGAGAGAATGCGTGTCGCCGCCACGGCCAGCAGTGCTGCGGGCATGCCATGCCCGCTCACATCGAGCACATAGAACGCGACGTGGTACGAATCGAGGGAAAGGATGTTGAGCGAATCGCCGGCCAGCTCCTGGCAAGGCTCAAACGCCCAGGCGAAGCGCAGGCCCGGCACCTTGGGAATTGCCGTCGGCAAAAACGCCGCCTGCACGCGGGCGGCGGTTTCAAGCTCGATCTGTTTTTGCCGCGCGAATTCGCGCAGCTCGGCGTTGGCCGATTCCAGCTCCGTATTCCTGGCCGCCATCGTTGCTTCCAACTCCAGCACATGCTCGACGGAGTGCTTCAATTGAAGGTGCATGCGGATGCGCGCGACGGTGACGCCGAAATCGAGCGGCTTGGTGACGTAATCGTTCGCCCCCAGTTCCAGTGCCTGCACGATGTCGGCGCTTTCGTCATTGCCCGTCACCATGATGACCGGCAATTCCGTCCCGGAGTATGTCTTGCGGAGTTGCTTGAGCACTTCGACGCCGCTGATGTCCGGCATGCGGACATCGAGCAACACCAGGTCAAAGCGTTCGCCCTGGATCATGGTCAAAGCGCTTTTTCCATCCGGCGCTGCCGAGGTGTCGAACCCACTTTGTGTCAGCGCCTTTTGCAGCACATTGCGGCTGTTGGCGTTATCGTCCACAAGCAGTATATGCGAGGCTCCAGTGGCAGCCGGGCGGCTTTCGGCGGCCGGTTTTTCCGTCGTTTGCGGCGTGAGGATGGGGGGAGAAATGGTGTTGGGCATCGGAACGAGCAGCGGTGAAGTGCAGCGGCGATCTCCCCGGCGCGACGCCGACCAAAAGACACATCATCAAATGAATATTAGGACCGTCCCGGCAAACTGCCAACGGACAAAACGATTGCATCGTGGCGGGAAGGACCGCGCCGGACGCTAGTTCACGTACCAATTATCGTTTGGCAGCGTCGAGGTTGCCTGGGTTTCGCAGTGCCAGTCGGCGAAGAGAATGTTGGTTTGGGTGTTGCCCCCATGGCGGGCGTTGATGTTGGGAGCATTGTCCCAGAACATCCAGCAACCGTCGAAGATCAAAGGCAGCGAGCTGGAGTTGTGAAATTTCGAGAGCCGGTTGATGGTGTAGTCGTATGACCAGTTTTGGGGGTTGATGTCGGGCAGGAATTTGAAGGGAAGCGGTCGTCCGCCGTAAAACTCCTGGTAAGGCGACATGTTGCAGGCGTACCAGCTGCGCACGCCGGTCCCGGTGATATCGGAGCTTCGCAGGCTGAAAAACATTCCCAACGCGTCGACCTGTTTCACGGGCAAGCCATAGTCGGCAACGTCTTCATCAAGGCCGCTGGGGCAGCGGAGGAGATTGTCATTGTCGAACGTTAGGTCATTAAAATTGACTTCGCGCGAGCCCTTGAAGGTTGATTTGCCGATTGGGGCCGGAAAATAATTGCCGTCGGCAAGAATATCCTCCCAGCTCCCGGCCCCGGGAAGCGGCCACCCATCGGCCAAGCCATAATAATCGCCGGGCACCAGGCTGTTGTCATTGTCGATGGCATAAGCATCAATGGCGATCCCGATCTGATGGAGATGGGCCAGGCATTTGGCGGTGAGAACGTGCTGGCGGGCAGTCAGGACAGCCGGAATAAGTATCGCCACCAACACGGAGATGATCGCAATGACAACCAGTAACTCGACGAAGGTGAACCCCCCGCGCCGCCGCGTGGAGCTTTTAAGAGTTCGAATGGCAATTTCGTGTGTGATGTGACACCCGCTCTAATCCGAGCCGATTCCTGACGACCCAAGTTCAACGGTACCACAAGGGGGGTATGTAAATCTACTGATTTTCTTTTTTTGCAGGGGTGAAAAAGCTAAGGGTACGCAGCGAAAGAGCCGCGCATGAAGGGTACTCCCGAAGTAAGCGGGCGTCGGGGATCCGCTTACTTCGGGAGTACCCTCCGTGCGCGGCTCAGTCCTCTTTCGACTACCGCCATCCTCATTGCACATTCAAACCCGACAGATAGTCCTCCAGCGCCTTTTGCTGATCATCCCGCTTCTGCTTGAGGGTTTTCAGGTCCGCTTTAAGGCTTTGAATCTGCGTTTCCTGCGTGTCCAACTCCTTCAGGAGCCGCTGATAATAGTCGCTGCTGGCGGCGACGGCTTTCATGTTCTCGCGAATGCGGTTTTGCTCGGTGGTGATGTCGTTCATCTGCTGCTGGCGGTCCTGCATCTGCCGGTCGATGTCGATCAGCCCATGCTTCAGCGTGGCGGCTTGTTGAAGCGCCTTTTTCACGGCATCGGGAATCTGAGCCGTGCGAAGATAAAGTTCGACCTGGCCGACATCCATGGGCAGAATCGCGATCCCCTGCTCGTACACCCGCTCTTCCTGAACCACCAGCGATTTAGTCGTGCCGGCGGGGACGGTTTCCTCAAAGCGATAAAGCGTATCAGTCGTCTCCAGCGCGTGCGGCGGCTCGACCAGCTTGGCATTCCCCTGCCAGCCACGCTTGGGATGCTCGATAAGCAGCGTGCGGTCGGCTTTTCCCTTGTTGTTGGCGACGTAGGTTTGCCGGAACACATCCTTGTGCGTCAGTTCCAAAACGCCTTTGAGCAATCGCGCGGTTTGCAGCGAATTGGCGGTGGTTTGGTCGTTATCATGAATGAGGATGTTCTGGTCGATGCCGTAACTCAGGAGCCGGCTTTGGGTGTTGGGAAGGTCTTCGATGGTTGCATCGCCGGCGTATGAGCCGCCGTCGAGAACGGTGATCGGGCCTTGTGGCAGGAGTTTGCCGGTGGTGTTGGTGAGGCGTGCGCCCAGCAGCGGATGATCAGCAAGGACGGCGGCGTTGTAGATGCTCAGGCGCGTGGTTTTTACCGAGTCGGTGATGATGGGGATCATGGCCGACTTCTGCCGCGGCAGGCTGACATCGCCGACGGTGTACTGGAAGAATTCCCCGACGCTTGCGCCCGAGGCGAGGGAGGAAACTGAACGCGTGGGATTGATCGCCCGTTTTAGTCCTTCATCGGCGAGAGCATCGGAGGCAAGTGACTGCTTCCGCGCCAGTGCCGCCACTGGCGCTGGCGATGGCATTGCCGCCGCGGCGGGCTTATAGCCAAACCCACCGGCGGCTTTTTCTTCCCGGCCGCCCCGATCCTGCAATTGCTCAAGTCCCTCCGCATAATTATGCGGCCGCAGGCTCGCAAACAGTTCCGGCTCAACCACGGGCCGCGAGATATACAATGGCTGATACAAATCCTCGACGAAGCTGATCGGCCTTCCGCTCACCAGCGACAACTGCACGTTTTCCCAGTCGCTGTCAGTCTGGTTCTCCACGATGGCCCAACCCTGAAGGCTGCCGCCGGCCGCTTTTCCGTCGGCGTCGCGCCGCGCGAGCGTTGCACCCTTGCCGTTTTGCGATGGAACGAGGACGAATTTTTCGTTTAGGTCCGCGCGGAAGCTCTCGATTCTTTTCGCGAGATTTTCCGTGTATTTTTCTTCCGGGGACTTGCCAGCGCCCGCTGGTGGTGGTCCCAGTCGTTTCCGCAGTTCATCGTTCTGGGCCTTCTCCTTGCTCAATTCCTGAACCATTACCATCATTGCCGGATCAGCCGCTGCCCATTGTTCGGCGGTGTGACTGACATCTCGCGTAGCGCCCGGTTTTTCCCCGTCGTCTTGCGCACCATCCGCGCCCGCGCCCTTCCCGGTATTGTCCTTCGCATCTGCGGGGTTCTCATTCCTGGCGTCTTCTGTCAGCACCAGCCGATAGCTCGCCTTCCACACCGGCGCTTCGACCACATAGCCGATCCGCACCCGGCGTTCGCCCTGCCCGCTGAAGCGAATGGCGACGGGCTTGCTGTCCTGATCCCGCGCCGCGGCCACCGCCGACAACGCCTTGACCAGTTCCTGTTGTAATTTGGCGTCGTCGAGGCGGATTTCGGTGATGTCGTCCAACTCGATTGGCTTGATCGATCCGCCGGGCAATAACAAATTCAACACCCATACTGTGACGACTTGTTTGTCGCCCGCCGGCTTCTGCTTTTGCTCCACCGACAGGATCTTTCCGGTAACCGGCCCTTTGCCCAGCGTGGCTGTGACGCTCGCGCCGCGAAGCTGCGCCAACAGCGCGCTCAGCGGCGGGGCCTGGCTCAAATCGACTTCAAAACTCTTGAGCGTATGCGCCAGCGGCTCCTGGCTGCCATAGGTGACCGAGGAAATCTTTCCCTTGTCCAGGTCTTCCAGAAGCAGGCTTTTCAGGATGTCGTTGATCTGGGCCGTCTTGAAATGAAGTTCGGTGAATCCGTCCCCTTTCACGGTGCCATAATGCTCGAAATATCCCACGCCGCTGGTGTACAGGACGACCTGCTTGATCGGGACGGCCTGCTGATCGGCGATTGGCTTTTCCGCCGCGGCCGGCGGATGCACCTGTGCAAAGGCTTGCATGGCCGGCAGGGCAACAGCAGCAACGGCAGAAGCAATCATCGCGGCGGCGAAGGAGGAGCGCATGGTTTCCCTTTCATTTCTCGAGCATGAACTGGCGGTTGGACGCCGAGCGTACCAAAAAGTTTCGCCGACACTCAAATGGGTGCAACGCCTGTACGCGGGATATTGACCAATGAGCCGCGCACGAAGGGTACTCCC
>DASRRM010000232.1:0-2567 GCA_035695715.1 Tepidisphaeraceae bacterium
CTCCGGGCTGGTCAACGGCGACAGCGTGAGCGCGGTGTCGCTGTCGAGCGCCGGTGCGGCGGCGGGTGCGACGGTCGTGGCGCCGGGTCCGACCTATGCGATCACTGCCTCGAATGCGCAGGGCAGTGGGCTGGGCAATTACACCATTGGGTACAACAGCGGGACGCTCACGGTAACGCCGGCACCGCTGACGGTGACGGCACTTGGCGGCACCTCGACCTACGGCCAGTCGCCGGGAAATCCCGGGCTGTCGGCAAGCGGGCTCCAGAACGGGGAGAGTGTGAGCGTGCTTACCGGTCTGTCGAACGGGTTTGGTATCACCAACCTGACGAATGCCGGCAACTACACGACGAGTGTGCTCGGAACGCTGACCAACGGCAACTATACGATGGGTTCGAGCAATCCTGGGAGTTGGGTAGTCAACCCGGCCGCGCTGACCTATGTAGCAAACCCTGCCTCGTCGAATTTCGGATCGGCTTTCCCGGCTTTCACGGGCACGGTGACCGGTTTTGTCAACGGCGAGACGATGGCGTCGGCGACCACAGGTACGCTAGCGTGGAATACAACCGTGACGCCGACAAGTCCGCAAGGGTTCTATCCGATTGACGGGTCCGGCCTGACCGCCAACTTCGGCAACTATGTCTTCGTGCAGGCCGCGAGCAATACGACGGCGCTGGCACTCGGCATCGCCTTGTCGCCACCGTACACGCCGCCCAACCAATCCAATAATCCGCCAGCAAGTCCGGTGAACATAAGCTTCCAGAATCCGAACACCGGAAACTTCATCCACGTTTCGTTCACACCAAACAGCTCGAATACGGCGAACAACCAGAATAATCAGAATAACAACGTGAATCCCGCTTCGCTGCCGCCCGGCGACCAGTTCACTCACAACAACGGCTTCGATTTCACGCCGATCAGCCAGTACGACGAGAACCAATATTCCGACTTCAAGCTGCCGGACTACGCCAGTGACGACAGCGAGGCAGCGATCCTCACCATTCTGGCGCGCGGCGCTTCGCCGGGGCATGGCCAGGACTACATGATCGATAATTTCTGGAACGGCACCGACGCCACCTGGCCGGGAGCCGGGAACATCAAACTCACCGGTAAACTGATCTTCTCCGACGGCGCCGGACACGATGTGACCCCGACCAACGACGCTGCCTTCCCGATTGTGGCCGGCAAGACCGACTTCGCGGCCCTGTTGAAGAACGGACCAGTGATGATCGGTGGGCCTCCCAGCCAGACACCGGCGCAATGGTTGCTGGCCACAGCAATGACGCCCGACGGCAAGGACATCGTCTGTGACGATCCGGCGACCGGCGGGATGGTTGAACTCGGCTACGATCCCGCGACCGAGACCGTGGGCGGCATTACCGGGGTGTTCAATCCAAAGACAAACGGCTTTGTCGCGTTGACCGATGCCGGCAGCGATATTCCCACCAACGACGCGAGCGGCTTAGCGGGCCTGCAAAGCTTCGTACCGTCGACCTATTACGCCGTCACGGTGCATTAAAGCTGGCGTGGTAAGAAGGCCGCGCGACGGATAGCGACGCAACTGGCTAGTCCACGGCTCTTTTTGTTGCACCACTCTCGGCCAGTTGGTCCCTCGCTCAAGTGGCGTGGAAGCGACCAGAAATGACGCGCGAATTCGGCGAGGTAGCAATTTGCATCCGGTTTGAGATTCGGGGGCTTGGAAGACCAGGCCGGGCTAACGCAGCAGACCTCAAAGCTGCCGAACGTGGGTTCAAGTGTGTCTAGCTGGCACAGAGAAATGACGGCCATATGAGAAAAAATCCATCGTATTTCCAGTGGCTTGGGCGATTATCGGCTGCGGCGAGGCGCTAGAGAAAGTTGTTTTGCAGTACCACTCCCTCCGCCAAAGCTTTTTCTCCGCCGCGCACCCTGCCGATGTCTCAAACAGGATATCGCGGCACGGCAGCCGCTCGGCTTCGAACAATAGCCGGCTCATCATGTTTGCCGTCTTATCGTGAAGAACGAAGAGCGGTGGACGATCTTCGCAAACTGCCCATAAAGCAGGCGGAGCGCTGCTGAAAAAATAACACAGCTTTTCGCCAAATCGTAATTCCCAAATCTTTCAGTGGTTTGGCTTTACTCGAAGTTGGCACATGCCTTGCGTTGCCTCGCCAGAAGGGCGCCGTCCGTGCGCTCGCCCAAGCACAGCGAGGCTCATCCATGTCCAACGATACAATAAAGACCTATACTCTGACGCGCCGCGGCTGGCTCGTCGGAGCTAGCAGCGTGGCAGCGCTCGGTTTGGCGGGAGCATTCCCCGCGGAGGCCGAGGACACGATCAAAGTCGGCATTCTTCATTCGCTCTCCGGCACCATGGCGATCAGCGAGACCACGCTGAAAGACGTGATGCTGATGCTGATCGCCGCGCAGAACAAGAAGGGCGGCGTGTTGGGCAAGAAGCTCGAGCCGGTCGTCGTCGATCCGGCATCGAACTGGCCGTTATTTGCTGAAAAGGCGCGCGAGCTGATCAGTCAGGACAAGGTCGCCGCCGTATTCGGCTGCTGGACCTCGGTTTCGCGCAAATCCGT
>DASRRM010000233.1:0-10256 GCA_035695715.1 Tepidisphaeraceae bacterium
CGGAGTAAGCGGAGTTGATCGCCCGAACACCGCTTACTTCGGGAGTCCCCTTCGTGCGCGGCTCCTTTTGCGCAAATGATAAAAGCTCCTGACAAAACGGGTTGAACGCCAGGACGCCGAGAACGCCAAGCTCGGAAAGAAGAGAAATTCCGTGCAATTTTGGCGGTGGTTCGTGGCGCCCTTGGCGTCTTGGCGTTCACTTTCAGCATTTTGTTAGGAGTTCCAAGGAAATAAAAGACGGCCACTGCGCACCCTACGGAGAATGGGGCGCCAAATCGCGCAAGGCCAATCAGCCATCAGGGACGGCCGAGACGGCCGGGTCACGACCCCGCATTTTAGAGCGTTTTTCAGATTGGTGTAGCGGCCAGTCATCCTGAGGTACTCCGAAGGATGACGCTCACGGAGACGCGCTACCAACATGAAAAGTGCTATAACTAACCGCCCAGCTTGAGTGGTATTCAAGGCGTCTTCGGCTTTTGTGCCTTGTCGATCAACTGCATTGCGTATGACTTGGGATACCAGGCCACGTGATAATCGCCGAACAGGATGTTGATGCCTTGGGTCGCGGTGGCGGGGTTTTCCCAGGCGAGCGGATCATCGGTGCCCATGGTGGAATCTTTTCCGCCACCGCCCCAAACGTAGTCGCCGTGTTCGTTGACCCAGGCGCGGGCTTGATCCGGCGGAAGGTTGTGCGGGGCGGAAGTGTTGGTGGCGGGGTTGACGAAAACGTCGATCGTCATTCCGGACGATTCAAATAACTCGCCCATGTCCTTGGGATATTTTCCGTTATGGGTGTTGGCGTAGGTGATGGCGCCGGCGGCGATGTTTTTCAAGTTCGAGGCGCTCTTGGCCTTCAATGCTTCGCCGCGAACTTTGTTCAACGCCGGAAGCAGGATGGAAACCATTAACGGCACCTGCGCCGCCGACATCGACGTCGGATCCGACGCCAGCACATCTGCGCCGGGGAACGGCGTGATGCCGCGAACGTGCGCCCCGGCGGCGTCGGTCCATTCAATTTGCCCTGAGGCGGAAAGCGTCGACATCAGATAAGGCAGCGGCGGCAGGATTTGCAGCGGCGCGGGAACGCCGAACAAATCTCCGATGCCCGTGGCGTGCGAAATCACCTGCCAGCTCGAATAAGTTTCGGGAACCAGGCGCGGAAGGTCGGCAAATTGGAAGGATGAAGTCGGGTGATCGCCCAGCTTTTTCATCAGGGCGGCAAATGCCGGGCTGTCGGTGATGCTCTTGTCTTTCCCGGGCGTGCGCCGGGCGGCGGCAACGGTGGTTTCAGGATAGAACGAGAAGTACAGGTTGCCATTGGTGATCGCCCAGGACGGCGCCACCAGCGGCAGCGGCAGATAGTGAACCTCGATCCCGCCCCACTTCAACCGGCGAACGGCAATCGTCGGCGCATCCTTCTCCTTTTTCATTTCCTCGGCAATGCTGCGATTGGCGAAATCTTCCAGCTTGGTCAGGTTGGCCTCGACAGCCGCCGGGTCTTTCAGGTGATTCACAATCGTCAGGCTGACGATTCCATTGCCGGCGACGGTTGGGTCGGAATAAAACGCCCATTCATCGCCAAGATTTGCCAGCAGGTCCTTGCGAATGTCAAAGCCGACCGCCTGGTTGGCCTGTCCAAGCGCCTGGTCGAACTCGGCAACCGAATTAGGCTCAATCATCCCGGCAACGGTTCGGATGGTTTCGAGAAATCCGTTGAGATTGAAATGCCCCGCGCCGGCGGTGCTGGCGGTGGAAGGAATGGCGTTGAAAATATCCTTGGAAAGCGGGCCGTTCATCATTGCCGCCAGCATGCCGGTTCGCGGCGCTGGCGCATCGAGAAAGGCCTGGGTCGCCCACTCTTTTCCCTCAAACCCGGCGGTAAGAATCGCGTGATGAGCGCCCTTGAGGCCCAGCGTGTCGCGCGCCTTTTCCCAGTTGGCCTTGATTTCCGGCGGTGCCATGCCCATCCCCATGTCCACCACCGCCAGCACCTTGTCGATGTTGGCGTAAACAGTCAGCGCGCCATTCTTGCCGGCCTGGCTCAGCGTCTTGGTGAATTCCGGATCGGTCGCCAGCGATGCCGCCCCGGCGGCGGGAATGGCTGATTCGGGCTTGTCGTAGCCGATCACCAGCGCCAGCACATCGCCGGACTGGATGGCCGCCACTGGAAACGGGGCGGGGCCCGCCTGCTTGAGAAGATCGTCCACCTTGGCTTTGAGAGCAGCGGCTTCATTTCCCGCCTGCGAGAGAATGACCAATTTGGGCTTGGGACCAGTCTTTGGATCGATCTCCATGCCCACGAAGGCGAAGGCAAACGGATGCCGGGAAAGCGGCCCAACGACGGTTTTGAGGACCTGCACGGCCTCTTCCACGTCCTTGTCCTCGCGCGCCGCGCGATCGAGGGCGCGGGGCAGGAAATCATCCACAACCGCCCGCATGTTGGAACTGTTCAGGATGGTTTCAAAGTTCGATCCCTTAAACCCCGGCACCGAAGCATCCGCCCCGCTCCAGCCGATATAAAGCGTCGTGTCCGCCGGCAGATGGTCAGCCAGCGCCTGCGCCCGGGCAAAGGCGGGGATGAGCAGGAGCGTGAAGAGAACGGTCAGCGGATATGCCGCAATTTTCTTAAACATGATGATTCCTCCCGAAAGGTTGCCCGCTTTCATAACACGCCGGTTGGAGAAGGCAAGAGAAATCAGCGAGTATAAAAATCGATGAACCAGTCAACTGCTACGTAGGATTGCGGAAGGGATGGAAAGCAAGATCGCGAAATCGCAGGCGACGTTTTGAAGGGCGCGGCAACTATACGGATAGCCGTGGCCGCCGTGAAGTCGCTTGCGATTTCGCGATTCGGTCCTACGGGTTCACCGCTGTTTAGGTAGCTTCCCGGCGCACAACGTCTCATGAAGCAGCGGACTTTTGCGATTGGAGACGGGTTACAGTAGGTGGTGACTCAAGTCACCACCCCGGCGTTCCTTCGGCGCGTTTCATCAGTGTCGCGCTATTTCACGAGCGCGTCGAGCGATGCCTCGTGAACGCTGCGCTATTTTGCCTTGGCCTTGGCGATAATCGCCGTGGCGTCGGCGAGGGTTTTGAATTCGGTGTGATAATCTCCGTAGAGAATAAGGATGCCGTCGCCCTGTGATTTGGCGGGGTTTTCCCAGGCCAGGGGCTGGTCAACGCCGATAGTGGTGTCCTTCCCGGCCCCGTTCCACACATAATCGCTATTTTCGTCGATCCATTCCTTGGCCTGATCGCCTTTGAGGTCTGTGGGCGCGGCCACGCCGTGCGCAGGGTTGACAAAAGCACCCAGCGTCAGTCCCGAGCCTTCATATAGTTCGCCGAGCGTGGCTGGGTATTTCCCGTTGTGAGCGTTGGAGTACTTGATCGCTGCCGCGGCAATGTGTTTCAAATTGGCGGCTTTGTCTTCGACGGCTGGCGCTGGAATCGCGACGTGCGGAATGCCCATGCTCATCGGGTACATGAATAGTGCCCCCATCATCGATTCTTCGTACATCGACATCAGGCTCTGGTCGGACGCGAAGACGACGCTTCCCGGAAATGCCGAAATCCCTTTGGCATGAAAACCATCATCCTCGCTCCACGCAATTTGCCCGGCGGCGGAAAGATGCTTCAGCAGTTTTGGCAACGGCGGCAGAATCCGCGCCGGCGCTGGCACGCCAAACAAATCGCTTGCCTGCGCCAAATGCGAAATCACCAGCCAGGAGGCATAGTTTTCCGGCGCTCGGCGGGGAACATCGACGAAGCTGAAAGACGAAACGGGATGATCGCCAAGCTTGTCGGCCAGTGCGATAAATGCGGGATTGCTGGCGATCGACTTTCCCTTATTGGCGATCTGGTTGGCCGCGGTGGCGACGACTTCGGGATAAAGGCCGACGCACAGAATCCCATCCTGCACCGCCCACGCCGGGGTGACCAGCGGCAAGCCGAGATAATGCACGGTAACGTTATCGATCTTGCTCTGGCGAAATGCGATGGTGATCTTCTCATCCTTAAGCTGCGACTCGGCGTACTTGTCGATAAAATCCTGCAACTTCAAAATAGCCGCCTCGGCTTTTTCCGGGTCTTTGAGCTTATTGAGAAGCGTTGCGCCGACCATTCCGTTGCTCCCGGCAACCGTCGGGTCGACATAGTAGGCCCATTCATCGCCGAGATTTCCGAGAAGGTCTTTCTGGATGTCCATGCCGACCGTTTTGTTGGCTTCCTCAATGCCGGAATCGATCTGCTTGGCGCTGTCGGCATCGAATGCTTCAACTGCGCTGCGGATGGCGGTGACCAAACCGCCCAGATCGAAATGCGTTGCCCCGGCCATGGTGGAATTTTCCGGGATGGCGGCTAGGAGATCCTTTGAAAGCGCTTTGCCGTTGAGCAATGATCCGATAAATCCGCTGCGCGGCGCCGGGGCGGCGACGAAAGCCTGCGAGCCCCAGTCTTTGCCATCAAATCCTTCGGTGACGATCGCGCGATGCAGGCCTTTGAGCCCCAGCATGTCGCGCGACTTTTCCCAGTTGGCCTTGATCTCCGGGCCGGCCATCGCCGTCCCGGTGTCGGCCATTTTCAAAATCGCGTCAACATCAAAATATGCGGTGAAGAATGCGCCTTTGCTGACCTGCGCCAGGGATTTGACAAAGTCGGGATTGTTGGCCAGCGATTGGCCGTTCGCATCGGGGATGGCGGTTTCGGCCTGATCGTAGCCGATGACCAGGGCGAGCAAATCGCCCTTTTCGATCAGCTTCACCGGAAACGGTGCCGGGCCGGCTTGCTTAAGCAGGTCGTCGGCCTTGGCTTTCAGTGCCGCAGCTTCGTTGCCTGCCTGGCAGAGGATGAGCATTTTCGGGCGCGGGCCGGTTTTGGGGTCGATGTCGATGCCGACGAAGGCGATCGCCGTCGGATGCCGCCACATCGGTGCGATGACGGTGCGAATGACCTCGACAGCCTCGGCCGAATCCTTGTCCTGCTTGGCGATGCGGTCGAGCACCTTGGGCAGCACATCATCGGCCAGTGCGGGGATTTGCGAATCAGCCAAAAACTCCTGCAAATGCGACCCGGCATACCCCGGGGCCGAGGGATCCACCCCCTGCCAACCCACGTAAATTGCGGTATCCGCCGGAACGCGGTCAGCTAAAACCTGCGCGCCCGCAAGCGACGGCAATGTAAAGATTGCGAGCAGCGCGACGACATAAGACGCCGTGAAAAGTCTGGACATGAGTCTTCCTCCCAGAAGAATTTCCCGCGTTCATAACACGCCGGTCAGGGAAGGGAAAGGGCAATTCATTGTAAATGCGAGCGGTCCTTATCGAAAAACTGCCCGCGCAGCCGGATGGGTCTTCATCCCCCGCAGAATCAACTCCGTATACGGCTGGCGGATGGAAAGCGCTCGCACATCAGCTTAATCTGTGATTGATTATCGTGCCTTGACAGGAACCGCGATTCCCCGGAAACTCGCGCAGATCAAAACAAAGGAATCCATGCCCAATTGGCTCAAATGCACGGTCAGTAAAGGGATGTTCACCGACGAACGCACGGTTACCGTCCGCACGCGCGATGGCGAATTGGTTTCCGTTTTTGTTCCGATCGACGCCGCCGACGAAACTCACGGGCGCGTCAAAGTGCGCGTTGCCGAGCGCGGCGGCTACGCCATGGCGCTTCTTCCCGACGAGCATCGGTCGGTTATCGACGTGGAATCTTCCGATCTGGTCCCCGCATGATCCTATCGAACGTCAGTATCCACGACGCCTTGGACAAGGGGTGGCTGAAAATATCCCCGGAGCCGACGCCACGCCGAAAGGTTGAAGGCGGACCAAAGTGCCCGTATCAATCCAGCGCAGTGGATCTCCGGCTCGGCACCCAAATCAGCTATTTCAAGGAAGGTATTCCCGCACAAATCGACCTCCGAAAGGGTGAGTTCAACCGGATGTTCGGCCCACTTTCCGAAACCCGGCAACTGACCGAAGATCAGCCCTTCGTCCTGCGCCCGGGAAAACTCGTGCTCGGCAAGACCCTCGAACATGTTTCGTTTCCTCTACAGCCTGAAGGCACCGTTTCATTGGCCGCACGGGTGGAGGGAAAAAGCTCGTATGCCCGTTGCGGGCTGCTTGTTCACTTCACCGCCCCGACCATTCACGCGGAGTTTGATGGGACGATCACCCTGGAGTTGATTAACCTCGGCCCGCTCGACATCGCCCTGTATCCGCACATGCCTATCTGCCAACTGATTATCGAGCAGGTCCACGGAACGCCATTCAGCAACATCAGCCAATTCCAAGGTCAGACCAAGCCGGGCGGCGCTTAAGCGGACGAATGATCCGCGTCGGCGTTTACCGCCGCCACCCCATCCCATCCTGCCGTAAGTCCTTGCGCGGCCGAATGTTAGCCGAGGCGATTTTTGGCGTTTGAGCGAAATCCGGCGATTTGTGGTGCCCGCGGCGAAAATTTTTCGCCGCCAAGTCGATGTGATCCATATGGTTAGAAAAACGTGCAAAATCGCGCCCGGAAATCCTTCGATTTTTTTCCTCCGCAAGCGCACGACGACGTCAAGGGCGAGAGTCGGAGTTGCGGCGTCCGCGATTTTTGGAAGGCGATGCGCATGAATAGCCTGCACGGTGGCGTCTTTAGTGGTCGTTCTACGGATCAGGAGTTCATTTCTAATCGTTTTTGCGAATTATAATGATAGAGAGCCCAGCCAATGCACCGCGTAATGATTTTTCAAGATAAGCGGGATAATATAACCGTTTTACGACCGAGTTAATTGGATTTCCTGCGGAGGGACACATGTCTGACGAGACATCACGGCCAGCAGGCTATGCGGCCCTGGTTCAGCGTTTCAAACTGTCCGCGATGACCAACTGGCATCAGTCCGCTTGCATTACGGGCAGCACCCACCGCGAGCAATTGATTAACGGTCAAATCTTCGAGATCTATCCCCCCAAATATTGGCCGGGTGAGAGATTGGGTGAGCAGTTGGAATTTGCGGTGAAATATGATGGTACGAATCTGCAGATCCTGGCAGAACTTTTCGCAGTCGTCCCCGAGATCGAACTTTCCACATACATTCGCTCAAAACCAACGGGAAAATACGCGCGCCGCATCTGGTATCTTTACGAATTGCTGACCGGCAAACGCCTGCCGATCAACGATCTGGAACAGGGGAACTATATCGATCTTCTCGATTCGGAACAATACTACACCTCGGCCGGCATCTCCGTTCAGCGCCAGCGCGTTCGCGATAATCTCCCTGGCGATGCGCGCTTTTGCCCCACCGTGCGACGAACCAAACGTCTGGTCGATTACGAGTCTTCCGGATTGGCCGAGCAATGCCGCAAAGTCATGGCTGGCTATCCGGTCGAACTGATGCACAGGGCGCTTGGGTATTTATATTTGAAGGAATCCAAATCATCGTTCGAAATCGAACACATCACACCAAGCGCCACGCGAACCGAACGCTTCGTCGCCCAATTGCAAATGGCGGAGAGGGAAGACTTTTTCAACAAGCCCAGGCTCATCGACCTGCAAAATCGAATTGTCGACGAGCGATTCCGCGATGCCGATTTTCGCTCCAGTCAAAATTACGTGGGACAAACGATCGCGTGGAAGGAGAAGATTCACTTCGTTTCTCCAAGACCCTCGGACCTGAATGTCCTGATGGAAGGGATGTTTGAATGCCACCGCCGGCTTGAAGCGGGCGACGTGCATCCGATCATCCATGCGGCGAATATCGCTTATGGATTCGTGTTCATGCACCCGTTCGAGGACGGAAACGGCCGCATTCACCGATTTCTCATCCACAACATTCTGGCCCGGCGTGCATTCACTCCGCCAGGAATGATGTTTCCGGTGTCGGCGGTAATGCTTAAAAAATCCGCCGCCTACGACGCTTCATTGGAAGCATTTTCCAGGCCGCTCATGGAGCGCGTGGATTACCAGCTCGACGACGACGGGCGAATGAAAGTCCACAACGACACGGGCAACTATTATCGGTTCATTGACATGACCGCCCAGGCCGAGGCGCTGTTTCAGTTCATCCAAGAGACGATCGAAACGGAACTGGTGGAAGAATTAACCTTCCTGCTCAACTATGACCGGACCAAGCGCGCCCTCCAGGAAATCGTGGATATGCCGGATCGGCTGATCGATTTGTTCATCCGCAGCTGTCTTCAAAACCATGGCCGGCTTTCAAAGCGCAAACGCGGCGACTGGTTTGCCAATCTCGGCGACACCGAGGTCGCCGAGATGGAGGCCGCCGTCGGGCGCGAATATGAAGTGGCCTAACATATCCGCCCTATGAAAATGTGCGAAACGGGCGCTCGTCATCCTGAGCCCTCACGCGCCTGCGCCGCACCCGCAACGCATGAAAGAATGGGAATTGCAGGGTCCGCCTTGGCGGATGCGTTCGGGACGATGTAATTCTTCGGGTTTACCGCGCAGCTGAACCGCTACAAACTGGTTATCCAGCACCGGATCGCGGCACGGCGCTCACTGCCCTAAAAAGCTTGCGCGTACCACCGAATATGCCTCGCCATCCTCGCCAGCCGCCGTCGGCGAAAAAGATGTAATCGCCGTCGACGGGTTTTACCCAAACCCAATTGTTGATGAAGTCTCGTCCCTGTTTGCCGTATCGGACGTCGGCAATCTGGGGAATCTGAACCGTGCCCTTGGGCCCCGCAAACGAAATGGAAGCGCCGTCGATAGTCAGCGAACCGATGTCGCGATATGCGAGGATCTGAAAGTCCGCCCACGTGTTTTCCGCGGGCAAGTACCAGATGCTGTCGAACCTCTGCGGCATGGGATAGCGGACCAGCGTTCAATACGCTAGTTTCCCCGAGTCTGCTTCACTTGTCAAAGCGACAGTTTTGTGCCTCGGGATAGAGCAATATGCGATCGTTCACGTCGTTCCTCTGCCAAGCCGCTCGCGATAGCGAGCGCGGAACTTTGTCCAATAAGCGTCATCGGCTTCAACCGGAATTCCACTATCCAAACCCGCAAGCAATGATGTCTCGATTGGCACGCCAGATTGCGCGCGACGAACCTCCTCGAGCAACGCTTCCAGATAGGCGCTGGTGCTGCCATAACCAGATTTGGTGGCTTGATCCTCCACGAAGTATTTCAGGTTTTCGGGCAACGATATTTGAAGTGTAGTCATGATCGGCACATCCCTTCTCCGTCATTATACACCGCCGACAAATTCATCGTTCGGATTTCCCTGGAGTATCCCAGCTACTTCTTCACCTCGATCGGCTTGATCTTGATATTCCGGAACGCCACGCTGCCATGGTCGCCTTGCAGCGAAACGTACCCGATGTCGGATTTGCAGAAATCCTTCATGCTGGCGAATTTGCTCTTGGCGACGCGGGCGTTGAAGTCGTCGCTGTGCAGGACGTAGTCGAAATACTTCACGCCATTGATCTCATGCTCGCACTTCTCCGGCGTGATCAGCAGGCGCACATGGTTCCATTCGCCAACCGGCTTGGTGGCGTCGAGGGTCTTGCCGGTCTTGGGGTCGATGGGCGGCTGATAGAGGGCATAGAGCCAGCCGCAACGAATCTGGTCGGCGGCCTTGGTGTTGTCTTCAAGCTGGAATTCCGGGCCGGTCGCCCATACCGCGCCGCCCTTGTCGGTGACGTGATACATGATGCCGCTGTTGCCGGCGTGGGAGATGTTGTAGTCGAGCTGAAGCTCGAACCAGTCGTATTTGTCATTGGTGCAGAGGTCCCCGGCATTGTGCGGGTCTTTGCAAAAGAGCGTGCCATCTTTTATGACCCAGCCCGGGCGAACATCGGTGCGCTTGAAGGTGTGCCAGCCGTCGGTGGTTTTGCCGTCGAAGAGGAGTTTCCAGCCGGCCTTTTTCTCGTCATCGGTGAGGGTATTGGCCCCTTCGCCGGCAACGGGGTTGTAGTCGCCTGCCTGCTCCTTTTTCGGGGCATCCTCGGCAAAGCTGCTGTGAACCAACGGAATGGCCGGCGCAACACAAGCCGCGGCAATCAGCAACACGCCCAGTTTTTTCATCGTTGTCATTCTCGTTGGCTCCTGAAAGCGAAGTCGTGGTAGTCGACCGGCTGAACTGTTCAGATCGGCGTAAACATTACCCTGCGTCGGCGCGAATGTTGGAAGCTCAACAACGAAAAATGCGTCGCGAATTGGCCGCATCAATGTCGTAACTTTCGCCCTGCATTGTGAAATTTTTGACGCGAGAGCCAAACGAGCCGCGCACGCAGGGTACTCCCGAAGTAAGCGGACGG
>DASRRM010000234.1:0-9949 GCA_035695715.1 Tepidisphaeraceae bacterium
CAGCGGGGCGGCGAGGGTCAGTTTCAGATCGTCCGGCTTCACCGACAGCGAAGCCGTCACGTACTCGGCCTTTTGCACCACCGGCAGCAATCCGCCCAGCAGAAATTCCGCGGCGGGATTGTCCGATTTGTATTTCGGATCGAGCAGCGGATTATCCGTCGCCATCGCCCGCAGCGGCGCGGTCCGCACAAACACCCAGGCCGTCGAACTCGCCGCCGCATCATGATGCGCGCCGCTAAATGTGTGGTCATCGGCCAGCGAAGCCCCGCCGTCCAAAAAGCGGTCGGCGGTTGCCTTGGCCAGGTCGGGCTTGTTGGTGAGCATGAGATACGGGCCGATGTTGGCGATCATTCCATCGCCGATCTTGAACGCCGTCAGCCCGCGATAATCTTTTTGTTCGATCGGATCGGGGTTTCCCTTTTTGGTCGCATCGTCGCGGGCGATGGCAAAAAACGCATCGCGCACGGCATCGGTCGTTTTCGGGTCGGATGGTTTGGCCAGCAGCACCAGCCCCTGCGTCTGGGCGTCGAAAGCCAGCACCACGCCGCCATCGGTGGTTGTTTCCAGCGCCTGCCGCCATTTCACCCCGGCCCGCTGCTCGATGGCGGCGACGATGATCTGGAAAATCTTATACTGCGGGTTGTCGATGAACTTTCGATACCCTTCGGTCTGATCGATCTGCTTGCGCACCGCCGAATCGAAGGCAAAGGAGATCAGATCTTTCGGCTGATTGATTTCGACGCAGACAACCGTGCTGGGCGGCAATAATTCGGCTGGCGCTTTCTCCGCCGCTTGAGTTATCTGCGCGCTGGCCAGAAGAGTAAGCATGACAACTGCACCGGCCACACCCGCAAATCGAAATCGCGACATGATCCGACTCCCAAGGAAAGGTTGAAATCCGCCCCGCCGCACGGCGTCCGGCGAAGCTGGTTCCCACGATAGTTTACGCGGATGTGAAGAGGAGGGTGACAAAGTCATATCCGGTCTGTGGCGGTCAGGGGGGAAAGGTTTATTGCGGCGATGGATTTTCACAACAAGTTCACCGCAACGGCAGCGTGAATGAGTTTGACCACGGATTGCACGGATGTACACGGATAAGAAAACGCCCTGATTCTCTTCCCATCCGTGTGTATCCGTGAAATCCGTGGTCAATATCCACCAATTGAGCTGCTACAATTATCGACGGGAGATTCGGGAGCTGGCAATGGCAGGCAACTTGGAAAAAAGAGTGGCGGCGCTCGAGCGAAGGCTTGCGGCTTTGGAGCAGGCGAGAACGCTCGTTCCACCCACAGATCGAAGCTGGGTCGAAGATCTGTATGGCAAATTCGCCGGGGATCCGATCTTCGCCGAAGCGATGAAGCTTGGTCGTAAATATCGGGAATCAACGCGTCCACGGTGCCGCAGTCGCCGTAAACTCTAGGATTTTCTCAAAGGCTACACGCTGCCGCCAAAGGAGCTTCATCTGCCGCTGTTGGGAGGAGGATGAAAAAACCTCCGGCCTGATTGTCGCAAGCTTTCTGTGCTCACCAGCCTATATTGGCAAACGAGAGGCCGCAATTAACTATGCGGCAAGAACCCTCCGATACTTGGCGCGTTCGCTCCATGGGATTGGCGCGATGTCATATTTTCTTAAGGCGTCCACGATCTCACCAGAAACGGGGGTTTCCGCATCATTGAGCACAGCGTACATCGTAGAAGTTTCGGATCGAACAATTCTCGTATCAGTCCATGCGAAGATAAGCGAGCCGGCCACATCTTTCGTTGGCCTGTTGACAGCTCGTACAAGGCGCTCGGGGGCTTTCTCCGACTTCGGGATTGCAAAATCAAATTTGTGTTGAAATCCACTCTTGCCGATGAGTTGGAAATCCGGAAAAGCTCGCGCGCCAATTCCATCAAGAAATGCAGCTACATCCTCAAGGAATAAGCTCTTAACGAGCGATTGCGCCGTCGCAAACAAGTCTCCGACCGCCAGCATTGCTTGTATGAGGGAATGCTTTCGTTGCGCAAAGTCACCGTTATGTGCGATGGCTGTCAGCTCGTCACCGTCGCGCGTAACGCCAAATCCATTGAGTATCGAGGCCAAAAGCCTCTTTCGATGTTCAGTGTCGAGGCCACATCCGCTCATCCTCAGATCGGCGATAATATAACCATCGTCCGAGAGGATCGTCCGGTGATCCTCCTGCTTCACGTAAATCTGGATGTGGTCATTGTGCCTATCCAAAAACGGCGTTGTGATCTCGAAGGCATCGCCGACCTGCACAACTCGCGTACTCGCTCGCAGCCATTGTGCATATTGGTCGATTAGGTCGGTTATCGGCGTTATCATAATTCACTCAATCGGATATTGGATTGTCGGCACATTTTGGACGCCGCAATGAATCATGAACGCGCGCAGAACTACTACGAGGTCCGTCGTTGCACCGAAACCCGCGGCCGCTGACGGGATTGCCCAGCGATCTTCGTACCCTTGCACGTAAAAATGGAAGTGGGGGCATGGGATTGCGATTCCATTGTAAGCGGCCAAGATCGGAAGCGGTGGAATCGCAACGGAAGGATTGGTGTGCGGTGGTCCGTCAATGTCAAGCCGGGCGAGGATATCAACGACGCGGTATCGCTCAAGATATGAACACCGCGTTAACTTGATTCTCCCTCGACGGTTCACGTCGATCAAGAAGGTGCTTCGCGCATCCAAGGATTCAAGCTGGAAGGTAACCCCTTCGCCAGCAAATGGCATCTGAAATGCGGCGAGGGCCGCTTTCGTGAGTCGCTTTGCCATCAAACGAAAGGTATCGGCTTCGGTCTGCGAGAGCGCGCTCGACATGCATTCATTATATCATGAATATCAATCCTTAAACAGTCGCTCATCTATTGGAGTCGGCAGAAGATGGAGCGCCTTCCGCCTTCGCATCCTTCCCATCCCCCAAGGTCACCGCCCCAATGTCCACCACTTCCTTCACGTCCTTCAGCCGCAGCGTCATGGCCTGGCGCTTTTCGTTTGGGCGGCCGAAGTTGGTGATCACCGTGGCTTGCACGGTGGCGGGGCCGGTCAGTTCCTGCTGGCGGGAGCCGTAGTAATTGGCCTGGATGGTGTATTTGCCCGGCATCAGTTTTCGCAGGCAATATTCCTCCGGGCCGTAGCCGTCGGTGAAATCGTGGCTGAGCAGGCCGCCGATCATGGTGCGGTTGTGGGCGTAAAAACACTTTTCACCGCTGGGCTCTGTCACCCACAGATCGATGTCGGTCTGGTCGGCGTCCCACGTCATTACCACACGCACGTCGCAGTCGAGATTCTTCTGCAGCCGGGCGTCGATGGGGTTATGGAAGTCGTGAAGGCGCGGAAGGCGCTGCACCTTGGCGGCAATGTCGTTGGCTTCCATCAACACCGGAAGCTCAACTTCGGGAAAGCGCTGCGACCAGTTGCCCAATACCACCTTGTTGAGCAATTCCAGGGAACGCGTGTAATCGGACAACGCCGTATCGACGGCGGTTTGCGGCGGCAGGGCGTTATCGACCGAAGTCCATGCCAGAGTCATCGCATCATCCGCGCGATCGGCCAATGCAAGAGCCAAATCGCGATAGCTCTGCGGCTCCTCGGGCCTGAGCTTCAGCACTTTCTCGAACAGGTCGATTGCCAATTCGCGCTCGCCGATCTGGTCGAATCGATGGGCCGCCACGCGCAGCAACCGGGCATCGTGAAGTTCGAGGTCGGCGATGTCGCTGAGAACGCGGATGGCCATGGGCCGCTGGTTGATGCTGATGAGATAATCAGCGCAATCGAAGTAAAAGGCGGGACTCTTCGCGTACGCCTTGCGCTGGGCCAGATAGACGTCATACGCCTTCTCAGGCGCGACGGCTTTCATCGCGGCGATGTAGGGGGTCTTGGGGTCCCAGGTTTTAATGGCGATGGCAGCGACATCGCCGTCAGGCGTCAACTCGCCCTTGGCCTGATCCTTATTTGAGGTGCTGTTCAGGCTGAAGTCGGGGGCGTCAGAAAAATCGGGCACCTGCGCGCCACGCTGTTGCAGGGCTTGTTCATTTCGTGCGCGGCCGGATTGCGCCGACGGCACAGCCGCCACCTCCGGAGGCTGGATCCCCGCGCGGTGTTCTGCGGAAACGCCCGGCGCCGGCGCATCACCCGGCGCGGCGGCCGGCCTGTCCGCGGCCGCGGCGTGGCGCTCCAGGGTGGCAATGCGCCGCGCCGTCTCCGCTTGTTGCGATGGCGGCGTGGAAAGCTGCGGGTCGTTCGCAAGCGCCCGCGCGAGCGGCGCGGGCCTGGGGGTCGCGCCAGCGGCGTCACCTGACGTGAGTTCATTTGTGAGCGGCTGACCAAACTTCCCGCCTTCCTGATTCACCTTCAGATTTGCCGGGTATTTATATTCCTGTTCCCACCATTTCACCCGCGCGTTCCACATCGCCGCCACTTGCTGCAGCTTTTCCTCCTGCGTTCGCGCAACCTGCGCATGGCTTTCCTCAATCTTCGCCAGAAACTCCTTATATATCTCCGGCCGTGTCGGCGGCGGGACCACGCGATACTGCACGTACTGCTCCACCGTCTCCAGAACCAGCAGCGACGTATTTGGCGTCACCAAATTGAACTGCTTGCCAAGCTGCGCCAGCGCCTCGGCATTCTTGTCCGGGAAGAGCGACAACGCCGCCACCTTCTGCTGCGCCCAGAATCGGGGAATCAAACTGCCTTCCGCCGCATCGGCGGCGTCAATGGTGAACGTCTCACTGGCCACCACTTCCTTCCCGTAGCCGTAATGCAGCGTCAGCTTCGCCTGCGGGACGAGCAGCTTTCCGGAAACGGTAAACCGCCCGTTGATGGCGGTCCCCACCGGCGGATAAACCTCGGAAATTTCCGCCGGGTTGCATTCCACCGAAACCAGGCTGAATGGCGCATCGCCAACCCCGGCCAAAACCTGCTCGTCGCTCATCTGGCGCAGGTTGAAATACGATCCGCCGCTCTCCTGGCAGATGGAGCGCAGCAGCGCGTGGTTTGCCCGCACGTCATCGCACATGGCGTATACGGGAACCTCGGCCCGCATCGGGCGATCTGTCCCCAAATTGCCAAAGCCGTCGGTGAAGAGGAGGAAGAGGTCGTAGTCCTTCGGCGTGCGCAGATTCTGCTTGTTGGCCGAGTAATCGCTGGCGTTTTTCGGCAGAATCAATGATCCCAGCGCCGTTGCCCCGTCATATGGCAACGCCCCAATCGTCTCGATCAACTTCGCCGTCCCGTTCGCGTCGGCGGCGAATGTTCCCTGAACCTGCACATCATTCCGCAGGACGATCAAATCCACGCTGGGATTGCCGAGACGACTCAGTGTCGCGGCAAGAAGCTTCAGTTCCCGGGCATGATCCGCATCGCCGCGGCTGAGCGATGCATCCCACACCACGCCGACCCGCTGGTTCTTCAACTGCACTGCCTGTCGCTGGCCAGGTGTCGGCGTGTCGGTGGCGACGAAATAATTCTCGTATGTCCCCGGATCGGCCGCATGATTGTGCTGCTCCAGCTCTTCAACCGTCCGCGCGAATCTCAGCCGCTTTTCCACGGCAACCGACTTCGCCGGCAACTCCGGCAGGCCGATCACCAATTCCTCGCCCAATTTCGCGTTCTTCACCGCTGCGTCGGCGGCGAATCCATGCTCGGCTTTTGCAAACGCCAGGCCATCCATTCCCCCGGCCTTGATCGTCGGGCTGGCGGTTGCCTCCGGCGCTGCGATGTGAACGGCAACATTATCCAGCGCCTCGCCCATCCCCAGTGGCAGGACGATGGCCGGGCCATCCTTCGCCTGGGACACTTGTGTCACATATTCGATCTTGATTGACCGCGAACCTTTGGCGGGAATCGGATAAAGCCGGGTGCGGAAAGCATTGCCTTCGACATTTTCCACCAGTCCCGGATCGACGCGCTTTTGCAATTCCGATTCGTAGATGATGCGCGCCCGCTCTTTTTCCACCGCCACGCCGTCGACCATCACGCCGTTGATTTCCAGTCCATATCCGGTAACGGTCGCCCCCTCCGGCAGCGGGAAAACCAAATTGCCGCCGAGCACCCGCGGCAGGTCGTTGGCGAAGGTCAGGATCATCGTCGCCTGGGCCAGATTCCCATGCACGACGGCCCGAATGTCCGCCCCCGCCAGCCGAACCCCCGCCAGCGGCTTGCCATCATCGCCATTCAACACCGGCCCGCGCGGCGCGGGCGGGGCCACGGCAGATTTGCTGTCGGTGCCCTGCGGCCCTGCCGCCAGAGCCAGCAGGGAAAACATTAACGTCATGGCAATCAGAGTCCGCATGAGAACCTCCGTGAAGGATCGATCGCGGGGCGAGTTTAATTCCCTGATGGGTGCCACAGGTCGCGGTGCTCGGTGACCTGTGCATTGGGCCGGCCGAGAGACACAAGTCTCAGAGTACCGCGACCTGTGGCATCTGTGGCATCCGCCGAACCATTCTAACGAAGCGACCACCGAATGATCGAGCGATGATCGGCGGCGCGTTCCGCCAATGGTTTGATGCAGGGCCGGTGAAAAGGTTTCTGAAATGTCTGGAGGAATTTCCAATCGCTTGTCGCAGGCTTCGCCCGCCCGCAACCGAGCGTAGCCCGCAAAAACGCCAGTTCGGGTAATGAGCTTTGCGGTGGTGGCGCGGACGTTCATCCTTCTATGCTTCACGAATAGCAGACGCTCTTCATTTACACGCCCGCAGAAACGCCACCAAATCCGCCAATTCCTGCGGCGTCAGCGTTTGATCAAATCCCGCGGGCATTAGCGACAGCGTGCCGGGGCGCAATTCCTTGATGTCGGAGCGGGGGATGTTTACCTTCTGGTTTGGGCCGGTGACGAGCACAATCTCATTCGTGGTGTTGCCGCGAATGATGCCGTATTGATGGTCGCCGGAAACGGTGTCGATCTGCACGGGTTCAAAACTTTGCACGAAACTGGCGCTGGGGAAGACGATGCTTTCCAGAAGATCGCGCTCGGCGCGGGTTTGACCGATGCGGGTGAGATCGGGACCGACGTCGCCGCCCACATAGCCGATGGCGTGGCACGCGACGCAGCTGGCGCGAGTCCCATTGAAGAGGATCTGGCCGCGGCGGATGTCGCCGGGCGGGAGGGCTTTCTCCAGTTCGTCGAGCCGGGCTTTCATCTTCGCGGCATCGGGGTTGAGCGTCGCATAAAGTTCCTCGGCATCCTTCTGGACCTCAGGACCAAACCCCGCCAGCCGGCGGCGAAGCATTTCGGGCCGCAACGATTTGGCGGCTTTGGATTGTTTCACCGCCGCGACGAGTTTGCGGCCGATGGCTGGATCCTTTTTTTGTCGGAAAGCTGCCAGCAGAGGATCAAGTTCCAGCGGGCCAGCCGATGCAACGCATTGAACCACCGACTCCATCTGAACCGGGGTGAGCGCCGCTTTGCCGATTATCTCTGCGGCCAAAACCCGCTGCTCGACGCTTTTGTCGAGCGCCAATTGCCCGCGGAGAAATGAAAAAAGTTCAGGATTAATCCCCGGCATACCATCAGCAATGGCAGCCATCGCTCTTAGCCGCAATATCGGCGGCAATTCCGCCCGAGCGCCGATCGCAACCAATGCCGAATCGATTTCAGGCATTGGGTGCTTGGCCTTGGGAAATGTTCCGGCCGCCGCGACCGCATCGGCCAGCAGATCGACATTCTTACCGCCCAGTGCCCCCGCCACGGCTTTTATCCACGATGCGGGTGTATCCTTCAGTGCCGACTGCGTCATCGCTTGAAGCGCGCTGCGCCTCTGGGCGGTCGTCGCGTTCGCGTCGGATGCCCTGGCGGCCAGCCAATCCTGTCCGACGGGCGATCGCGCCATCGCCGCGGCCTGTTGAATCAGCCGCATTCGCTCATCCGGCCCGGGATTGGGCGAGTCCCATTGTTTTGCCAGGCCATCGACAATAAGGGCGGCCCACTCCGGATGGCCGCCCGCGATCCACGCCGCCGATTCGCGCAGCCGGGTGTCCCTGGAACTGAGGCCGGCGACGACCGGTTCGGGCGGCAACTTCGCGCCAACCATCTGATCCAAGGCGACCATCGCCGATCGGCGAACGCGCGGGCTGGCATCGCTCAGTCCAACAGCCGTCGAAGCAGGATCATCGATTTCCATCAAGGCGTATGTCAGCGAGTGGTCCAGTACGCGATCGGCCGGGTCGGCTTTGGTGATGGCCGCTAACAGCGCAGGGACGCCCTGCGCGTCGCCGAGCCGGCCCAGCGCTTCGGCGGCAACCCGCTGGTTCTGCGGCGTTCCTGTTTTGAGCAACTGCTGCAATGCCGCCTCTGCATCGCGATCGCGCCACACCGATGTGGAATGCGCTGCCGCCTGTCGGACGATTTCGTCGCCATCGGCCAGTGCCGTGCGCACGGCGGCCCTGGCGAGTGGATCATCGATGCGCGTCAGCGCCCAAACGGCGCTCAACCGCGCATCTGCCGAAGCACTGTTTCTTCCCTCGACGATCTGGGAGAGTTCATGAAGTGCCGCCGGCCCTTTCGCCGCCAGGGCGGCGATGGCGCGCTTGCGAATCGCCGGCGGCGCATCGAGCAGGCGGGCCAGGGCGCTGACGGACATCGCGTTCCACTCAAGCTTCAGGCCGCGCGGGTCGCCCGGGTGCGGCGCATTCTTGCGGCGCACGCGATAAATCGCGCCCAGCAGGTCCGGCTTGCCGAGTTGCGATGTGGGGCAGCAGAGCTTGTACCATCCGCCGGTATCGATGATGAGCAGGCTTCCGTCGGCCTCTTCCAGCACGTCGGTTGGATGAAAATCCAGGCTGTCGCAGGTGAGAAAATCCGTGTCGCGCGAGACGAATGTCGCGCCGGCTGCCGTTAGTTCATGGCGCGTGACTTTGTGCAAATTAAAGCAGGTGACGAAGAGATTATTTCGATATTCCGGGCCGAAAACGTCCGATTCGTAGCGCACCAGTCCGCAGCAGGCGGCCGGGCCGAGATGGCTCAAAACAGGCAAAAGATCGGGGCTGGTGCGGGGCTGATTGTCCAGAACGTCGTGGGCTTTGCCATACACGCCGCCATAGACGGCATGGATCAGTCCATCGCGATGGCCGCCGGCGGGGTTCTGGAGGAACGTTGTGGTAAAAATTCGTTCTCCGCCGGGCGTGAAGGCGACTTCGATCGGGTTATCCATTCCGCCGGTCATGACCGGCTCAATTCCCGTTCCATCGCGCCGGGCGCGAAAGATATGCGAGGCCCGCGTCACCAATGTCTTGCGCTGCCCGCCCTCGGCTCGTGAGGGAAGGCCGGCATGCTCGTACGTCTGCTCCGCGAACGCGCCCTTGCACCAGTAGATCCATCCATCCGGCCCGGCGTATGGTCCGTGCAGATCGTTGGCGCAGTGCGTGATGGTCTTTCCCGCAAACCATTCGAGTCTTTTGTCGGCCACGCCGGGCCCGGCGATGCCGTGCGAATCGCTCAGCTTCCAGATGCTCGGTACACCGGCCACGTAGAGCGAATCGTCGAGCCACAGAACGCCTTCAGGGAAGGTCATCTTGTCGGCAAAAATCGTATGCCGATCAAAAACGCCGTCGCCCTGCGAGGAACTGAGCCGAAGGATTCGATGCGGCTTTGTGGTGAGTTGTACGTGCGGGTCATCGTTGGATCCGGAGGAATCGGAAACGTAAAGATTTCCCAACTCGTCGAAATCGGCCTCAATCGGCCGATCGACCACCGGCGGAATAGCCGCCAGCTCGATGGTGAAGGCATCGGGAAGGGTGAAGGTTTTTCCGTTGAGGCGGACCTGCTCGGCGGCGGCCCCCGATAAAAATAAACTCAGAATGGCCAGCGACGCAACTAAAGCGCCAACACGCCGCCGCCATCGCACGATGAAAGGCAGGCTTTGGTTCGGAATGATTCGGATCATGGAATCTCCATCGTTACCCTGGCGTGCGGCCCAGGCGTGCGCCCTTTCGTTTGAACCATCTGCG
>DASRRM010000235.1:0-8287 GCA_035695715.1 Tepidisphaeraceae bacterium
CCCAGCACAGCGCCAAGCAGCGCCATGGCGACGATCACGCGAACGGCATCCAGATTGGTATTGATTCCCCCGCCGACCATGGCCAGGTGTGTCGCCACGATGAGGAACCCGAGCGCGATAATGGCGGTCACGCCGCTGCACAGGCCATCGAGGCCGTCCATCAGGTTGGAGGCGTTGCAGCAGCCGACGACGACGGCAATGACCAGGATGCAACTGGCGACGTAGATGAACCAGTTCAGCACTGGTCCTGATTCAAAGGGCGCCCCACCGTGAATGAATGGCACGATGCGAAGGATAATGGGCCCCAGAATCTGCCCCGCGGAGTCAACGCCAATTCCGTCGTACAGCAGGAACAGCGCGGCAAACACCTGGCCGCCGATCTTGATTCCCGGCGGCAAGCCCCAGGTATCGTCGCACAAGCCGAGTATGACGATTATCAACGCGCCCATCACGATGCTAAGGGGAATGATGGGATGGGCCACGTTGTTAACGTCGACCGGCCATCCGACTTCCAGGCGATGAAGGGCGAGGAACTGGCTGATAAACAGCCCGAAAAGCCACCCGACGAATACCGCCACGCCGCCGAGATAAGCGATGGGCTTGCCGTGCAATTTGCGAAGCTGGTCGGGGCGATCGATGATGCCGAAGTGAAGGGCCACAATCCGCATGGCCGGCGTGGCGACAAAGGAAAGGAGGAATGCCGCGTAAAATACGCAGACATAATTCGACAGGACCTGATCGGCTGTGAAGACCTGCGTTGGGATTTGCGCCGTCAGCCCATGAAACATAAGAACGTTTCGGCACCCTGGCCGACCCTCTGTGCCCGGAATAACCCTCTATATCATCTCAATACTACATATCCTATAAACAGATTGTTCGGCTGGAAATGCCCCTCGGTTAATCGGGGTGTAGCCGTCTTTCCTGGCAACCCGTAGGGTGGGCGTACTCGCCCACCATCTTTCGGGGGTGGCCAATGGTGGGCGAGTACGCCCACCCTACATCGAGCAACCGGTTGCCAAAAGAAGACCATCCCCGTTGATCTTATGCGGCGGTTGGCTTGGCCGCGCTCAACGTGAAGACGCGCACGCAGTTACGTCCGGAATGCTTGGCGTTATACACCGCCAGATCGGCCGCCTTCAAAAGATGGGCCGGGACGCGAAGCGGGCCGTTGGGCTCATACGTCGCCACCCCAATGCTGGCCGTCACCGGCAGCGTGATCATGCCGATCGTGATCGGCTTGGCGCAAATAGCGCGGCGGATGCTTTCGGCGATGGCCGTTGCAGTGCTTCGCCCCGTTCCGGGCAGAACCAGGCACATCTCCTCGCCCCCATACCTTGCCGCCAGGTCCTGCGATCGCGTGGCGGTCACCAGGAGATGACCCAGCGCCTGCAGGACTTTGTCGCCGGTCTGATGGCCGTGCTTGTCGTTGATCGACTTGAACTTGTCCACGTCCATCAACAGCAGCGAAAGCGGCTTTTTCTCCTTCACCGAGGCATCGAAGTTTTCCGCAAGAAACTGGTCGAAACTGGCCCGATTCGACAAGCCGGTCAATCCATCGGTGGTCGCCTGCTTTTTAAGCTGCTGGTTTTGCACCGCCAGCGTGCTGGCTTCCTGGCGAAGCGTGGTGGCCTGCTGCTGCGACTGGAGGGTGATTTCCACCAGCGCTTCGTTGGCCTTCTTTAAAATCGCTTCGAAGCTCACCGCCGACCCGATCTGGATCTCAAAGAGCGATGCCGTTTCCTTGGTGCGCGTGCCGATCTCATCCAGAAGCTTGTCGCAGTCGGCTTCGTTCATCTGGAATTGCGCCAAGCAGATTTGGCGAACGGCGGCGATGGCCGGCGCCGGCATCGGCTCCACAAACACATCCGCGCAGCGTCCCGCCAGCGACACCACATCGGTCAACTTACGCAAGGATGGATCGGGAACGCCTTCGGGGTTGTGATGAAAACAGATCGGCGTGGTCAGCACCGGCGGGAGCTTCCAACCCGTTGCCAGAAAACCGCCGACTTCGGCATGATCAGATTCGATCGCTGCCCGCTCGACATTGCAAAGCTCAGCATGTGACCCGGCCTTGAGGTTGATCTCCCCATATTCATCGCCCAGGACCTGGTCCAGCACCAGCATGCCGATGTCCTTCAACAACGCCGCCAAAAATGCCTCTTCCTGCTGAACGAGGTTGATCCGGATGGCAACGGTACGGGCGGCAGTGGCCGAGTAAATGCTCCGCCGCCAGTAATCGATATGCTTGAATCCCTTTTCCTTCCCCTTCATCAGGTTGGTGACCAGGGAGAACCCCAGCACCAGCGTCTTAACCGATTGCAGGCCAAGAATAACCAGCGCATGGCTGATGGTGCCGACATGCTGGCTTCGGGCATAAAAGCTGGAATTGACAGTGCGGAGGATTTTGGTGGAGAGAGCCGGATCCTTGGAAATGGTGCGGGCAATTTCGGCAATGTCGACATCCGCCTTTTGCGCCAATTCAAGCACCTGGATCGCGATCGCCGGTAGCGACGGAAGGTTGGAGCATTGCCGAATGCGATTGCCAAGTTTCTCGTTCATGCGAGTGGTCGCCTGTCCGCAGGGCCTGGCTGATTACAGCGGTGCCGTACTGCAATTTTCTTATCGACCTTCGGTTATACGGAGTTGTCCAAAAAATCCGTTGCAGATGGAAAAAGCCGGTTAGAACATTTTGCCGTGGCAACGCTGACAGGCCGTCAGTGCAAAGGGTGGCAGGGTACGTTAACGCAGATAGTGCGCATTCAGGAGTGTATGTGAAAAGGCCTCGCGCGCGAGCGCGAGGCCTGTAATTATTGCCACTTGGGTGTGGCCTGCTTTTTGGCGATCGGTTGCTAACTGTAGGGTGGGCGTACTCGCCCACCGTTTGCCACCCGCGAAAAATGGTGGGCGAGTACGCCCACCCTACGGATTATCAACGGCGACGGCCGCACTCTTGCCACTGGAAAACAGCCGTCCAAAACACGGCCGCTCCGTCAACCCATCATTTATCGGCACTTTCATGGACCACGCATGGCCCGGTCATTTCTTCATCGCCGCTTCAACTGCCGCCTTCAACTCCTTCGGCGTTTCTTCAGGATCAAAACCGATCAAAACTTTTGCAACCTTCCCGTCCTTCCCCACCACCACTGTCTCGGGAATCCCACTGGCCTTGAATGTGGCGGCGGCCTTTCCGTCGCTATCCAGCAGCACCGGCACGCCAAGCTTGGTCTTCACGATGAAATCCTCCACCGTCTGCTTCTCTTCGCTGCAGTCGACGGCGTACACAATCAGCCCGGCTGCCTTCTCGGCCTGATAAAGCTCCGATAAGTGCGGCAACGACGCCCGGCATGGCGGGCACCACGTCGCCCAGAAGTCCAAGATGTACACCTTCTCCTTCAAATCGGCCTTGCTGACCGTCTTGCCGTCCAACCCCGCAAGCTTGAAGTCCGGCACGTCCTTGCCAACCATCGCCGTCGCGTCTCCTTCCTCGCCCTGCGGATTGGCCGGCCCTTTCATGTCTTTCACATCCTTCGCGCCCGCCGGCGGAGCCCAGGCAAACTGCTCGGCCTTCACCGCCGCCCCAGGCGTGCTGGTCGTGTAATCCACCGCGTAAAATGCTTCCTTGATATTCGGGATCTTCCGCGCTTCCAGCTTCGCACGCAGGTCCAGGTTCGCATGGCGAATCAGGTGGGATGTCGGGTCGATCGCCAGCGTCAGCACCGTGCCATCATTCATCGTCAGCTTCAGCGTCGGGCAGGCTGTTTCACCAATTTTGGTGTCGTCCACCTTGGCCGCTTCCTTCACGTCGTCGACCAACTCCTTGCCCGGGTCTTTCGCCAGCGCCAGGCGAAGCGACGGGTTCTGCGCCGAGATGATCTTGTGCATATCGATCGGCAGGTCCTTGGTGGCAACCTTCTCCTTGGGCGCATCTGCCTGGGCAAAGATGTTGTCCTCCGCCGCATACGTATACGCCTTTTCCCCGGTCGAGCCGATCAGCACATCATCCTTGGTTGAATGACGGAACTTGTTCGGCGACTCGAAGCTGGCGGTGAACGGGATGCTCCCGCCGCTCTGCTGCCCGGCCACGTCAAACTTTCCGCTGAACACCCCTTCCAACTGCAGCGTCTTGAGGCTGCCATACGCCTGGGCCACCTCATCAATCACCTTCTGCGCATCGGCGCTTACCGCCGCATTGGGCTTCTCATCGGCCTTGGCCTTCTCATCCGCCTTGGCCGGCGTTGCCGGCTTTTCCGTCTCCACCTTCACCTCCGGCGTCTTGGCCGGGGCATCGGGCTTGGCATCGTCCGCCAACACCGTCACTGACGAAGCCGCCACGATGGCGCACGCAAAGGTTCGAAGCATCACTCGGGATCTCATGGCAGCCTCCAAAAGGCAAATGGGGTTTAATCGCACATCAATAAGCCATGCACAGCCATGCGCAGGGCCGCGGTATGTTACGGCCCAACCGCGGAGTTGACAAAACCCCGCACCGGCAAATTCCCCTCCCGCCGGTCAGGTGCAAAGGCAGCGCGGGCATCATCGCGCGTCTCGCGACCCATCAAAGGTCATAGGGTTTCTCAGACAGTGCCTGAAGCACCAATCCTCTCCCTCCGATCCGTCCCCGCGCATCATTGCGCCCCATTTTTCCCAAAAAGTGTGGCGCGCCACACCCCTTGCCGGCCCCATGTCTCAATATGTCCCATTTTTTTGAATTTTCGCTCCAAAACGGGACATCGCAATTCCTTTTTATCAGCGTAACTCAATACAACAAACCCATTTACGCCGATTCCGCACCCCGGCTCGATGCCGATTCCGACGGGACATTTGAAATGTACGTCAACTTGCTGGTCATGGTCACGATCCAGTCGCCGCTCTACCCGGCAATCCTCCCCAAAAGCGCAAAATCCGAAGACGCGTGCAGACCAAAATACACGCCCATCGGATTCAAGTATTCCGTCAAAACATCCCCGTCAATATTCATCTCGCCCACGCCGTTCGGCGGTGCATTCGCCGCCGTTGGCGCGGTTGCATCGTCAACTCGTTTCGAAGAGCGCATGATCCAGGCCCGGTCCCACAATCCCGTCGCCAGGAAGCTATGCGCGAGCGTCGGGCCGGGCTCGACGAGCAGATGGGTGATGTTCATCGCGCCAAGTTGCTCGATGATGCGGGCGAGGCCCAGCCGGCCGGGCGAATCGGATGGCACGGCGTGAATTTCCACGCCGCATGCGGCAAGGGCGATGCGCGTTCCGGAATAGTCGGCCGCTTCCTTCGAGCAGAAAACAACCACCTTTCCCCGATCGATCGTGCGGACCAACTGGCTGTCCATCGACAGGCGAAGATCGCTGTCAAGCACGATACGTATCAGCGGGCGCGCATTGTCGATGCCGCGGGATGTCAACAGCGGATCGTCGGCCCTGGCCGTGGCGATGCCGACCATGATCGCATCGCAGCGGCTTCGCAATTCGTGAATCAGGCGCTGGGAGCGGCGATTGCTGATCTGAATGCGCTTTCCGCCAGGACCGGCAACCTTGCCGTCGGCGGTCTGCGCCCATTTCAAGGTGATATACGGCCGACGATGAACAATGCGGGCAACGTACGGCGCAATCAGTTGCCGGCAAACGAAATCATTCGCGTCAACGACAACAATCCCCGCTTCGCGTAGCTGGGCAATTCCCCGCCCGGCCACCAATGGATTCGGATCAACGCATCCGACCACCACGCGCGCCACGCCGGCGGCGATCAGCGCCGGCACGCAGGGGGGCGTCTTCTTGTTCGTGTGACAACACGGCTCCAGCGTCACATACGCCGTCGCCCCGGCGGGGGATTCCGAACAGGCAGCCAGGGCATTAGGCTCGGCGTGCGGCCCGCCGAAATCTTGATGGAAACCTTCGCCGATTTGGGTCCCGTTTTTTACGATGATGCAGCCGACCATCGGGTTTGGCTCAACCTTGCCGCGGCCGTTCATGGCAACGCGGACAGCGCTTTGAAGAAATTCGATGTCGAGATCGGAAAGAAGATCGGCCATGAGGCGGATTATACGCCTTATCTCATCTCAATCGTCCATACTGCGAATTCAACAGTCGCGTGGGCCGAAATCCAGCGCGCCGCCAGGCTCGGAAAACTGTGCGGTTTGTCCACGAATTGACACGAATGGACACGAATAAGAAATCTAAATGACCGTGTACAACTCGGCGCGTCGTTTTATCGCAGGGTCCGCACTGAGCGTGAGAAAATTTCGTGGCATGGGCGGCTCGCCCATGGTTTTTGGGACCGGAAACACGGGCGGGCCGCCCGTGCCACGAATACATTCCCAAGCTCACTGCGGACCGTCTTTTCCGCAAATACGATGGTCCGCTACACGAATCGCGCAAGATCATTTAGAGAAGATCGAATTGGATTCCTACCAATATCAGCGCGCATGCACTGCTTCATTGAAGGCCGGCCTTCTCATTTCTTCCTATTCGTGTGCATTCGTGTCAATTCGTGGACAATTCTCCGATACACGTCGTGAACCGCCGCTCATCGATCTCACCTGTCAATTTTCGCAACTTCGCCGTCGGCGATTGCTTATACTGTAGGGGAAGACGAATGCTTTTAAGTTGACAAGCCGCTTTTATAGACGGAGTCGCCGATGTCTTTTATTCCATCTTCTCTGGCTCATGTCCGATCGAATCAGCCCGCAATGCTCGCAGCACTCCTCTCGCTGTTGTTTACCACCGCCGCGGCCAACGCGCAAATCGGCACCGGCTTTGCCTTTGGCGGAACGCCGGGCGTCTATCTGGATGTGAGCGGGAAGGTCAGCACGCGGGAGGTTGACCAGAAGGATCATCTCGCCGCCGTGCGCGCCCGCGCCAAGGCGGCAGTTGATGCGGGGAAGAATGAGAAGCTCGCGTATGTTTCCCTGCCAAAACTCTTTGCCGAGGTTCAATCGCTGCGCCAGGCAGGCAAGGATATCCCCGAAGATTTGAAATACCTCGGCGGCATCACCCAACTGCGCTACGTATTGGTCTTTCCGGACGAAAAAGAAATTGTGATTGCCGGCCCGGCTGAGCCGTTTGTCGTGATGCAGGGGAAGGACGATGCCGCCAGCTTTGCTGTTGGCAAGCGAACGGGCCGGCCGGTTTTGCAACTGGACGATTTGATCGTCGGCCTGCGCACGGCGCGTGAAGGGCGGGGGGCTCTGTTTGGCTGCGGGATTTATCCATCGCCCAACTCGATGAAAATCGCCGATGACATCGCCCACCGCATGGCAGCCAACACCCGCGCCGAGCGCATGAAGGCGCTGGCCGACGGGCTTGGCCCGCAGGACGTGAAAATCTTCGGCACGCGAAACGACACGCGCTTCGGCTATATCTGCGTGGCCGCCGACTATGAAATGAAGCGCTTCGCCCTGGGAATGGATCGCGCGCCCATCGCCAACCTGGGAAGCGCGATGGACAATTCGCGGTCGGCAATCAGCAAATTCTGGTTTGCCGCTGACTATGAGCCGCTGCTGGTTTCTAAGGATGGCAACGCCTTTGAAATTCGCGGGCAGCGTCTGGAGTTGCAATGCGGCGCATTTGATTTCGACCCGCGCGGCGCAACTGAAACCGCCAAGCGCTGGTCGGAGAAGTTCACGAAGAACATGACCGGCCTTGCCGCGGCCGAGCCGCTGTTTGCCGAGCTGCAGAATATTGCCGATGAAGCGTTGTTGGGAAACCTGCTGCTGCGCGATCGTCTGGCCGAAAAAGCCGGATGGGACAATGCTTTTATTTACGATGACATGGCGTTCCCCGTCGCAAAAGTGCCCGTCCCCAAAACCGCCGACACGCTGGTGTCGTTCACCAACGGCAGCCTGGTTGCCGGAGGGGTGACGCTTAACCTGTATCCCTTAGTCGATCCCAAATCGCGGCAAACCGACGACAAGGGCACGCTCGATGCGCAAAAGCAGGCGGTAGCCAACTCGCGGCAAAGCACCAGCGGCAGCGGGGCGGTTGCGCACGCGAAGTGAATTTCAATCCATCCTTAGAGCGTTTTTTAGGTTGATGTAGCGGGCAATCGTCATCCTGAGCTGAGGTCCTCCCATGTCTCGCCTTCGCGCGCCATCCTTCGAAGTACCTCGTATACACGTCGCATGATTATGTCGGTTTCGTACGCAGGGCAGAAGGAGCCGCGCACGGAGGGTACTCCGGGAGCACCCTCCGTGCGCGGCTCATTGGTTTCGGATATCTGCAGCGCGTAGGGTCCGCACCGCGGACCATGCCCGCTGAGAGGGGAAAGACGGCCCGCAGTGCGGACCCTACGAAGATTC
>DASRRM010000236.1:0-10570 GCA_035695715.1 Tepidisphaeraceae bacterium
AAACCGGCATCAAAATCAGCGATGAAGAACTTGCACGGGTCAATTGCAGGCGCGCAGTATTTCACGGAGAGTGGAACTACACGATTCGCCCGAAGCGATAATTTGCTCAAGTTATTTTTTCGGGAGCCCTTAGTGGCACTACCTCGGTCTGACGAGTTTGTCGTGGAGGCGGGCGCCTACGGCTGCGGCAAGAACGACGGTACAACGATCTCACCAAGGTCGTTCACGTATTGGGCGAAGCCGATCCGGCACTGTCGTGCAGTCTCAATGACCGCAGGCGGTATGCCATGGCTCTCGATGGGCAAACGCCCCTTCCGCGCGTGAATCACCGCTACAACTTCATTTGAGCCGCCGGCTATATACGCGAAAATCTCGGGCGACCCGTCATCATTAAGAACCTCGACGACGAATTCGGCATCCGGCGCCGGCCTATAATCCAAGTCGCCAAGGCGCGCAACGGAATAACGCTCAAGGAAGATGAAACCGGGACGTAGCTAAGCTAGTATTTTTTTGAGAAACTAGCTCCGTCCCAGCTCCGTCCCGGTATCATTCTTCTCGTTGGAGTAGCGTTGCTCACGGGCGAGCCGCCCGCGCCACGCGAAAATCCGAGCCACCTAAGGTGTCACACGTCACACGCCCCTCGGGTGCCGGGGTTGAGCCTGCAATGACCTCACGGATTGGGCGTCGTGTGAAACGTGCTGAAGTCATTTGAATTCGTCACACGATTCAGGTCGCCGGCATTGTTTACGCCAGAGGAGAAGACCCGGCCGGTTCGGTTATCCACTGACATATTATTGCCAAACGCGGCGGCGGAGAAATCTTCGACTTGCCGGGCGGAGCCGCGCATACGCGCCTGGGCATTGGCGACGGCGCCGCCGGTGAAGTCGTAGGTGTGGCTGGTCGAACTGAACTGTGCCGCGTTATTGGCAAGCTGGCCACGGAAACGGGACAGTTCGGCCACGGCCGCATTCTGCGCATTGCTGGCGATCTGCTGTGAGTTGAGCTGCCAGGAATTCCAAATGCGCGTCATGCTCGCTTCATCCGCGGTGAACGAATCTTGTGGCGACAGCATGACCGAGTAGATGCCCTTCCAGTTGCCGCGCCAATCGGGGTGAGTGGATCGCAAAATCAGATGGCCGGTGACGCGTATCGTCTGGCCGTTGGCGCCTAGGTCGCCGACAAAGCGGATGTCGCCTTCTTCGGCACCGTCGGTACCGGCCGGGGTCTGGTGCGCATCGAGGATCTGCACGAATTTCAGCGGCGGGTTGAATTGGTTGGACAACTGAGTCCAGATCACCTTGGCCGATTCGACCGGCCCGCGATATGGCACCTGGTTCGTCGAGTAGGCAAGTCTCTGGCCCAGAGCAACAATTTGTCCGTTGGGGCCGAAAATGCCCGGGCAGCCGTTGACGAGTGAGACGATGCGCCAACCTTCCGGGATGCTGACCGAGCCAGTGTTGTCGTTGAAGGTGATGTCCTGCCATTGGACGGCGTCGGCTTGTGGCCGCATCACCGGCGCCAGCGCGTCGATGGCCGCCTGCGGGTCGGCCGCGGGCGCGCCGGCTTTATAGAAGTTGTATGTTACGCCGTTGGTCGAAAGAACCAGATGGTTGTCGCCGTCGACTGACGCGGCAAACGGAACGGTACGGCTCCGGCTGGACCAGACACCTTGAATCTCGTTGCCAGACTGATTGCCGGCGATCGGAAGTTGCTGGCCGCCGGCCGCGACCGTACCACTGACCCGGCCGGCATCCTGATGAAGCGTCAGTTCAAAGGTGCCTTGCGGAGTTTGAGCGGAATAGGTGCCGGTGAGGTCAGCAGCCAGCGCCGAGGCGCCAACCGAAAGCGAGACGACGGCGGATTGGATAATACGCCTGAACATGGGAACCTGCCTTTCATGAAAAATGCGCGGCGGACAACGCCGCGGCGCGGGATTGTTCAACTGGCAGCTACGCAAGATGGGTAATGGGACTGCGCGGGAAATGAAGGTTAGGGTTCCCGAAAAAATAACTTGAGCAAATTATCGCTTGGGGCGAATCGTGTAGTTCCACTCACCGTGAAATATTGACGATTTTGGGCGTCGGGAGAGCGGAATTAGCCGAGAATAAAGGTAACTGTAGAAGGGAACATGGCGTGCGATAAGATGCACCAACGAACTCCATTATATTGAAGAGGTAACACACGGGTTACGTCGGACCGGACATTGTTATGCAGCGTGCGGATCATTGTTGATTCCCGTCGACGATTTCGCAAAACGCACTCGTCGATCGGGAACCTCTTCGTCACCTTCGTTCCCTTCGCGTCTTCGCGTCAGAGCCGGCCCCGGACGCGAACACACATCCTGGTTTCGAGAAGATCGGCGTTGAAGGCCGCAAAATTTTTCGGCATTCCCCGCGACATTTCGCCATGGTTGGAATTCTAACTATCGGGTACACTCGTTCCTTCTATTGACGTTCTGGAGCAGCCATGAATCTGTTTCGATCCGGCGTTATCGTTTTTGGAATCTTGTTGCTGGCCCAATCGGCCCGGGCGCAGGTGCCATTTTTCTTCCGCGGGGCGTCGGCGTTTACGCCGGAGATCAGCATCGTTAACACCGGCGCGCTGCTCGACATGCAGGCGACCGTCTCGGCTGACCGCAAATATGTGACACTCAACGCCCGCCCGCAGAATTCCACGTTGCTGGCGCTGCGAAGCTTTAACTTCCAGCAGGGCGGCACGAATTTCGGAAACGTCGGCGACCCGCCTCGCGCCAATAACGCCGGCGGCAGCGCTGTCCGCACCAGCCCGTCGGATATTCTGGCGCACGCCAGATCAGAGGCCTCGGTGCTTCGCAAATCGGGGATGTCGCTGGTCAGCAAGTTGAAGGAATGACGGGCCTGCTAAGAAAATGCGTAAAGTGAACGCCAAAACGCCAGGAGCGCCAAGGAAAGACGCCATGAATACAGTTGATTTTTCTTCTCTTTCCGAACTTGGCGTTCCTGACGTCCTGGCGTTCGACCAATCTCGTTAGCGTCGTCTTTGTGGTTTGCGGTTAACCATCCTTATGAACCCATGACGCAAGATAATCTCCCAACCGATCCGCCCGCCGATTCAAATGCGTCCAATCGCTCTACACCTGATCCGGCGCCAAAACCTGTAACGCCGATTCGCAAACGCCGATGGCTTCGCCGAATTCTTCTCGCGGTGCTCGGGCTGGTTATTTTTCTTGTGATTCTTGCGGCTATCACGCCCACCCTTCTCAGCACCGGGCCGGGCCGGACTTTTGTCCTTGGCAAGATCAACGACAATCTCAACGGCCACGTAACCGTGACCAACTGGTCGATCGGGTGGACAGGCGGCATTCATGCCGACGATGTCAAAGTCTTCGATGAACACGATCGGCAAATCCTGCAAATTCCCCGCCTCAGCACGCAGTTGTCGTTGCTCGGCGCGATGCGCGGAAAGATTCATCTCGGCGATACGCGCGTGGAGGGCCTGGACTTTTATGCCGAACGATATTCCGACGGCACGCTCAATTTCGCCCGGCTCACCAAAAATGCGCCGGCTTCGGCGCGACATGAGGGGAAGGAAAATGCTGCGAACGGTGAGAAGGAAAATAAGACGACCAAGCTTCCAATGATCGACGGCGACATTCAATTGATCGGCTGCCGGGGAACGTTCCAGGATGACACCAATCCCGATCCGAAATACGCCAGGGTCGACTTCCGCACCATCACCGGCGAAGTCAAAATCACCGGCATCAACGACCCGATCGAGGATTCGCTGAAGGTTATCGCCTATGGGGTTGACGGCGGCGAAATGCTCAATTTCTCGGCGTCGGGCACGATGCAAATCGCCGGCGATAATGAATTGCTGACGCCGGGACAGATGAAAGTCACGCAGAAGCTGGTGACCGCCGCCGACTTGAAGCATTTCCAGCAGGGCTTTGGCGGAATGTTGCCGGTCGCCTTTACCGGCGGAACGCTCAATGCGACGATCGACGTCGCCACCGCCGCCAACGGCGTGACGGTTACGCCGCTGGTCAATGGCAAAGACATCGGCATCGTGAAGGACGGCGTTTCCGACAACGTCGGCGCGATCTATGTCGACGGCTCGGTGAATATGACTTCGCCCGGCGGAGCAGCCGCGAAAGACGCGGTCACAAATGTCACCTTTTCCAAGCTTCGCGCCATGTGCAGCGGGGCCGGCAGTTCGGTCATCGTCAATGGAGACATCGGCGATCTGCTCAACCAGCGGAAGTTCAACAATCTTACCATCGACGTTTCATACAACTCCGCCATGCTGTGGGACATGGCCAGGGTCTGGCTGTCGAAGGAGCAGAAGGAATCGCTGAAGGATGTGAAAGTTGCCGGGAACCATGACGAGAAATTCGTCATCAACGGCAGCCTGCCGGCGGATAAGCCATTCGCCGAGGCAATCGCCGGCGTAACCGCCAATGGCGAATTCATTCTCGATTCCTTCGACGGCAAAGGGGCGGCGCTGAAGAACCTCGTCCTGCCGCTGCGCCTGGCCGGCGGGAAGGCCGCCATCGCCTACGCCGGGAAGACCGGCGATCAGCAATATCCTCCCCCGGCGGAGTTAAATGGCGGCAAGCTCTCGCTGGCCGGCGCGACAATCGATCTCACCGGAAAATATCCCACGCTATCTTGTCCTGACAAAATGAAATTCCTCGACAACGTCGAGTTGAACCCGCCTTTCACATCGACATTTCTGGGGGGCAATCCGGTGTTCGCCGATGCCCATAAATCTTCCGGAAAACTTTCCATCGAAATCGCTCGCTGTGATAGATTCCCGCTGGCCGCCATCATGATGCAGGATGTGCCGGAAAACGATGGCGTAATTGAGCTGAACCTGGTCATTCACAAATTGGAGATCGGCAACGTGCTGGTCGCCAAAATCGCCGGCCAGCTTAAAGCCACCAACTTGCCGTTCATTAAAAAGCTCTCCATGGAAAGCCTGGCCGGCGACATCGACGACTTCAATGTGCTGGTGCAGCATGGCGTTTCCAAGCAACACCTGACACTGGCCTTCGGCGGCGGCAAGCGCCCGCTGAAGCTTGCCGGCTCGGTAACATTAGCCACGCAAATGATGGATATGCAGCTCGATCTGCCGATGGCGTTGTTCGGCATCAAAGCCGGCCAGGACGCCGGCATCAAACTCCCCCTCACCGGCCCGGTGGATGATCCCAAGTTCGATCTCCAGGCCGCCTTGAAGAAAAACCTGACCAACATCCCCGGCATCCCCAATAACCTGAAGGGACTTCTTAATGGTGCCGACGGCGCAACCACCCAACCCGATAAAGATCCCCTTCATTCACTGATCAACGGCCTGGGCAAGAAGAAAGACAAATAGCGGAAGTGTGGCCCCGGAGCGTTTTTCAGATTGACCGAGCTGGTTTACGTAGGGCGGGCATTGCCCGCCGAACTGTAATTCCAGGGAAGACGTCAGCGGCGGGCGCTGAAACGTAGGGCGGGCACTGCCCGCAGAGCTTTAATTTCGGGAGAGACGTCAGCGGCGGGCAGTGCCCGCCCTCCGTTTCAGCGTCCGGAAATCTTGTCGGGTTAACTTCCGCGCCAAACCCAGCCGCTGGTTGGAATCCGCCCATCCGCCCCAAATCCCCTCTTGCCCTGCCGGCCCTCCGCTGCAACAATAAATACCCTCCGTTGGCGTCCTAGATGAGGGTTAGGGCTTGCTCGCGGCCCTGGAAAGGCGCGATGGCAATCGTTGCTCGCTGTCCGGAATGTGGAAAACGTGCGCGGCTTCCGGATGATCAGGCCGGCGCGCAGACTGTCTGCGCCGCCTGCGGAAGGCAATTCACCCTGCCGGCCGCTTCGACAAATCCAGCCGACCCTCACTCCCACCCTGCATCGCAAGAGTCTGCCACCCCCCCGCCTCCAGCTCGCAATGGCGGCCTGCGCATCACACTTGCCGTCGGCGTATTAATCCTCCTCGGCGCGGGCGGCTGGTTCGGGTTTGACATGCTTCGCCAGCTACATCGCACGCAGGATCGACTCGCGGCGATGAGCATGCATTCCGACGCCGCCACCCTGGTTTCCAATCACCAGCTCACGCAAGCCAAAGCCAAATATGCGGAATTATCCGACTTTCTGGCCAGCCGCACCGATGATCCCGAACTCAACAAACTTGCTGGTGAAGTGAAGCAGGATCTGGCCCGCCTGGATCGTCCGGCGGCGCAAAAGGCCACAGCCCCCGTTCCCGCCGCTCCCCCGCCGGCATCGGCACCAACCGTTGTGCATGTCGATCCATCCCCCGCGCCGCGCCCGGCGGCGAATTCCGTCGCCAGCGCGCAACAAATCGCCCCCGTTCCCGTTCCGCCGCCCGCGGAGCATCATCCCGTCGTCGAACATCCCGCCCCCGCCGGCCGCCCGCCGGTTCATACGGTTGCCGATACCTCCGGCGATCTGACCGACGCCCAGATCGGCGCATCGATTCAAAAAGGCGTCGATTTCCTCATTGGCGAATTTGACCCCAAGACATTCGAGTTGCGCGACGGCGCTCAAGGCCGCGGCAAACGTGCCATGCGCGACGGCTACCACGACGGCGCAGACGTGCTGTGCGTCTATGCCCTCATGCAGTGCGGCGAAGCTCTCCCCAACGACACGCGCCTGAGCCTGCACGGCCCATTCCTGCCCGGCTGCTTCGACGCCATGAAAGCCCTGCCTCTGGAAGACCGGTTTGGCACCTATTCGCGCGGCCTGCGCGCCACCGCCCTGGCTCACAACAATCGCAAGGAAGACTTCAAAGTTCTCAAAGCCGACGTCACGTCACTTCTGAAAACCGTCAACAAAGGCGCATACACCTATTTCAACGATGCGCCCAACGCCATTCGCGAGGGCAACTGGGACAACTCCAACTCGCAATACGGGCTGCTCGGCGTGTGGTCCGGCGCGGAAACCGAAATCGAAATCCCCAAATCATATTGGATCGACGTCGAAAAACACTGGACGAGCTGCCAGGCGCCAAACGGCGAGTGGTGCTATCACCAGCAGGGCGACCCACGCCTGACAATGACCTGCGCCGGCATCGCCTCGATGTTTGTCTGCCATGATTGGATTGACGCGCCGCTGTTTGGAACCGCCGTCGGGCGCGAGCCGTTTTCTCCTCCCTTGAAAAAGGGACTCGACTGGCTGGAACAGGGGGACCATTCGGTCGACATTCAGGGCCAATGGGGCTATTGCCTGTATGGCGTGGAGCGCGTTGGGCTTGCCAGCGGCTTCAAATTCTTCGGAAAGCACAACTGGTATCCCGAGCTCGCCCGCCAGATCCTCCGCCGCCAAAGCCCCAACGGCTCATGGGGAAACACGGTCGACACCGCCTACGCGTTGCTCTTCCTCTCGCGCGGACGCCATCCGGTGCTCATGAACAAGCTGCGCTACGACGGCTTCTGGGCCAATCGCCCGCGCGACGTGGCCAACCTCGCCAAATATGCGTCGCACGAGATGGAAAAGCCGCTCAACTGGCAGGTGGTGCCGATTTCGGCGCAGTGGACCGATTGGACCGACTCGCCCATCCTTTACATCGGCAGCCACATCCCGCCGAAATTGAGCAACGACGACGTCGACAAAATCCGCCAGTTTGTGTTAGCCGGCGGCATGCTTTTCGTGCAGGCCGACGGCGACGCCCGCGTCATGGCCCCGTTTGCCGCCGAGCTAGGGCATCGGCTGTTTCCGCAATATGAGATGAAGGATGTCCCGCCGGGCCATCCGCTTTTCAACTCGGTGTACAAGCTGACAACGCACCCGCCGCTGCGCATGGTCAGCAACGGCGCGCGAATTCTGATGCTGTTTTCGCCGACGGATATTTCCCGCCGCTGGCAATTGCGCGAGCAAAAAGGCCAGGCCGGCAAGCCGATTTATCAGCTCGGCCTGAACATGTTCATCTATGCCGCCGGCCGCCGCGACCTGCGAAATCGGCTCGACACCAACAACCTCGGCCCCGTGGTTGGTGCTTCGAGCATGACGGTGAAGATCGCCCGCGTGCAATACGCCGGGCCGTGGGACCCCGAGCCCTACGCCTGGACGCGCTTCAGCCGCTGGTTCCACAAGCAGACCGGCTACGGCCTGGACGTGCAGGCCGTTCCCATGCGCGAGCTCAACGCCGCCACCTATCCCTTCGCCCATCTCACCGGCACTGCCGCCTACCGCGCCACCGCCGACGAAGTTGCCGCCGTGAAAAAGTATGTGGAAGACGGCGGCGTGCTGCTGATCGACCTGACCGGCGGCAAAGGCGCATTTGACGAATCGATCCGCAGCTCTCTTTTGTTTGCCGCCTTCCCCAGCGCCAATCCGCTGCTGCTGCAGCCATACCATCCCCTTCTGCAGGCCAGTGGCTCGGGAATGGAAGACCTTTCGCGGAGCAAGCTGCGTCCCTATGCCATCGAAAAAATCGGAGCCTCAGGCGGCACAATCGACTATTTCAAAGCCGGCAAAGGCCACGTCATCTTCACCAGCCTGGACATCACCTCCGGCCTTCTCAACACCGGCACCTGGGGCATCCTGGGCTACGAGCCCGGCTACGCCCAAAGCCTCCTGAAAAACGCCATCTTCTGGACGCTGGACGGGCAGAAGGATTGAAGCTGCCGAGCCCGCGCCTTGGGGATGCGTACGCAGACATGACTGATCCGCCAGTCCGCCGCGCCCCAAAGCGCACCATTTGGCGCCCCAAAATGGTGCGCACCATGGCCCATGTCCAAAAGTGTCCCATTTTTTGCGATTTTTCATCCAAAATGGGACATGTCGCTTCTTTTTATTTCCCGCAAACCAATCCGCGGCAACTCTTTACGCCAATTCCATGCCCGCGCCAACCGCGGACGCCGATGGGACATCTGAGACATTTTTGGGACAAAAAATGTCCCATCCCGCCGGGCAATGGGATATCGATGTCCCATCCCACGCCGACACGCGCCCGGACTTTGCCTGCGAAAGCGAAGCCGCCGCCAGCAGCGGTATTCGCCCGGCGTGCATTTTGACCGGCCTCTCTCTACCATCCTCGTCCAGGCGCGGCTGGGACGGAAATTCGCGGTAAAGCGCCCCACGCTGCCGACGGCAATCAAAGAAATGCAGGGCTCAGAATGACTTCGCCGGAGAGCCAACTTGAAGAGCAACTGATCGAGAAGCTGGGCAGCCTGTACGCGAGGCAGCGCGATCACTATTCTGAATTGCTGTCGGCGTGGCCGCTGAATCGGCCCGGCAATTGGGTGGAGATTGTGAACGGGAAGATGGACGCCGATGATTTGGAGCCATTCCGCACGAGCATCAAGCGTGGCCGCCCGTACGGCTCGCCGCCGTGGGTCCGGCAAACCGCCGAGCGCCGCGGCCTAAGCTTCACGCTCCGCCCGCGAGCCAGGCCGGGAAGGGAGAAAGCATGAATATAGGAATGTCCCCTTTTGTTTTTTCCGGGGGCGCGATTCGTATCGGTGGTCGCGGCTTGGCTATGAACTTTGCATAAGTTGCTCCGTTAGACCTACGTCGGAATCGACTATTTCGTGCGGTCTCCGGCGCAGAGACGACCGGCGACCTCGAGAGTTTCGGAGATGACGATGAATTTGCCAATTACGGCGGAGAGGCTGGATGATGATACAAATGATTACATTTGCCGTACCTGTGGCTCTGAAATAAGCATGAAGGGCCCGATCATATCTATGAACTTCGGAGCTTTTCTGTTCTCGGATGAGCTGAAGGAATCGGGACATGCCAGCGACAAAATGGAGTTGTTTTGGCACTTCATGTATTATGGTCGAATTATTCCCCCACGCGATTACACTTATACCTACCTCACCCTTGTGTCGAAGATGCTAGGGGGGCAGGCCGACTTACGTTTTTGCTCAATAGAGTGCTTGCGGACCTTCTTCAGCTCCGCAATAGACTTGTTCGAGGCGAAAATCGCTGCTATTAAAATAGCAGATGATACCGGAGCCGAAAGCGCTGAATAGGAAGAAGACATAAGGGGACATTCCTATAAAAGAAGACATAAGGGGACATTCCTATAAACAAAAACATGAGCCCTTTTGTTTGTCTGGCGAATGAAACGGGACGGATTTGGGACGGGTTTGATTGGGGCGAAGAAAACGGGACAGGCTAAGAAAACGGGACAGGTTTGATTAACTTGGCGTATCGAGCCAAAAACAGGAGCTTATCATGGACGATCGCAACGAATCGCGAACCGGCAATCCCCACTCACCCGGAGAAAAACATAAGGGGACATTCCTATATATCTTGACAAAGCCCTTCCCCAAGACGACACTCCAACCCATGCCACGAGTTGGACGTATTGCCCCCGGCGGCGTGATCTACCATGTGCTCAATCGTGGGAATGGCCGCCGGCAGCTATTCCTCAAGGACGGGGATTATCTGGCGTTCCTCAAACTCCTGGCGGAAGTGAGGGAAACTGTCCCCATTGATTTGCTGGCGTACTGCCTGATGCCCAACCACTGGCACCTGGTCCTCCGCCCCAGCGGCGACGGCGATCTCTCGAAATTCATGCTCCGCCTCACCACCGCCCACGTCAGGCGGCATTACGCCCATTACCACGATTCGGCGGGCGGCCACCT